>NZ_JBHUTX010000003.1:0-506476 GCF_042671245.1 Streptomyces sp. NPDC057099
CGCCACCCCCGCGCGGTCACTACGCGTATTCCTCCGGCCCGGTCTCGCGGGCCCGGACCAGGGCCTGGGCCAGTTCCTGGACATTGCCGTAGCGCTCCTGCCGCGGCAGCCGTTCCAGAGCCTCGACGAGGGTGTCGGGCGCCTGGTGGCCGCGCAGTTCGCGGGCCAGCTCGCGCGAGCCGGCCGGGAACGCCTTGCGGCCCAGGAGCCGGGCCAGATCCAGCCGCACCGACTCCAGAGACGTCGGCGCACGGCTCGGTGTCACCGGCCCGTACGCGACCTCGGGGTCGTCCTCGGCGGCCGGCTCCGGGTCGTGCCACTCCTCACTGCGCGTGGGATGCCCGGACCTGAGCAGACCCTGCAGTTCGTGCTTCATCTCGTCGTCCCGGTGGACGCTCAGCCGGTCGCTGCCTCGCTGCATGTCTCCCTCCAGAGCTTCGGGGGTCCGCACCGCGTACCCGAACACCGGGAGCCGACACGGGTTCCGCACACCGGATCGCCACACCCGCCTTGGTTTGCGCCACGGCCTGGGGGAGACCCGGGTCACACCTCCCTGGGGAAGGACCCGCCATGGCGATGCTCGCTGTGCTCATCCCGCCGCTCATGCTCGGAGTGGTGCTCGTTCTGGGCCGGTACGAGGAACTGCTGCTGCCGCAGGAGAACGCCGAACGGCGTGAACCGGGGCCCCGCTCGACCTTGTGAAGCCCTGCTCGACCGTCGATCCCGGTCCGCGTCGGGTCACCCTGCGCGACCGCGGGAAACCTCTCCGGGTTTGCGTGTGAGGGCCCGGGGCAGGCGCCCTTCAGTGCTTCGGACAGGAGGCACGCCCGTGGGAGCGGCGTGAAGCGTCGCCACCGGCGCCCCTGTCCCGCAGCGGATGCGCTCCCACGGTGACGGTCCGACCCAGAGCATCTGCAAGGGAATTGCGACGCATCATGCCGACTCACATGAGCACAAAGCAGCACCCCCACGACGACGCCCCCGACACCGCCGAGGCCTTCCGCAGGCTCGCCGCCCTCCCCGCCGGCCCGGAGCGGGACGCGCTCCGCGACGAGATCGTCGAGGCCTGGCTGCCCATGGCGGACCGCATCGCCGGGCGCTTCCGCAGCCGCGGCGAGAACCTGGACGATCTGCGCCAGGTCGCGGCCCTCGGCCTGGTCAAGGCCGTGGACCGGTACGACCCCGAACTCGGCAACGCCTTCGAGAGCTATGCCGTGCCCACCGTCACCGGCGAGATCAAGCGGCACTTCCGTGACCACATGTGGACCCTGCACGTACCCCGCCGGGTCCAGGACCTGCGCAACCGCGTCCGGTTCGCCTCGCAGGACCTGTCCCAGACCATCTCCGGCCGCCGGCCCACCGTGGCCGAGATCGCCGAGCACGCGAAGATGAGCGAGGAGGACGTCAAGACCGGCCTGGAGGCGCTGGAGAGCTTCACGGCCCTGTCCCTGGACGCGGAGCTGCCGGGCAGCGAGGACGGGTACTCCCTGAGCGACGCGCTCGGGTCGCCGGATCCCGCGCTGGACACGGTCGTGGACCGGGAGGCGGTGAAGGACGGGCTGGCCGCGCTGCCGGAGCGGGAGCGGGCGATTCTCTACATGCGGTTCTTCTCCGACATGACGCAGAGCCGGATCGCCGAGGAGCTGGGGATCTCGCAGATGCATGTGTCCCGGCTGATCAGCCGGTGCTGCGGGAGGGTGCGGGAGCAGGTCATGCGGGACGCGGTGTAGCGCCGCCCCCGAGGGGGGACGTCCCGCTTCACCCGGTTGGAGGGCGCCGTCCCGCTAATGGGGTCCGGACGCGCGCGGCGGCCCGGTGGGCGGGCTGTGATGGCAGAGGGACATTCTGCCGTCGCCCGAAGGAGTCCCCTCCATGCGCCGCACCGTGCACGCTCTCTCCGTCGCCGTTCTCGCCGGGTCCGCGCTGATGGGATTCGCACCCGCCGTCTCCGCCGAACCCACCGCCGAGGTCAGTCCCGCCACCGTCGAGCCCGGCGGGACGCTCACCGTCTCGGTCAGCTGTGATCCGACCGGTGGGCCGCCGCCCGACACCATCGACGCCACCTCGCAGGCCTTCGACGAGGGCACCGTCCCGCTGCGCAAGGTCACCGGCAACGATGACAAGATGTCCGGGCCCGCCTACCGGGGCACGGCCCGCATCGCGTCCGCCGAGAACTTCGAGGGCGATCCGGACGCCCTCGGCGAGGACTCGGCGTGGACCGTCGACGGCACCTGCCCGGCCGCTCCCGGCGGGGAGGGCAAGGAATGGAGCGCGACGTTCACGGTGACCCACGGCGGCGGTGGCCACCACAAGCCGTCGCACCGGCCCACCCACAAGCCCTGCCCCGAACCGCACCACCCCCACGACACCGAGTGCGGCGGGGCGGTGGTCCAGCGCGGGGTACGGGCCGGTGACGGCGGTGCCTTCACCGACTCCGTGCCCGCCCTGGTCGCGGGCGGGCTGCTGATCGCGGGCGCGTTCGGCGCCGCCGCGCACCGGCTGCGCCACCGGGAGAGCGACCCCTACCGCTGACCTGCCGGGGCCCGGACCGCTCACGCCGTGACCGTCCCAACCGGGTGGGTGCCCATGGGGCGGCGGCACCCTGGGTACTCAGTGGCCGAGGGCACGAGCCGCACCGTACGGATCACCGGAACACGGCGGCACCAGGCACTGCGGAGGTACGGATGCGGCGGACGGACCCGCAAGGCCACGGCCCGGTCCGGTTCGGGCCGCCGCTCCCCGAGGACGGGCTGCCGGTCCTGCCGGAGCTGTCCGCGGTGCTCGCCGCGGCGGCGTCCCGCGGCGACCACGAGCCGGTCGGTGGCGGACCCGCGCTGCGGGAGGCCGCCTGCGGCTACTGGGACCGGCGCGGACTGCACTGCGCCCCCGACCGCGCGGCCGCCGGCCCCGGCGCGCCCTCCCTGCTGCTCGCGCTGACCGCCGCCCTCGGCGGTGACGTCCTGGTGCCGAGGCCCTGCGCGGCCTGGTGGGCGCCGTACGCCCGCCTGTTGGGGCGGCCCGCCTTCCATGTGCCGACCCCGCCCGAGAGCGGCGGCGTCCCCGATCCGTACGCCCTGCTGGAGACCGTGCGCCGGGTCCGCGCCGAGGGCGGCGACCCGCGCCTGCTGGTGCTGTCCGTCGCCGACGACCCCACCGCGACCGTCGCCCCGCCCGAGCTGCTGCACGAGACCCTCGAGGCCGCCCAGGGGGAGGGACTGCACCTGGTCAGCGACGAGACCTGGCGCGACACCCTGCACGACCCGCACGACACCGTGCTGCTCAGCCCCGCCGAGATGCTGCCCGACCGGGTCACCGTCGTCACCGACCTGGCCGGTTCCCTGCTCCCGCCCGGCTGGCCCGCCGCCGTGGCCCGCTTCCCGGCCGGCGAGGAGGGCGACGGCCTCCACGCGCGCGTGCTCGACGTCCTCACCGCGCTCGACGCCCGCGTCGCCGCCCCCGTCGCCGCGGCGGCCGGGTACGCCCTGGCCGAACCGGAACCCGTCACGGCGCGCGTGGCCGCCACCGTGCGCCTGCACGCGCGCCTGGCCGCCGCGGCGCACTCCGCCGTCGTCGCCGCCGGTGCCCTCTCCCGGCCCCCGCACTCCGGCCGGCACCTGTACGTGGACCTCGCCCCGCTGCGCCCCGCGCTGACCGCGCACGGGGTGGGCGACGCACAGGAACTGGAGGACTTCCTCTCCGCCCGCCTCGGCATGCCCGCGCCGGGCGGCCACCGCTTCGGCGACGACCTCGAAGCCCCGCGCGTGCGGCTTTCCACCGGCGCACTGCTGCCCGCCTCCGATCCGGAACGCGCGGAATGCCTCACCTCACCCGCGCCGTTGGAACTGCCGCACGTGCGAGGCGCGTTGATCCGGCTGGAGTCGGTCTTCGACGATCTCCGCGACGAAGCTCAGCGATGGGAGCCTCCTCGATGACGCAGCAGTCCGAGTCGACCACGGGTACGACCACCCAGGAGGCCGCCGAACCGGCACTCCCGTCCCCCCTCGCGCCCCCGTACCCGCCCCTGGCCGAACCCCGGCCGCCGGCCGAGCGGAGAGTGTGGCCGCGTACCTTCCACGACCGGCTGACCTCCCCGCTCCCCGGCCTGAAGGCCATCGCCCGCTTCGCCCGTGAAGGCTCCGTGAGACCGAGTCCCGAAGGCCTCGCCGACATCCCCCGGCTCCCCTACGCCCCCGGCCCCCTTCCCCGCGTCGACGCCCGCACCATCGCCGTCACCTGGGCGGGGCACGCCAGTTGGGTGCTGCGCGTCGGCGGCCTCACGGTCCTCACCGACCCGGTCTGGTCCCGCCGGATCCTCGGCACCCCCGCCCGCATCACCCCCGTGGGCGTCCCCTGGGAAGAGCTGCCGCGCGTCGACGCCGTCGTCATCAGCCACAACCACTACGACCACCTGGACGCCCCGACCCTGCGCCGGCTCCCGCGCGACACCCCCGTGTTCGCCCCGGCCGGGCTCGCCCGCTGGTTCCACCGCCGCCGCTTCACCCACGTCACGGAACTCGACTGGTGGGAGGCGGCCGAACTGGACGGCGTCCGCTTCGACTTCGTCCCCTCCCACCACTGGTCCAAGCGCACCCTCACCGACACCTGCCACAGCCTGTGGGGCGGCTGGGTGCTCACGGACCGGGACGGACAGCGCGTCTACTTCGCCGGCGACACCGGCTACGGCCACTGGTTCTCCCGCATCGGCCGCCGCTACCCCGGCATCGACCTCGCCCTCCTCCCCATCGGCGCCTACGATCCGCGCTGGTGGCTCAGCGACGTCCACTGCAACCCGGAGGAGGCGGTCCGCGCCGCCCAGGACCTGGGCGCGACCAGGATGGCCCCCATGCACTGGGCGACCTTCGTCCTCTCGGCGGAGCCGGTCCTTGAGCCCCTCCAGCGCGTACGAGCGGCCTGGGAAAAGGCGGGCCTGCCCCGGGAAGACCTGTGGGACATGCCCGTAGGCGCTTCAAGGGTGCTGCAGTAAACCACGGCGCTACCGCACCCGCCGCAACACACCCGGCACCGCACTGATCACCAAGGTCAGCAGGATCGCCGCCACCACACCCTCCCACGGCTCATCGAACAGCGACCCCCCGAGAATCCCGATCAACTGATACGTCAGGGCCCACGCCAGACACGCCGGCAGGTTCCCCCGGGCAAACCGCCGCAACGGCCACTCCGCCAGCAGACAGGCCAGCATCACCGGGATACGCCCCGCCGGCACCAGCCGGGACAGCACCAGCACCGCGACCCCGTGCGCGGCGAGTTTCTCCTGCGCCTGGGCGAGCCGGTCCTCCGGCGCCCGCGCCCGGATCGCCTCCAGCCAGCGCGAGCCGTTCTTCGACTTGAGCCCCCGCCGCCCCAGCCAGTACAGCGTCGCGTCCCCGAGGAACGCCGCCACCGACGCCGTCAGGAACACCATCGCCAGCGAGAACGGCGACGCCTGGTGAAAGGCGACCACGGCCGCCGAACTCACCAGCGCCCCCGTCGGAATCACCGGCACCAGCGCCCCGAGCAGCACCAGCAGGAAGAGCGTCGGATAGCCGACCGCCTGCTGTGTGGACGTCGGCACGATCGACGCCGGGGTGACGGCCGACGCCGCCAGCAGGGGCAGACCGGCCTGCGCCACGGGCGCGGTCCAGGTCACCGCGTGCCCTTCAGGCGCACGCTCTCCCCGTGCCCGAGCCGGTGCACCGCCACATCGGGTGCGCGGCCGGCCGCCAGCCGTACGAATTCGTCCCCCGGCGCATGGAATTCATGGGGGCGCACGGCGTCCATCCCGATCGGCCAGTACGTGCCGTAGTGCACCGGCACCGCGCTGCACGGCGCCAGTCGTGCCAGCGCCTCCGCCGCCCGTCCCGCGTCCAGGTGTCCCTCGCCCAGGTACGGCCCCCAGCCGCCGACCGGCAGCAGCGCCACCTCGACCGGCCCGACCTCCTCGGCCATCGTGTCGAACAGCCCGGTGTCCCCGGCGAAGTACGTCCGGGCCTCGCCGGCTATGACGTAGCCGAGCGCGGGGGCGCGGTGCGGTCCGAGCGGCAGCCGCCGCCCGTCGTGCCGCGCGGGCACGGCCCGTACGACGACGTCGCCGACCGAGGTCTCGTCCCCGGGCGCCATCTCGCTCACCCGCAGGTGCGCGAGCCGGCGCAGTCCGGGCACCGCCCGGCGCGCGCCCCGGGGCACGAGCAGGCGCGTGCCCGGAGCGAGCCGCATCAGCGAGGGCACATGCAGATGGTCGGCGTGCAGGTGGGAGACCAGCGCCACGTCCGCGTCCAGGGCTCCGGACGGCGGCAGGGCTCCGCGCCGGCGCCGCAGGTGCGCGAGCCGGCGTGCGAACAGGGGATCGGTGAGCACGCGTACGTTCGAGTCCTCGACCGTGCAAGTGGCGTGACCCCACCAGGTGATCTCCACCGGCACTTCTTTGCCTCCTTCGCGCGACTCCCCGAAGCCTACGGGCAGGAGTAGGGTCGGCGGCGAAACCGGAGGTGAGGGGGGACGCCATGGTGCCGGTCCGGGTCACGGCGATCGCGAGTCTGACACCGCTGGAGGAACTGGACGACGATCCGTTCCTGGTCGACTCCCGCAGCCAGCACGCGATGTGCGCCCGCTGGGCCGCCGAGCGGGGCTATGTGGTCAGCCGGGAGTTACTGGTCCGGGGGCTGCGCCCCGACCACGGTGCCCTCTGGGACGGCGTCCGGCCCGGCCTCGACCTGTTCGTGGCGCCCAGCCGGCGGGTACTCGAGAGCGCGCTCGCGTCCGCGGAGGAGTTCACCGCGGAGTGCGCGAAGCGCGGGGTGCGCGTCGAGACGGTGGGGCACGCGGAGCCGGCGTACGACGCGGCGATGAAGGCGTGCGTGCACCGCCGGCTGTCGATGCCGACAGCGGGCTACGACGGACGTTGACCCGGCCGCGGCGAGAGGCGTGACCTGGGTCCGCTGGGGGTTTCACAGGGCGGTTCGAGGGACAAAGGGCGTTCCCGGGGCGTTGTGACAGGGTGGGGAAGAGCCCGCGGCGGCGGGCCGGGACGTGAGGTGGCGGGGCGTGCGCAGCGTGCGGTGGCGGCGGGTCGCCAGTCAGATCGGGCGGAGCGTCGCCGTGTGGGCGGTCTCCACCGTCACCCTGCTCCTGCTCGCCGGGATCCTGCCGGACTTCCGGCTCCGGTCGGCAAACGGCGACAGTGCCACCGATATCGCCGTCACGGCCGCCTTCGGCGCCGGAGCCTTCGGTCTGCTGTCGGCCGTGGTGTGGCCGCTGCTCGTCCGGCTCCTGCTCCTCGTGCCGGCGCTCGTGCTCGGGCTGCTGGTGTTCTTCCTGAACGGCGCGCTGCTGCTGCTCGCCCTGCGTCTCAACCCCGCCGAGCGCGGCGCCGCCGCCCCGGAGACCGCCGTGGTGGTCGCCGCCGTGATGTCCGCCGTGGCGTCCGCCACCGGCGCCGCCCTGGCCGTGCGCGACGACGACGCCTACCGCCGCAGGCTGTACCGCCTCTCCGACCGGCGCCGCCGCGCCGGACCGCCCAGCCCCTCCAGCCCCGGCACGGTGTTCCTCCAGCTCGACGGCGTCGGCCACGACGTCCTGCTGGACGCGGTCGGCAAGGGCCTGATGCCCACCGTCGCCCGCTGGCTCGACTTCGGCGACGGCGGCCGCTCCACCCACCGCCTCACCCCCTGGCGCACCGACTGGTCCAGCCAGACCGGCGCCAGCCAGCTCGGCATCCTGCACGGCAGCAACCACGACGTCCCCGCCTTCCGCTGGTACGAGAAGGACACCCGCGAGGTGGTCGTCTGCAACCGCCCGACCAGCGCCGCCGAACTCCAGCGCCGCGCCGTCGGATACGCCGGACACGGCGGTCTGCTCACCGTCGACGGCGCCAGCCGCGGCAACCTGTTCAGCGGCGGCGCCGAACAGCAGGCCCTCGTGCTGTCCATCGCCACCCGCCGCCGCAGCCGCGAGAACCGCTCCCGGGCGGGCTACTTCGCCTACTTCTCGGATCCGGCCAACGCCGTGCGCACCGCCCTGTCCTTCGTCGCCGACGTCGGCCGGGAGATCGGCCAGTCCACCCGGGCCCGCCTGCGCAAGCAGCGCCCCAGGGTCTCCCGTGCGGGCCTCTACCCGTTCGTGAGGGCCTTCGCGACGGTCGTCGAGCGGGACGTCGTCGTCGCCTCGGTGACGGGCGACATGCTCGTCGGCCGCACCGCCGTCTACGCCGACCTGGTGGCCTACGACGAGGTCGCCCACCACTCCGGCCCGGTGAGCCGCGACGCGCAGAAGGTCCTGGAGAAGCTCGACCGGTCGCTCGCCCTGATCGAGAACGTCGCCGAGCACGCCCCGCGCCCGTACCGGATCGTCGTGCTGTCCGACCACGGCCAGAGCCCCGGCGAGACGTTCCGCTCCCGCTACGGCCTCACCCTCGGCGACCTGGTGCGGGCGGGGTGCGGACTGCCCGTGTCGCGCAGCGCCGAGCGCACCCGCAGCGGGGCGGAGGCCCGTGCCGCCGTGCGGGCCGCGCTGCGCATCCCGGTCGAGGAGGGCGGCGAGCGGCACCGCCCCGCGCGCCGCTCCGAGCCCATCGTGCTGGCCTCCGGCAACCTCGGCCTGGTCTCCTTCCCGGACGTCACGCACCGGATGAGCAAGGAGGAGATAGACGCCCGCCACCCCGCGCTGCTGCCGACCCTCGCCAACCACCCCGGCATCGGCTTCCTGCTGGTCCGCAGCGACGAGCACGGCGGCGTCGTCCTCGGCGCGAACGGCGCCCAGATCCCGCTGGCCGGCCTCGACGACGACCCGGGCCCGCTCGCCGCGTTCGGGCCGGGCGCGGCCGACGCGGTGCGCCGTACGCACTCCTTCCCGCACACCGCCGACATCATGGTCAACTCCTTCCACGACCCGGCCGACGGCGAAGTCCTCGCCTTCGAGGAGCAGATCGGCTCCCACGGCGGCCTCGGCGGCGCCCAGGGCAAACCCTTCCTGCTGTCCCCGCTGGCCCTCTCCCCACCGGTGGCGGACGGGGCGGAACTCGTCGGCGCCGAGCACGTCCACCGCGTCCTGCGCCGCTGGCTGCGCGAGTCGAACGGCCCTCAGGTGCCGGTGGAGAGCAGCGAGGAACGCGCGGCCTGAAATTCGGCGCGTGCGCGGACGCGGCGCCACGGGTGTGATCGGATGGGGGAAGGGGACCCGGAGACGGGCCCCACAGCGAGTCCGTACGCGAAAGGAAGAACCGTGGCTACCACGCGCTCCGCACACACCGTCTGGGAAGGCAGCCTGCTCGAGGGCAACGGCGTCGTCACCTTCGACTCCTCCGGTGCGATCGGCGAGCAGCCGGTCACGTGGGCGTCGCGCGCCCAGGAGGCGAACGGGAAGACCAGCCCCGAGGAGCTGATCGCCGCCGCCCACTCCAGCTGCTACTCCATGGCCTTCTCCAACATCCTGAACAAGGCCGGGACGCCGCCCACCAAGCTCGTCACCTCCGCCGACGTCTCCTTCCAGCCCGGCGAGGGCATCACCGGTATCCACCTCACCGTCGAGGGCACCGTCCCCGGCATCGAGGAGGCGGCCTTCCTCGCCGCCGCCGAGGAGGCCAAGACCGGCTGCCCGGTCAGCCAGGCGCTGAAGGCCACGCCCATCACGCTGACCGCCAAGCTCGCCTGACCCGACACACCCCCGTCGCGCGGGCCGCCCACCAGGGGCGGCCCGCGCGTCGTCGGTTCGCCACCCGCGGCGGGGGTAGGAACCAGACGCTCTCGAACCGCCGGGCCGGAAGGAACGCGATGCTGCCGGGAACGTCCCCGAACGCCACGGTGCTCGACTCCGCCGCCCGTGACCGGACCCGCGTCCTGCTGCTGTTCAGCCTCTCCGGACGGCTCCGCCCCCGGGACACCGCCCTCGGCGCCCTCGTCGACCGCTACGACTACGGCCGCTTCGCCTCCCACTTGATGACCAGCCAGGACGTGCTCCCCGTCCCGGTCCTCGACGAACGGATCGCGCCCCGCCGGCTGCGGCTGCCGCACGGCGACCACGGCCTGGGCCTCGCGTCCCTGCGGATTCTCGTCGTCGCCACCCCGCGCGGTGACGCCACCCTGGTCGTGGACTGCGCCTTCGCGGGTGAGACCACGGCCGGCGACCTCGCCGCCTGGCTGGCCACGACCTGCTTCGACCGCGAGCGCATCGAACTCGACGACCGCCCGCTGCTCCAGACGCTGACCGAGCAGCTCGGCCGCCCGCTCGCCCTCGGCCAGAACGTGCACCAACTCGTCTTCCCCGGCGGCCGGTTACACCGCGAACTGCTCAGCGCCGACGAGGCCCGCAAGGCGATCCTGCTGAACGAGATCGTCTACCGCGGCCGGATGCCCTGGAACCCCGCCACGCCCTACGACGCGAGCCTCGCGCCGCATCTCAGGAACCACGGCCTCACCCTGTCCGCCCTCGGCCGGGGCGTCTCCGTCCAGGCCGGCTGGGCCCCGCACGTCGAGAACGGCCTGATGCTCGTCGCCGTCGGCATGGTCTCCGCCCTGGCCGTGCTCCAGCGCACCCGGCTCGCCGCCTTCGCCATGATGAAGGCCAACGAGCAGGCCCTGACCGACTCGCCCACCGAGATCCGCTCCCTGATCTCCCGCCTCTCCGCCGGCGTCAACGAACTCCAGCTGGACCTCGCCTTCGGCGTCGAGGCCTACGTCGACAGCCTGCTGATCCCCGAGATGGTCATGGAGGCCTTCCAGTCCTCGCAGCGTGACGCGCTCGGCATCCGCGACAGCCTGGAGAACTCGGCCCGCATGGTCGAGCGGCTGACCTCGGTGATCAGCGCCCGCTCCGCCGCCCTGGACGCCGAACTCGCCGAGCGCGACGAGCGCCGCGACCGCACCGTGTCCGGCCTGGTCGCCGCCGCCACCTTGATCGCCCTGCCGCCGACCCTGCTGCTCGCCTTCTTCGGCGTGAACGGCACGAACGTCGACGAGCACCGCTCCATCCTCGACCTGCGCGCCTACGGAACGGCCTACGCGCTGGCCTGGCTCCCCTTCGTCGTCCTCGTCGTGATCGGATACGTCCTGCTCAGACGCATCAGCACCCGCTCCGGCTCGCTGCTGCCGACGTACGACGACGCCGTACCCGTACCGCCGCCACGCCCGCCCTCCGGGAGCCCCCGACCATGACGCCACGCCCCGCCGTCTCCGCCCACCGGGGCGGCTCCGAGCGCGCCGACGCCGCCACCTGGGAGGCGTACAAGGACGCGCTGGAGTCCGGCGCGGAGTACGTCGAGTTCGACATCCGCCGCACGGCCGACGGGGTCCTCGTCGTCTACCACGACCCCCGGGTCGGGCCCACCGGGCCGCCGCTGTCCCGGCTCACCCACGCCGAGCTGAGCGAGCGGGCCGGCTACGACGTGCCGGTGGTGGACGAGGTCATGGCGATGATCGCCGGGCGACTCGTGGCCCACCTGGACCTCAAGGAGGTGGGCTACGAGCAGGAGGTGGTCGACCGGGCGGTGGCCCTGCTCGGTACGGACGGACTCGTCGTGACGACCCTGGAGGACCGTTCCCTCGCCGCCGTCACACGGGCCTTCCCCGGGGTGCGCACCGCGCTGTCCCTGGGACGCGACCGCAAGGACCTCGCCCTGGCACAGTTGCCCGGGACCCGGCTGAGCGAGCTGTTCCCCGCCCGCCGGATCCGCGCCTGCGGGGCCCACGGCGTCGCCGTGCACCAGCGGCTGGCCAGGACCACCGTGCTGCGCGAGGCGACCCGGCGCGGCCTGTTCACCATGGTGTGGACGGTCAACGACGACACCCTGATGCGGGCGTTCCTCGCCCACCCGCGCGTGGACGTGCTGGTCACCGACCGGCCCCGGCGCGCCGTGGCCCTGCGCGGGCCCATCACTCCTTCGCGGCATTGACAACAGCGCACTCAAGTTTTGTGCTGGAGAGTGGGGAGTGGGCGGCCGGTGCTCTGACGGAAGGGGACAGCGATGGGACGAGCGGTCGGGATCGACCTAGGGACCACGAACTCGGTGGTGGCCGTGCTGGAGGGCGGTGAGCCCACGGTCATCGCCAACGCGGAGGGGGCCAGAACCACGCCCTCGGTCGTGGCGTTCGCCAAGAACGGCGAGGTGCTGGTGGGGGAGGTCGCCAAACGGCAGGCCGTGACGAACGTGGAGCGCACCGCTCGCTCGGTCAAGCGTTACATGGGCGACGCGAGCTGGCGTTTCCCGGACCAGGGCGACGTGGACGGCACCCGCTACCGGGCGCAGGAGCTGTCCGCCCGGGTGCTGCAGAAGCTGAAGCGGGACGCGGAGTCCTACCTCGGCGAGGACGTCACCGACGCGGTGATCACCGTCCCGGCCTACTTCGACGACCATCAGCGGCAGGCGACCAAGGAGGCCGGGGAGGTCGCGGGCCTGAAGGTCCTGCGGATCATCAACGAGCCGACGGCGGCGGCCCTCGCCTACGGCCTGGACAAGGAGAACGACCAGACGGTCCTCGTCTTCGACCTCGGCGGCGGCACCTTCGACGTGTCGCTGCTGGAGATGGGCGAGGGCGTCATCGAGGTGAAGGCCACCAACGGCGACACCCACCTCGGCGGCGACGACTGGGACCAGCGGATCGTCGAGTACCTGGTCAAGCGCTTCAAGGGCCAGTACGGCGTCGACCTCGGAAACGACAAGATGGCGGTGCAGCGGCTGCGCGAGGGCGCCGAGAAGGCCAAGATCGAGCTGTCCAGCTCCACCGAGACGACGATCAACCTGCCCTACATCACGGCCTCCGCCGAAGGGCCGCTGCATCTCGACGAGAAGCTGACCCGGGCCCAGTTCCAGGAGCTCACCTCCGATCTGCTGGACCGCTGCAAGGCGCCCTTCCACCAGGCGGTCGACGACGCGGGGGTGAAGCTCTCCGCGGTCGACCACGTGATTCTCGTCGGCGGCTCGACCCGGATGCCCGCGGTGACCGAGCTGGTCAAGGAACTCACCGGCAAGGAGCCGCACAAGGGCGTCAACCCCGACGAGGTCGTGGCGCTCGGCGCCGCGCTCCAGGCGGGCGTCATGCGCGGCGACGTCAAGGACGTGCTGCTGCTCGACGTCACCCCGCTGTCCCTGGGCATCGAGACCAAGGGCGGCATCATGACGAAGCTCATCGAGCGCAACACCACCATCCCGACCCGGCGTTCGGAGATCTTCACGACCGCGGCCGACAACCAGCCCTCGGTCGGCATCCAGGTCTACCAGGGCGAACGGGAGATCGCCGCCTACAACAAGAAGCTCGGCGTCTTCGACCTGACGGGCCTGCCGCCGGCACCGCGCGGCGTCCCGCAGATCGAGGTGGCCTTCGACATCGACGCCAACGGCATCATGCACGTCTCCGCCAAGGACATGGCGACCGGCCGCGAACAGAAGATGACCGTCACCGGCGGCTCGGCCCTGGGCAAGGAGGACATCGACCGCATGATGCGCGAGGCCGAGCAGTACGCCGAGGAGGACCGGGGCCGCCGCGAGGCCGCCGAGACCCGCAACCAGGCCGAGCAACTCGTCTACCAGACGGAGAACTTCCTGCGCGAGAACGGCGACAGGATCCCGGCCGACACCAAGACCGAGGTCGAGTCGGCCGTCACCGAGGTGAAGGAACTGCTGGAGCAGCAGGCGGACACCGCGGCCCTGCGCACCGGCGTCGAGAAACTCGCCTCCGTCAGCCAGAAGATGGGCCAGGCGATGTACGCCCAGGCCCAGCAGGCCCCCACCGAGGAGTCTTCCGGTACCGCGCAGGAAGAGGAGGGCGTGGTCGACGCGGAGATCGTGGACGAGGAGAAGGACCAGCGGGACGAGAAGGGCGGCGCCGCCTAGGCCCCACCGCCCTCGGCCGTCCTAGAGGCCGGTGTGCGCGGGCGGCAGTGTCGCGCACACCGCGTCCAGGACCGTCGCGTACGGCGTACCGAAGTCGGTGAGCCTGGACCGGAGCTGATCGAGGCCGTCGCGGTGCTCGGTCAGCAGTTCGGTGCTGCCCGTGCGGGCCGCGAACTCCAGGACCGCGGGCAGGAAGTCGGGCGGTTCCTCGCCGGTGGTCTCCAGGCCGTGCGCGCGGTAGATCTCCTCGGAGGGCGCCGGTGCCGCCTCGCGCCAGACGCTGAGGTACAGGCTGTGGTCCTGCCCGGCCTCGAAGACCTCGACGTAGTGCGCGGCCAGCTCCCGGGGCGGGGTGACGGCCGCGTGGTCGGCGAACTCCCTCAGCTGCGGGGCGGCTTCGCGCAGCAGCGACAGCCGGGCACGGAAGTCGTCGTCGGGGTACATCAGGCACAGCGCGGCCGCCTGGTACAGCAGCTCGAATCCGGGCATCGGACCTCCTTCGCGTGCGCTCCCTTGCGTGCCGCGTGATGCCGACGCTAGGGGCGGGCCGGGGAGGACACCCGCCGACGGCGCCCGTACGGGTCAGAACCCCTCGCGGTACTCGCGCAGGAGCGTCTCCGTGCGCTGGGCCGAGCCCGCGCGGGCCGTCATGTGGTCCAGGACCTCCAGATGCGCGGAGACCTCCTTGCGGGAGTCCAGGTACAGCGCGCCCGTCAGATACTCGGTGAAGACCATGTCCGGCAGTTCGGGCTCGGCGAACCGGAACAGCGAGAACGGGGCGTACGTCCCCGGATGCGGGCCGTCCTCGAACTCGGCGACCTGGAGCGTGACCCGGTCGCGCTCGGCGTACTCCAGCAGCTTGTCCAGCTGGTCGCGCATCACCCGGCCGTCGACGCTCACCGGGCGGCGCAGCACCGTCTCGTCCATGATCACCCACAGATGCGGCGGGTTCTCACGCTCCAGGAGCCGCTGCCGCTCCATGCGCAGCGACACATGCCGCTCCACCGCCTCGGGCCCCGCGTTCGCGATGGTCCCGGCCTCCAGCACCGCACGCGCGTACCCCTCGGTCTGCAACAGCCCCGGCACGAAGTGCGGCTCGTAGGAGCGGATGATCCGGGCGGCGCCCTCCAGGCTCACGTACAGGCTGAACCACTCCGGCAGCACGTCGTGGAACCGCTGCCACCAGCCCGGCCGGTTCGCCTCCTCGGCGAGGTCGACGAACGCGGTCACCTCGTCCTCGGGCACGCCGTACGCGGTCAGCAGGATCTGCACGTACGGGATCTTCAGCGCGACGTCGGCGGTCTCCATCCGCCGGACCGTCGCGGGGGCGACGCGCAGCACCCGGGCGGCCTCGTCACGGCCGATGCCCGCCGCCTCGCGCAGTTCCTGCAACCGCTTGCCCAGCACCACCTGGCCCACCGTGGGTGCGGCCCGCCGTTCACTCACGCCACGCCTCCCCAACGCGCCCAAGCCCGCGATCAGTCTGCCATGTACCGACGGCAGTCTCCCAGGGCCGACGGCGAGGAGATCACGAGAGAGGACGTGTCGCCGGGGCATTACCCCGCGGGTAATCGACCGGGAGCGGTCAGGACGGGATCGTGAACCCACCGGGCCCCGGGCCGGCGCACTCCGGCCCGGGCCCCGGTCCCCAGCCGCACCATGACCCGACGGAGGGTGATGCCCCATGTCTGCGATCCAGCTCGCCGCACTCGCCCGGACCTCCGAGCCGCAGTCCATGCTGCGCCGCTTCCTGGCCCTGGACGCCGCGGTGACCGGCGCCAACGCCCTCGCCTACCTCGTGTTCCCCGGCCCCCTCGGACGCTTCCTCGGGGTCGGCTCCACGCTGCTGCTCGCCCTGGGCGCGTTCCTCGCCGCTTACGCGGCGGGTGTCGGTCTGCTGGCCTCCCGCCGGCACCCACCGGCGCTCGGCGTGCGGGCCGTCGTCGAGGCCAACCTCGCCTGGACGGTCGTGAGCCTGGTGGCCCTGGCGCTGTGGCTCACGCCGAGCACGGCGGGCGCCGTGTGGACGGTGCTCCAGGCGCTGACCGTGGCCGGGTTCGCCGTCCTCCAGCACACGGCACTGAAGGTACGTCAGGACAGCAGCGACTGAAGGTACTTGGCCGTCGCCGGGTCGGCCGGGAGGAGCGTCTCGATGGCCAGCTCGGCGACGGTCACGTCCATCGGGGTGTTGAACGTGGAGATCGAGGAGATGAACGACAGCGTCCGCCCCTCGTGCTCGATCCGCAGCGGCAGCGCGAAGTACGGCACCGGCTCCGAGGGCTCCTGAGACCCGGCCCACGGATCCTCCTCGGGCACCGGATACGCCGCCACCTCCTCGTACAGCTCCCGCAGCGGCTCGGAGCGGTGCAGGGCGATCTGCCGCTCCATCTGCTCCAGCAGGTGACCGCGCCAGGCGCGCAGATTGCGGATGCGGGGCGCCAGGCCCCGCGGGTGCAGGGCGAGCCGCATCGCGTTCAGCGGCGGCTCCAGCAGGGACGGGCAGACGCCGTCGACCAGCGTCATGATCCCCCGGTTGGCCGCCACCACGTCGTACAGCGCGTCCACCACCAGCGCCGGATACGGCTCGTAGCCCCCGATCAGCCGTTCGATGCCCTCGCGCAGCGCGCCCAGCGCCGGGTCGTCCAGCGGCGTCTCCGGGTAGCGCGGGGCGTAACCGGCCGCCAGCAGCAGGGCATTGCGCTCCCGCACGGGGACATCCAGATGCTCGGCCAGCCGCAGCACCATCTCCTCGCTCGGCCGGGACCGGCCCGTCTCGACGAAGCTGATGTGCCGGGCCGAGGAGTCCGCGCGCAGGGCCAGCTCCAGCTGGCTCACCCGGCGCTGCTCCCGCCAGGCCCGCAGCAGCGGACCCACGCCCTGGCCGGCCGTGGAGGGGTGAGTGGTCATGTCGGGACCGTAGTCGAGAACCGGTCGTGCCGGACAGGCACACGCCTCTGACCAGGGTCTCGGGCGCCCCGCTGTGGCAGGCTGAGAGGACACCGAGGACCCCGGCGCAAGGGAAGGAGCGCAGCCCATGCCCGTCGAACCGCTGTCGCAGAAGGAGGTCGAGGACCGGCTGGCCGAGCTGCCGGGCTGGTCGCTCGACGGAGACCGCCTCACCCGCTCCTACCGGCTCGGCTCGCACTTCGCGGCGACGGCGATGGTCGTGCACATCGCCCAGGTCCAGGAGGAGCTCGGCCACCACTCCGACCTCACACTCGGCTACAACACCGTCTCCCTGGCCGTCCACACCCACAGCGCGGGCGGCGCCGTCACCGAGAAGGACATCGAGCTCGCCCGCAGGGTGGAGGACCTGGCCCCCGGGCACGGGGCACACTGACCGGGTGCTCGACTACGACAAGGAAGCGGCGCGGTACGACGCCTCGCGCGGCGGCGAGCCCAGGGCTGCCGCCGCCGCGGAAGCGGTGCTGAGCCTCGTACCGCCGGACACGCGCAGCCTGCTCGACCTCGGCTGCGGCACCGGCATAGTGACCCGGCGGCTCGCAGCCGCCCGCGAGGGCATGCGGGTGACCGGCGTGGACCTCGCCCTCGCCATGGCCCGGCAGGCCGCCGCCCGGCTGCCCGGCGCGGTCGTGCTCGCCGACAGCAGGCGCCTGCCCTTCCGGGACGGGGAGTTCGACGCCGTCAGCAGCGTGTGGCTGCTGCACCTGGCCGCGGGGCCCGCCGATGTGCGGACCATCGTCGGCGAGTGCGCCCGGGTGCTGCGGCCCGGCGGGGTCTACGTCACCACGGTCGACAAGGCCGCCTCCCACAACGTGGGCAGTGACATCGATGTCGTCCTGTCCTCCCGTCCGCCGAGCCCGATCCGGGACGGAGCGGCGGACGTCGTGGCCGGCGCCGCCGGACACGGCCTGGTCCCGGCCGGGCAGACCTGTTTCCGGGGGCACGGGCAGGGCCGCAGCCCCCGGCGGACGGTGGCCGACCTCAGGCGCGGCTGGTTCGTCACGCTGCCGCCCGGCGACCCGCTCGCCGACGGCTTCGCCACCCGGCTGGCGGAACTCCCCGACCAGGACCGGCCGCGCCCCGACCCGGTCTTCACGCTCCGCGCCTTCAGGAAGCCGGCGGACCCTCCGGCCGGGTGAAGTCCATGATCCAGTTGGTCAGCCAGGTCCGGCCGTCGTCCAGGGAGAAGGCCTGCTCCCAGCGGGCGGCGGTGTCCCGCACCCCCGACCACACGAACCGCACCAGCGCGTCCTTGCCGATGGGGGTCCCCCCGCTCGAGCGAAGCCGAGAGTGGGGGAGGGTGTCGCTGCCGGTGAACTCGCCGCGGTCGCCCTCGAACCGACCGAAGACGGGCGGGAACAGGGTGCCGGTGCGGCTGGAGGCCCAGTTCAGCGACCACAGCTTCGTGGCCGGGTCGAACAGCCGCAGGGTGGCGCCCTTGGAGCCCAGGTGCGGCATGTCGATCTCGTCGAGGTTGGCGGTCCCGTCGAACAGCGGCCGGCAGTCGCTGGTGCCCGTGAACTCCTCCCAGGCGCTGTCCGGGTCGAGGAAGTCGGTCAGTTTGCGGTGCCGGACCTGCCAGGCGCCGTGGAAGAAGTCGAAGTCGTGCGGGCTGCTCATGAGCGGTCTCCAGTGGTTCCGTCGGGCAGGGAGTCGGCCAGGTAGGCGTCGAGGTCGGGGGTGTCGGGGGCGAGCATGTGGCGCACCCAGGCGTCGCGTTCGTGCAGGATCGGGGGCAGTTCCCAGACGCAGCCGATCCACGGCTTGCCGGGCGCGACGAAGTGGGTGGGGTCGTGGTCCGGGCAGCCGAGGACGGGCTGGCCCGCCGCCGCGCCCCCGAAGTGCAGGACGTTGTCCCACACCCAGCTGTAGGCGTTGAGATAGGCGCCGTCGTCACCGCCCCGGTGCAGGACGACGAACGTCGCCGGGGGAGTGCCGTCCGGCTTCGGCAGCAGCGTGGGCAGGAAGCGGTAGGCGCTCTCCTCGACCTCGGGTGCGATGCCCGCCGGGTCGGCGGTCACGTGGTAGCGCTTGACCCACCGTCCCGCCACCTCGACGGGCGGCGGCACGGTCAGGTGTTTCTCCGTGAAGGGCATGGCGGGACGCTAAGGCCGCTTCACTGCCATCCTGTGTCAGTGAAGTCCAGCCGACTCGTCTCGATCCTGCTGTTGCTCCAGACCCGCGGCCGGATGACCGCCGCCCAGCTCGCCGACGAGCTGGAGGTGTCGGTGCGGACGGTGTACCGGGACGTGGAGGCCCTGGGCGCCGCCGGGATCCCGCTGTACGGCGACGCGGGCCACGCCGGCGGCTACCGCCTCCTCGACGGCTACCGCACCCGCCTGACCGGCCTCACCACCGGCGAGGCGGAGGCGCTCTTCCTCGCGGGCGCCCCCGCCGCTGCCGCCCAGCTCGGCCTCGGCTCGGTCCTGGCCGCCGCCCAGCTCAAGGTGCGTGCCGCCCTGCCGCCGGAGCTGCGCACCCACGCCGACCGGATCAGCGGCCGCTTCCACCTGGACGCCCCCGGCTGGTACACGGACGCCGACGACACCCCGTACCTCCCGGCCGTCGCCGACGCCGTCTGGAGCGGACGGGTGCTGCACGTCCGCTACCGCCGCTGGCGCGAGCCCACCGATGTGGAGCGCCGCCTGGAGCCGTACGGGCTGGTGCTGAAGGCGGGCCGCTGGTATGTCGTCGCCGGGCCCGGACCGCGGACCTTCCGCGTCGACCAGATCCTCGAACTCGCCACCGGCGACGAGGAGTTCACGCGCCCCGGCGACTTCGACCTGGCCGCGTACTGGGCGGCGTACCAGCGTGACTTCCACGACCGGCTGCACCGCGGCGAGGCGGTGGTGCGACTGGCCCCGGGGACGACGCTCACCGGCCCGGCGGGGGAGGCGGTCCGGCGGGAGGGACGTACGGACGAGGACGGCTGGACGCGTGCCACGGTCCCCATCGAGTCCGTCGAGCACGCCCACGCCGAGTTCCTGCGCCTCGGCACGGGCATCGAGGTGCTGGCCCCGGACGAGCTGCGGTCGCGCATCGCCCGTACGGTCGCCGAACTGGCCGAGCGGTACGGCAACTCCCGTGCACCCGGCGGCGACTGAGAGGCGGAACCCGCCCGTCCTCCCAGGAGGTCCGTCACGTGAAGCACCCCCACAGACACCGCAGACGCCGTGTGCTCCTCCCGGTGGCCGTGGCCACGGCGGCGCTCGCCGGCGCCGGCCTGACCACGTTCGCCACCGGCGACACCTCCCCCACGCTCGAACTGACTCGCGCGGGAGGGGCCCCCATGGCCGCCACCGCCCGGCAGGTCGAGAAGCTCGACCGGGGCGTGGTCAGCGTCCACACCGGCAGCGGCAACCTGGTCAGCTGGCGCTGGCTCGGCACCGACCCGGACAACGTCTCCTTCAACGTCTACCGGGCCGGTACGAAGGTCAACTCCACGCCGGTCACCGGCTCCACGAACTACTTCCACTCCGGCGCACCCGCCCAGGCCGACTACACCGTCCGCGCGGTCGTGAACGGCACGGAGCAGGGCGACTCGGTGCACGCGGTCCAGTTCCGCACCGGCTACAAGGACATCCCGATCTCGCCGCCCGCCGGCGGTACGACCCCCGACGGGGTGGCGTACACCTACGACGCCAACGACGCCTCCCTCGGCGACCTCGACGGCGACGGTGCCCTGGACCTCGTCCTGAAGTGGCAGCCCACCAACGCCAAGGACAACTCCCAGTCCGGCTACACGGGCAACACCGTCGTCGACGGCATCAAGCTCGACGGCACCCGGCTGTGGCGTGTCGACCTGGGCCGCAACATCCGCTCCGGCGCGCACTACACGCAGTTCCAGGTGTACGACTACGACGGCGACGGCAAGGCCGAGGTCGCCATGAAGACCGCCGACGGTACGCGGGACGGCACGGGCACGGTGATCGGCAGCTCGTCGGCGGACCACCGCAACTCCAGCGGCTATGTGCTGGCCGGGCCCGAGTTCCTGACCATGTTCAACGGCCAGACGGGCAAGGCGATGCAGAGCGTCGACTACGTCCCGGCCCGCGGCACCGTCTCCTCCTGGGGCGACTCCTACGGCAACCGCGTCGACCGCTTCCTCGCGGGCACGGCGTACCTGGACGGATCCCGCCCCTCCCTGATCATGGCGCGCGGCTACTACACCCGCACGGTGATCGCCGCCTGGGACTGGCGGAACGGCTCCTTCACCCGCCGCTGGACCTTCGACACCAGCTCCTCCACCAACAGCGGGAAGGGCTACGACGGCCAGGGCAACCACAGCCTGTCCGTCGCGGACGTCGACGCGGACGGCAAGGACGAGATCGTCTACGGCGCGATGACCGTGGACGACAACGGCAACGGACTCTGGACCACGAAGACGGGCCATGGCGACGCCGGCCATGTCGGCGACCTGAACCCCTCCCGCGCGGGCCTGGAGTACTTCAAGGTCTCGGAGAGCACCAGCCAGCCCGGCTCCTGGATGGCCGACGCCCGCACCGGCGCGATCCTCTGGAAGACCGCCTCCGGCGCCGACAACGGCCGGGGAGTCGCCGCCGACATCTACGCGGGCAGCGCGGGCGCCGAGGCCTGGTCCGCCTCCGACACCACCCTGCGCTCGGCGACCGGCGCCTCCCTCGGCCGGGAGCCGTCGAGCACGAACTTCCTGTCCTGGTGGGACGGCGACCCCGTGCGCGAACTCCTCGACGGCACCCGCATCGACAAGTACGGCACGTCGGGCGACACCCGCCTGCTGACCGGATCCGGCGTCTCCTCCAACAACGGCACGAAGTCCACTCCCGTCCTGTCCGGCGACCTCCTCGGCGACTGGCGCGAGGAAGTGGTCTGGCGCACCAGCGACAACACGGCCCTGCGGGTCTACTCCACCCCGCACGAGACGAACACGAGGATCACGACCCTGCTCCACGACACGCAATACCGCACGGCCCTGGCCTGGCAGAACACGGCCTACAACCAGCCGCCGCACCCGAGCTTCTTCCTCGGCAACGCCATGCCGACGGCTCCGCGGCCGACGGTCTACACCCCGTGAGACCCCGGTGGGTGCGTGCCACAGGGGAGCACGCACCCACCGGTCACGACAGCAGGGCCGTCAGGCGACCGTGCAGGTCTGGTCACCCAGCTTGAACACGGTCGGTTTCGTGTTCGCCCCGGACCAGTTCGCCGTGAAGCCGAAGCTCACCGACGAACCCGCCGCCACGTTCGCGTTCCAGCCGACGTTCCTCGCCGTCACCGTCGAACCCGACTGCGCGGCCTCGGCGTTCCAGGCCTGGGTCAGCTTCTGCCCGTCGGCGAAGGGCCAGCTCAGCGACCAGCCGTTCCATGTGCCGGTACCGGTGTTGGCGAGCTGGACGTCCGCCTGGAAGCCGCCCGACCACTGGTTGGTGACCTTGTACGTCACCTTGCAGGCGCCCGTCGGGGTGGGGTCGGGGCCAGGACCCGGGTCCGTGCTGCCGCCGTCGGAACTGTCGCCGTAGACGACGCCACGGCCGTTCGTCGAGACGTACACACGGCCGTAGACCCGCGGGTCGCCGGTGATGGCCGCACCCGTCCAGCCCCACTGGTGGGCGTCGTCGTTGATGCGTGTCCAGCTCACGCCCTTGTCCGTGGAGCGGAAGACGCCCCGCACGCCGCCGATCTTCGCGCTCGTGTACAGCGTCTGGTAGGAGGCACCGGGCGCCGCCTTGCCGAAGCCGATCGTGTCGGCCTGCCCGACGTTCGAGAGCTTCGTGAAGCTCGCCCCGCCGTCCGTGGAGTGCCACAGGCCGTACGCCCCGTCGCTCGCGCCGCCCGCCAGCCACACATCGCCCTTGCCGCCGGGCAGGGCCTTGAAGCGGACGCTGTCGCCGCTCGGCAGTCCGCCGGCCGGGGACTCCTTGAACGTCGCCCCGCCGTCCGTACTGACGTAGAACTTCCCCGACTTGAAGCCGTAGAAGGTCTTCGGGTCGACCCGGTCCGACTCGACGAGCGCCCCGGCCGGGATCCCGCCGGAGGCCTGCCAGGAGGTGCCGAAGCCCGTCGCGTAGTGCACGCCGGCGCCCTGCGGACTCCATACGAACCGGCTGCCGTCGGCCGCCGCCGCGACCGTGCCGCCGCCGCTCACTCCCGAAGGGTCGGTGCCCGCGAACCAGTTGGCTCCGTTGTCCGTCGAGAACGCGATGTGCGGGCCCGAGTCGAGGTTGCCGGCCCGGACGACCGTGTTCGGGTTCGACTCGGCGAAGTCCAGGCTCGTGGTCGTCGTGAAGTTCGGCTGCGTGAACATCATCGACGGCACCTTGGTCAGGTCCGTGTGACGGAAGCCGCCGACATCGCCGAGCGCGCTGAGCAGCGGGGCACCGGACGGGGGAGAGGCCAGGTCGTTGACCGCCGTCTCCTCCAGCCCCCGCACCATCGGCTTGACGGTGAACTTCCCGCCGCTGTCCCAGTTCGTGAGGTTCTCGGTGCCGTAGATGGTCGCGCCCGTCCCGTACATCAGGCGAGCGGAGTCGAACGGGTCGATCTCCATCGCCTCCGTCATCCAGCCCAGCTTCGGGGTCTGTTCGGGAGGCGCCGGGTTCGCGCCCCACGTCAGCCACGGCGAGGACGAGACGTCCATGGTGTAGCGGTTCTCACGGTTGGGGTACGACGTGTAGTCCCACGCCTTGGTCCAGGTCGCCCCGCTGTCCGTGGAACGGAAGATCTGCGTGTCCGGCCACCAGGCGCTGTACGCCGTGGCCATGACCGTGCCCGGCTTCTGCCGGTCCACCGTCAGCCCGCTGAAGCCGTAGAACGTGTCGGCCTCCGCCACCGGGCTGATGTTCGTCCAGGTCCCGGTCCCGGTCGCGTACCGCCACAGCCGGCCCTTGCCGCCGTCGTACGGGCCGCCCTTGTCGCTGTAGGAGACATACAGGTAGCCGTTCTTCGCGTCCAGGACGCCCTTGTGCGCCAGCTGGCCCGTCGGCTGTCCGGCCAGCCGCTGCCAGGTCGCGCCCGCGTCCGTCGAGCGGTACACCGCGTTCTCCGCGTCGGCGACCCCGACGTAGAGCGTCTTCGTGGCGCTGCCCGAGGTGCCCGTGGACTCGTCGAAGGTGACCCAGACGATGCCCTGGTTGTCGGACGCGTAGCCGGACGTGTCGCTCGGGTCCTGCACGTAGTTCCCGACGTTCGGGAAGTTCGCCACCTGCGACCACGTCGCGCCCGAGTCCGTCGACCGCCACAGTCCCTTGCCGCTGGGCGCGCCCAGATACAGCACGCTGTTGCGGTTCGGGTCGATCGCCAGCCGCTCGCCCATGCCACGCCCCGGCATGTTCCCGCCCAGCTTGAACGGCAGATTCGCCTTCTGCCAGCTCGCGCCCCGGTCGGATGACCGCATGACCGCGCCGTTCTTCGGGTCCCAGCTGTTGGTGTACGTCCCGACCGCCGCGTACACCCGGTTCGGATCGACGGAGTCGGACGCGATGCTGACGACACCCGTGTGCCCCCAGTCGTCCCACCCGACCGAGTCCAGCAACGGCGTCCAGGTCTTCGACGACTCCTGCCAGCGGTACGCGCCGCCGATGTCGGTACGGGCGTAGGCGAGGTTCTTCTCGGAGCGGTTGAAGACGATCCCGGGGACGAATCCGCCCCCGTCGATCCGGGCGTTCTTCCAGGTGTAGGTATCGGCGGCGAGCTTCGTCGAGGGCGGATCAGCGGCCAGGGCGGAGGGGGCGCCCGACAGCAGCCCGGCGGCCAACGCGAGCACGGCGGTGAGGATGCGGGTTCTTCGCACGGTGGGGGTCCTTCCGTGAGGGGGACGTGCGAGGGCCGGGCGGCTCCCGTGCGGGTGGAGCCGCCCGGCCGAGGTGGCCCCGCGTCAGGTGCAGGGCCACGTACGCAGAGCTTCGGACGCACCTGCTTCTCGGCGGAGCGCCCGGCGGGGGCTATTCGAGAAGCTCCGCGTACGAGCCCATGGCAAGCGCGATATCCGCCTGAGCCCAGAACCGGTGATACGTGAACGACGGAACCGCACCGCCCGCCAGATAGCTCTCGATCTTCGACCAGGCCGGGTCGTCCTCGTAGAAGGACCGGATCGAGTCGAACGTCGACGACGAGTTGATCGCGTCACCGTTCGGCATCGTGCCCGTCCAGCCACTGGGGATGTACACCGGATCGTCGAACCGGTTGTAGTCGGCCCGGTTCTCCGGGACGGCGATCCCGAGCGCGTCCTGGTGGTTGTCCCACATCCCGTCCAGCAGCTTCTTCGCCGCCGCGCCGGCCTCCGTGTCTCCCGAGCGGTCGGCGTAGTACGTCAGGGTCTTGGCGTACGAGGCGGCCACACCGACATCGTTCGTGTAGTCGGCGACGGTGACCCGCAGTCCGCTGTTGGAACCCGGGCTGGAGGCGTTCCACGTGTCGGGCTGGCCCGACCACTGCAGCGTCGACGGAATCCGGAACGTGCCGTCCGGGTTGAACGTGGTCTTGGACAGCGCCCAGTCGACCCACTTGTCGAGGACCGTCTTGGCCTGCGCGTTCCCCGTCTGCTGGTACAGCTCGGCGACCCGCTCCATGGACCACGCCTGGAAGCCGAACCACTGGTTGGACGGCGGGTCGTGGTACACGGGCTTCTCGTCGTAGTACATGCCGTAGAACGTCGACTTCCCGGCGGGCGGGGTCGCGTACCGGCCCGCCCAGCTGTTGGTCGCGCCGCCGGCGATGGCACCCTCGCTCGACTGCAGCCAGCGGTAGAACTCCAGCTGCCGCTCCATGGACTTGGACCAGTCGGCCGCGCCCGTCGCCGACTTGGGCTTCAGCGGGGCGTAGTTGCCGAGCGCGTAGGCCGCGAGGGGGTTCTGGTAGCCGCCGTGGGCGTGGCTGGAGCCGATGCGCCAGGCCCAGCCGGCCGAGGTGTCGGTGGCGCCGCCCCAGGCGTAGTACCAGGACATCAGGTAGTGCGAGGCGTCCTTGCCGGTGCCCGCCGGGCAGGCGGAGGGTCCGACACAGTTGCCGATCTTCTTGAAGTACTTGTCGAACATGGAGTAGCGCAGGTAGTCGCCCATCTTGGCGGCCTTGCCGACCGTCGCGGAGACGTCCCCGCCCTTGCCCTGCTCCTTCGCCCACAGATCCGCCCAGTAGGCGGCCTGCACGGCCCGGGCGTCGGCGTCCGGCGCGTTGGTGAACTTCCACTGCTTGGCGTAGGAGGCGTCACCGGTGAACAGGTCCAGATAGCCGTTCTTGCCGCCGTACTTGAAGGCGTCACAGGTCGGCTGCGGCACCGTCTCCCACACCGACTCCTGCGAGCCGCGCTGGAAGGTGTTGATGTACGACGGGCCGGTGTCCGAGGGGCCCGCCTCGCACTTGCCGGGCGAGTTGCCGTAGCCGTAGACGTTGTCGACGTCCTGCAGCCAGTGCATGCCGTAGACGTCGTCCGTGCCGTACGCGCTCTTCAGCTCGGCCGCGATCGGGTCCCGGCCGACCGAGGCGCCGGTGTCGAGCTTGGCCGGGTACTCGTTCGGGGTGTCCAGCTCGGGCGCGTAGGTCGCCGGCTTGGACGCGTTGTAGAAGGAGTTGGTCGGCTGGTCGGCGCGGGTGGGGATCATGTACTTCTCCATGAGGTCCCACGCGCCGTTGAACTTGGCCCAGTCGCCGGTCACCTTGCCGTACATGGCCTGGAGCCACAGGAGGTAGCTGTACGCCTCCGAGGTGGTCTCGTGGCCGTGGTCCGGCGCCTCGACGATCAGCGTCTCGACCGAGTGGTAGGGGATGCCCTCGGGGGAGAAGTAGCCGTTCGCCGGGTTGGTGATCTTCCCGTAGAGCTCCAGGAAGCGGGCGTCGTAGACCTTCGCAGCCGCCAGCTGGGTCACGGTGACCGAGGCCTTGGCATGGCCCGTCGCCGTCGACTCGAAGACGGCCGAACCGGTGCCGGAGTTGGCGGCGGTGACGGTCACCTTCTGTGCCGTGTTCCAGTTCTGCGGGGTGAAGGTGAGCGAGGCGCCGCCCGTGACCGACAGGCCCGAGTTGCCGCTCGCGCGAGCCGACGCCACCGTCACGTTGGACGCCGGCTGCTTGGACAGCTTCACCTCGTAGGTGCCCGACTTGCCCGACTGGACGCCCAGTTGCAGCGGCGAGGCGACGACGGTCGGACCGGAGGAGACCGTGATGCCGACCGGGGTGGAGTTCGCGGAGGCGCCCGTGCTGTCGTACGCCTTCGCCACCAGGGAATGACTGCCCACGGTCAAGTCGGAGACCGAAAGAGCGTAGGGCGCGCTCGTGTCGGTTCCCAGCAGCCTGGTGTCGTCGTAGAACTCCACCTTGCTGATCGTGGCGTTGTCCGCGGCGGCCGCCGTGGCCGCCAGCGGGACCGCCTGGCCCTGGGTGTAGACGGCGCCGGCGGACGGGCTGGTCAGCACGGCGATCGGCGGCTGGTGCGCGCCGGTGCAGGCGGTGCCGTTGACCGAGAAGGACGTCGGAGCGGCGTTGGAGCCGCTGTAGGTGAACTGGGCGCCGGTCGAGACGGCGGCGCCCGCGGCGACCCGCGCGTTGTGGGGGGCGTTCTTGACGGTGACGTTCTGGCCGGACTGCGACCAGGTGCCGTTCCAGCCGTTCCCCAGCTTCTGGTTGCCGGAGTAGGCGTAGGTCAGCGTCCAGCCGTCGATGGCGTCCGTGCCGCGGTTGGTGAGGGTCAGATCCGCGGTGAAGCCGGAGCCCCAGTCGTTCGTCTTGTAATCGACACTGCACTGAAGTGCGGCCGCCTGCGCGGGAGTCGACCCTGAGGAGAGCATCGTCAACGGAAGCGCGAGAGCTGCGACGGCGGCGATCCACACGCGCCGCACCGCTCCGCGTCTCCGGGGTGGGGGATGCATGGTGCTGGTTCCTCCTTGCGGCTCGGAGAAGTCAAGGCTTGAACCAGTGGGAGCGCTCCCATAGTGAGGACGGGTGTGGTATCGGTCAAGGGGTTGAAGAGTCGAAAAGATTCGACGCCCCGGGTTGAGCGAAAGTCAGCGACTCCCCTGTTCTTTGCAGACACTTGGCGCTACCTTCCTTGACACCAGTGGGAGCGATTCCATCAGTCGACGCGTCCGTCACGGCGTGCCCGGCCTGCAAGGAGTCGCTCATGCGACACCCCTCGCGTTCAGTACTTTGAGCCGCCCCCAGCGCGGTGGTCCCCGTCTGCGCGAGTGCCATGCCGGGTTCCTCAGTTCCTCATGTCCTTGTCGGAGCGCGCCCTGAACAGCTGACACCCTCACCAGCGAAAGGGAAACCCGCACTCATGAGCCGTACGAGAACAGCGTTACTGGCCGCCATGGCCCTGGTCGCCGGAGCGACCGGCACGGCGTTCGCCGTCGACCCGGGCGGCGCCGACATCGCCGCCGTCCCCTGCACCGTCGACTACAAGATCCAGAACCAGTGGAGCACCGGCTTCACCGCCGCCGTGACCATCACCAACAACAGCGCCGCCAAGTCGTCGTGGTCGCTGAAGTGGTCCTACGCCGGCAACCAGAAGGTCACCAGCGGCTGGAACGCCAAGCTGAGCCAGAGCGGTGCCGCCGTCACCGCGGCCAACGAGAGCTACAACGCCCAGCTCGGGACCGGCGCTTCGGTCAGCTTCGGCTTCCAGGGCAGCTACAGCGGCAGCAACGCGATCCCGGGCACGTTCACTCTCGACGGCGTCACCTGCAACGTCGACGACGGCGGCACCCCGGGGCCGACCGACCCGCCGGGCCCGGGCGGCCCGTCCAACCGGGTCGACAACCCCTATGCCGGCGCCAAGGTGTACGTGAACCCGGAGTGGTCGGCCAAGGCCGCCGCCGAGCCGGGCGGCAGCCGTGTCTCCAGCCAGCCGACGGGTGTCTGGCTGGACCGGATCGCGGCGATCAACGGCGCCAACGGCGGTATGGGCCTGCGCGCCCACCTCGACGAGGCGCTGCGCCAGAAGGGCTCCGGCGAACTCGTCGTCCAGCTCGTCATCTACAACCTGCCCGGCCGTGACTGCGCCGCCCTCGCCTCCAACGGCGAGCTCGGCCCGACGGAGATCGACAAGTACAAGACGCAGTACATCGACCCGATCAAGACGATCCTCGCCGACTCGAAGTACGCCTCGCTGCGGATCGTCACCACGGTCGAGATCGACTCGCTGCCGAACCTCGTCACCAACACCGGCAGCCGCCCGACGGCCACCCCGCAGTGCGACGTGATGAAGGCCAACGGCAACTACGTCAAGGGCGTCGGCTACGCGCTGAACAAGCTCGGCGACGTGGCGAACGTCTACAACTACGTCGACGCCGGGCATCACGGCTGGATCGGCTGGGACGACAACTTCGGTGCCTCCGCGACCCTGTTCAAGGAGGCGGCGACCGCCGAGGGCGCCACGGTCAACGACGTCCACGGCTTCATCACCAACACGGCCAACTACAGCGCCCTGAAGGAGAACAACTTCACCATCAACGACAACGTGGCCGGCAAGTCCGTCCGCGAGTCGAAGTGGGTCGACTGGAACCGCTACACGGACGAGCAGTCCTTCGCCCAGGGCTTCCGCAACCAACTGGTCTCGGCGGGCTTCCCGTCCTCCATCGGCATGCTGATCGACACCTCCCGCAACGGCTGGGGCGGCTCGGCCCGGCCCAGCGGACCCGGTGCGCAGACCTCCGTCGACACCTACGTCAACGGCGGCCGCTACGACCGCCGCATCCACGTCGGCAACTGGTGCAACCAGTCCGGAGCCGGCCTCGGCGAGCGGCCCCAGGCCAGTCCCGCCGCGGGGATCGACGCCTATGTGTGGATGAAGCCGCCGGGCGAGTCCGACGGGGCGAGCAAGGAGATCGCCAACGACGAGGGCAAGGGCTTCGACCGGATGTGCGACCCGACCTACACGGGCAACCCGCGCAACGGCAACAACCTGTCCGGTTCCCTCGCGGACGCGCCGCTGTCCGGGCACTGGTTCTCCGCCCAGTTCCGGCAGCTGATGCAGAACGCGTACCCGCCGCTGCCCTGACCGGCTGACACCCCGTCCCCACGGGTCCGCCGGGGCTTCGGCCCCGGCGGATCATTTTTGCGGGAGCGGCAACAGCGGTGGCCTTCCCCCGGTGCGTCGGCGCAGTCTGGCGGCATCCGAGGGAGAGGCTGACCACCATGGCGCACGACCACGACCACGACCGTCACGACCACGACCGTCACGACCACGACCGTCACGACCACACGCACCTCGACTGGGCCGCGATGGCTCCGAGGCTGGAGTCCCAGGCGGAGCTGTTCGCTTCCCTGTACGAGCGGGCCATGGGCTGGCTGGCGCACGAGGTGACCGAGCCGGGCCTGATCGTCGACGCGGGCAGCGGCCCGGGCGTGGTGTCGTGTCTGTTCGCCGAGACGTTCCCGGGCGCGCGGATCGTCGCGGTGGACGGCTCCGAGCCGCTGCTGGAGCGGGCGCGGGCACGCGCCGAGCGGCTGGGCGTCGCCGACCGCTTCTCCACGATCGCCGGTGAACTCCCCGGCGTGCTCGACGAGTTGGACTACCCGGCCGACCTGCTCTGGGCGAGCCGCAGCCTGCACCACCTCGGCGACCAGCGGGCCGCGCTCGCCGCGTTCGCGGCCCGGCTGGCGCCCGGCGGCACGCTGGCCCTGATGGAGGGCGGCCTGCCCGCCCGGTATCTGCCGCGCGACCTCGGTATCGGCCGGCCCGGGCTCCAGGCGCGGCTCGACGCGCTGGAGGCGGAGTGGTTCACGCGGATGCGCACGGAGCTGCCGGGCTATGTCGCCGAAACGGAGGACTGGCCGGCCCTGCTGGCGTCGGCGGGGCTGAAGCCCGCCAGGACGCACACCTTCCTGCTGGACCTGCCCGCACCCGCCTCGGACCGGGCCCGTGAGTATGTCGTCGGGTCCCTGTCCCATCTGCGGGAGCGGATTCCCGAGGGCTTCGACGCGGACGACCTCGCCACCCTCGACCGGCTTCTCGACCCCGACGACGAGGCGAGTCTGTACCGGCGGTCGGATGTGTTCGTGCTGGAGGCGCACACGGTGCACACGGCGGTTCGGGCGGTCTGAGCAGGGCCGTACCGCCCCGAGGAACACGACTGCCCGCAGCCGAGTGACCAGCTGCGGGCAATCGTAGGGCCGAGCGGAGGCTCAGGCTCCGTCGAACGTCGCCGGGTCCGGGCCGATGCGGCGGTCCTCGTTGAGGGCGCTGATGGCCGCCAAGTCCTCGGTGTCCAGCTCGAAGTCGAAGACCTCGATGTTCTCCTTGATCCGCGACGGCGTCACGGACTTCGGGATCACCACGTTGCCCAGCTGGATGTGCCAGCGGAGCACGACCTGGGCCGGCGTGCGGTTGTGCTTCTGCGCGATGGCCACGACCGCCGGAACCTCCAGCAGGCCCTTGCCCTGGCCGAGCGGCGACCAGGCCTCCGTGGCGATGCCCTGCGCCGCGTGGTACTCACGGGCGGCGCTCTGCTGCAGGTGGGGGTGCAGCTCGATCTGGTTCACGGCCGGGACGACCGACGTCTCGCCGATCAGCCGCTCCAGGTGCTCGGGCAGGAAGTTGGAGACACCGATGGCCCGGATCCGGCCGTCGGCGTGCAGCTTCTCGAACGCCTTGTACGTGTCGACGTACGTGCCCTTGGCCGGCAGCGGCCAGTGGATCAGGTACAGGTCGACGAAGTCCAGGCCGAGCTTCTCCAGCGACGTGTCGAAGGCGCGCAGCGTGGAGTCGTAGCCCTGGTCGGCGTTCCAGAGCTTGGTGGTGACGAAGAGCTCCTCGCGGGGGAGGCCGGCGGCGGCGATGGCCTTGCCGGTGCCCTCCTCGTTGCCGTAGATCGCCGCTGTGTCGATGCTGCGGTACCCGGCCTCCAGCGCCGTCGCGACGGCCGACTCGGCCTCGTCGTCCGGCACCTGCCAGACGCCGAACCCCAGCTGGGGCATCTCGATGCCGTTGTTCAGGGTGATCTGGGGGACCTTGCTCACGAGCTCTCGATCCTTAGGTTTGTGGTCATGTGTACTCCCATCGTCAACGATCACGAGCCGTGATGCATTCCTGACGGGAGAATTCAGACGGGTGGCACACCATCCGTCAACAGGCGGTTCATGCCCGGTAGAGGGCCTCGACCTCGTTCTCGTACGCCTTTTCGATCGCCTTGCGCTTCAGCTTCAGCGACGGGGTCAGCAGCCCGTGTTCCTCGGTGAACGGCTGGGCCAGGATGCGGAAGGTGCGGATCGACTCGGCCTGCGAGACCAGGGTGTTCGCCGCGACCACCGCGCGTCGCACCTCCGTCTCCAGGTCCGCGTCCCGCACCAGCTCCGCCGCGGACAGCTGCGGCTTGTTCCGCATCGTCAGCCAGTGCTCCACGGCCTCCTGGTCGAGGGTGACGAGGGCGGCGATGTAGGGGCGGTCGTTGCCGACGAGGATGCACTGGTTGACCAGCGGATGGTCACGGACGCGTTCCTCCAGCACACCGGGCGAAACGCTCTTGCCGCCCGATGTGACCAGGATCTCCTTCTTGCGGCCGGTGATGGTGAGGTAGCCGTCCTCGTCGAGCGAGCCGAGGTCGCCGGTGGCCAGCCAGCCGTCGTGCAGGGTCTCGTCCGTGGCCTTGGGGTTGTTGAGGTAGCCCTGGAAGACGTTCTGGCCGTGCAGCCAGATCTCGCCGTCGTCCGCGAGGTGCACGGTCATGCCGGGGATGGGCTGGCCGACCGTGCCGAACCGGGTGCGGCCGGGCGGGTTGGCGGTCGCGGCGGCCGTGGACTCGGTCAGCCCGTAGCCCTCGTAGATGTGCACGCCCGCCCCGGCCCAGAACAGACCGAGCCGTCGGTCCATCGCCGAGCCGCCCGACATGGCGTGCCGGATCCGGCCGCCCATCGCGGCCCGGATCTTGGAGTAGACGAGCTTGTCGAACAGCTGGTGCTGCATGCGCAGCCCCGCCGAGGGGCCGGGGCCGATGCCCCAGGCCTTGGCCTCGACGGCGTCCGCGTACTTGATCGCGATGTCCACGGCCTTCTCGAACGGGCCGGAGCGGCCCTCCTTCTCGGCCTTGCGGCGGGACGCGTTGAACACCTTCTCGAAGATGTACGGCACGGCCAGGAAGAACGTCGGCTTGAACGCGGCCAGATCGGGCAGCAGGGCCGCCGCGTTCAGCTGGGGCTGATGGCCGAATTTCACCCTGCCGCGGATCGCCGCGACCTGGACCATTCGCCCGAAGACGTGCGCGAGCGGCAGGAACAGCAGGGTGGCGGCCTCGTCGCCCCGCTTGGAGTGGAACACCGGCTCCCAGCGCTCGATGACGGTGTCCGCCTCGTACGCGAAGTTGCCGTGCGTGATGACACAGCCCTTGGGGCGCCCGGTCGTGCCCGAGGTGTAGATGATCGTGGCGACCGAGTCGGGCGTGACGGCCTGCCGGTGGCGGTGCACCACCTCGTCGTCGAGGTGCGCGCCGGCGTCGTACAGCTCGTGCACGGCACCCGAGTCGAGCTGCCACAGGCGGCGCAGCTGCGGCAGCCGGTCGATGACGGTGGCGATCGTCATCGCGTGGTCCTCGTGCTCCACGATCGCGGCCGACACCTCGGCGTCGTACAGCATCCAGAAACACTGCTCGGCCGAGGACGTCGGGTAGACGGGCACGACCTGGGCGCCGATCGTCCACAGCGCGTAGTCGAAGAGCGTCCACTCGTAGCGCGTACGGGACATGATCGCGACGCGGTCGCCGAACCGGATGCCGCTCGCCAGCAGTCCCTTGGCCAGGGCGAGCACCTCGTCGCGGAACTCGGCGGCGGTGACATCCCGCCAGTACCCCGTGTCGTCCTTGCGGCCCAGGGTGATGTACAGCGGGTCTTCCTGGGCATGCTGGAAGACCACGTCGGCCAGGCCGCCCACCGGAGGTGCCAACGCCAACGGAGGGTTGGTGAACTCGCGCAAACCCCGCTCCCCGCTCCTCAGCGCTTCTGTTGAGTGACGCTCCGCACAGCGCCGTGAAAGCTACCCCACCCGGCCAGGGGTGCGGGAGGGGCGCGAAGCCGAGCGATGCTCTGGTTCGCGCTGGTCAACGCGGGAAAATGCGCTCAGACAGGGAAGGGTCGGACAGATTACTGACGGTTGAGTAAGTTTCGGTGCCGTAATCTCCACCGAATCTGTACGACCCTGCCACGGCCCGGCGCACGCCTCACAGGGCCTTCGGCGCACTGCGGTGCAGCCGGTCCCCGCCCGCCAGGATCGCCGCGGCCAGGGCGTCCGCCGCGCCCTGCGCGGAGGGGCGGCGCCGGCCGTGGACCACCACGAAGTCGACCTGGCCCAGCTCCGGCAGGCCCGCCCGGTCCGGGACCCGGACCAGGCCCGGCGGGATGAGGCCGCGGGAGTGGGCCATCACGCCGAGGCCCGCGCGGGCCGCCGCGACGAGGCCGTTGAGGCTGCCGCTCGTGCACACCACACGCCACTCGCGGCCCTGCCGCTCCAGTGCCTCCAGGGCGAGCGCGCGGGTGATGCCCGGCGGCGGGTAGACGATCAGCGGCACCGGGCGGTCCGGGTCGAGCCGGAGGCGTTCCGCGCCGATCCACACCAGCCTGTCGTGCCGGACCAGCTCGCCGTGCGGGTCCTCGGGGCGCCGCTTGGCCAGGACCAGGTCCAGCTTCCCGGCCGCCAGCTGCTCGTGCAGCGTGCCCGACAGTTCGACCGTGAGCTCCAGGTCGACCTCCGGGTGTTCGTGCCGGAAGCCCTCGAGGATCTCGGGCAGCCGGGTCAGCACGAAGTCCTCGGAGGCGCCGAAGCGCAGCCGGCCGCGCAGCCGGGTGCCCGTGAAGAACGCCGTCGCCTGCTCGTGCACCTCCAGGATCCGGCGCGCGAAACCGAGCATGGCCTCGCCGTCCTCCGTCAGCTCCACCGAGTGCGTGTCCCGGGTGAACAGCGTCCGCCCGGTGGCGTCCTCCAGCCGCCGCACGTGCTGGCTGACCGTCGACTGCCGCAGCCCGAGCCGCCGCGCGGCCTGCGTGAAGCTCAGCGTCTGCGCCACCGACAGGAAGGTGCGCAGATGGGAGGGCTCGTACATGACCCTCAGGCTATCGCTTATCGCGAAACGCGATGGCAGTAAGAGCGGTATACGGGATTCCCGATCGCCGGACCGGGGAGCAGGATGGGAGGGGGCCTCCCCGGCCCTTGTACCGCCTGTACGTACCGAGCAAGTGGAGCACCGTGAAACGCCTGCGCCGGCCGCGCCGGATGCCGATCGACCCGTTCATCCTTCTCCTGCTGGCGACCGTGGGAGTGGCCGCGCTCTTCCCGGCCCGCGGGTCGGTCGCCGATGTGGCGTCCGGGGCCTCCACGGCGGCGATCGCCTTCCTGTTCTTCCTCTACGGAGCCCGGCTCTCCACCCGTGAGGCGCTGGACGGCATGCGGCACTGGCGGCTCCACCTCACGGTCCTGGCCGCCACCTTCGTCGCCTTCCCGCTGCTCGGCCTCGCGGCCCGCGGGCTGGTGCCGGTGATCCTCACGGACCCGCTCTACCAGGGCCTGCTCTTCCTCACGCTCGTCCCCTCGACCGTCCAGTCGTCGATCGCCTTCACCTCGATGGCCCGCGGCAACGTGCCCGCCGCGATCTGCGCGGGCTCCTTCTCCTCCCTCATCGGCATCGTCGCCACCCCGCTGCTCGCGGCCTCGCTGCTCGGCGGCAGCGGCGGCGGGTTCTCCGCGGACTCGCTGCTGAAGATCGTGCTGCAACTGCTCGTGCCGTTCCTCGCCGGACAGCTGCTGCGCCGCTGGATCGGCGGCTTCGTCACCCGCCACAAGAAGGTCCTCGGGCTCGTGGACCGCGGCTCGATCCTGCTCGTCGTCTACACCGCGTTCAGCCAGGGCATGGTGCAGGGCATCTGGCACCAGATCAGCCCCGCCCGGCTGGGTGCGCTGCTCGGCGTCGAGGCCGTGCTCCTCGCCGTGATGCTGCTGCTGACCTGGTACGGCGGCAAGGGGCTCGGCTTCAGCCGGGAGGACCGGATCACCCTGCAGTTCGCCGGCTCGAAGAAGTCCCTGGCCTCCGGACTGCCCATGGCGAGCGTCCTGTTCGGCGCGCACGCCTCGCTGGCCGTGCTGCCGCTGATGCTCTTCCACCAGATGCAGCTGATGGTGTGCGCGGTGATCGCCAAGCGCCGCTCGCACGACCCCAGCGCGGAGGTCACCGCGCCGGAGCCAGCCGCAGAGACACGAACCGCGGTCGGTACAGGGACACGTTCCGGCTGAGCTGGGCCGCCGCGCCGGTCGTCTCCAGCCAGTTGACGTCGTAGCTCAGCACGAGCCGTCCGTCGCCGCTCAGCACCGGATGGGCCTGCGGATTGTAGGCGGCCACCTGGCCCTGCGGCAGCGACGGACTGAACTCCTTCGCCGGCCCGTGCCAGGGCCCGGCCGGGGAGCACGCCCAGTACGAGGCCACGGTGGTCAGGCCCTTCGTGCCGGTGGCCATCGTGAACAGCACGTAGGTGCCGCCGTCCCGGACGACCGAGAACGCGCTGCCGACGCCCTTGCGCTGCCCGTCCCCGAGCACCGGCCGGGGGCGGGCGGCTGCCGTCCACGCCGAGCCGTTCCAGTACCGCCAGGCCGCCGGATCCCCGAGCCTGCCCTCCCGTACGCGGGCCACGTACGCGTGCGAGGCCGGGCGGGAGGCGGCCTGTCCGTCGTCGCCGCCGAAGACGTACGTCCAGCCGTCCTCCTCGACCAGTGTCGTGCCGAACAGCACCCGCCGGGACGGGTCGGGGACCAGCTGCTGGTCGAGCACCTTGACGATCGACTCCAGGCGCAGAGCGGGCAGCGACAGGGTGGCGACCTCGGTCGCGGTGGGCACGCCGTAGATCCACGGGGCCTGCCCCGCCGTGCGCACCCACAGCAGCACCCGGACGACCTGTTCGGAGGAGCCGGGGGAGCGGGGTTCGACGCGGGCGGCGACCGGCCAGCGCCACTGGTTCGGCGCCGGGTCGGCGAACAGCGGGGCGGGCAGGGTCGTTTCGAGCCTGCCGTCACGCATCAGCACGGCCGAGTTGCGCACCAGCGGCTCGGCCGTGTCCCGCCAGGCGTAGGACTCGCCGGCCGGGTTGGGCGGACCGTACACCCGGCCCAGGAAGGTGTCCGAGAACAGCCACAGCACCCGGCCGTCCGGCAGCCGGAGCGAGTGGGTGCCGTCGCCGCCGGTCCAGTCGTCGCTGCGGCTCGCGTCGTCGCCGTAGCGGGCGAACTCGGCGGTGAGGCCGTCGTCCGCCTGCCAGGAGTCCACCGTCCGTGCCCGGCAGACGCCGTCGTCGTCCGGACTCTCGTCCTCCGGCAGGGCGAAGAGCAGGGCGGCACCGAGAACCAGGACCAGCAGCAGGCCGATCCCGGTTCCGGTGCGCTGTCGTGCTCGTGCTGCGTCTGCGTCTTCGGGCACGCTCCGTGACGTTAGTTGCTGCCGCTCACCTGGTCCATGGGCAGCCACAGGACGGTGCCCTCGGCGTCCGCTCCCGCGGCACCGGACGCCAACTCCTCGTCGGACAGCGCCCGGTTCCATACGCGGACGTCGTCGACGGCCCCGCTGAGGAACGCCCTGCTGTCCATCCGCTGGCCGATGTGCACGCCGAACGGGGAGTTGCGGCTGACCGAGCCCGGCACGTCCGTGGTGGTGAGCGGCGCACCGTCGAGGAGGAGCGTCAGCTTCCCGCCGCCCCTGCGCAGCGCCAGATGGTGCCAGCGTCCGTCGTTGTGGGCGCCGTCGGTCCACACCGAGGCCGATCTGACGGTGCTCGCGCCCGACCGGGTGGTGACGAGCCCCCGGACCCGATTGCTCGCCGGTTCCCCGCGCAGCCAGATCTGCGGCTGGGTGCTGCCGATGCCGCCCATCCACAGGAAGGGCTGTTCGCCGGTCGTGGCCGTGTAGCGGAAGAACAGCGATGCGGTGAAGTCGCCTTCGCCGAGCGGGAGCCGGGACCGGTACGGCAGCCGTACGGCGTCGTCGGTGCCGTCGAAGGACAGGGCGCCGCCGCGCACGCCGGTGGTCCGGGCGGCACCGCCGAGCACGGCCGCGGGCGTCATGGCCGAGGCGGCGTCGCGGGTGGTCGGGTCGGGGCCCCGGCGCGGTTTCAGCCAGTCCTCGGTGAAGCGGGCGAAGCGGATCTCGTCGCGGGCGTCGACCGCGCCGCCTTCGTACAGCAGGCCCACCGTCGTGCCGTCGACCGCCGCCATGTCGGAGTAGCCGGACCAGTCGGTGGTGACGACCGTGCCCCGGTCCACGGTGTCCCAGGTGCGCCCGCCGTCCCAGGAGGAGCGGACCATCATCGTCCGACGGCGGTCGGGGTCGGCCGGAGCGGACAGCAGCAGCCGGTCGCCCAGGCGTACGGTCGCGCCCTGGACCTGCGGGGTGTAGAGGTCCGGGAGGTCGCGGAAGGGCGTGGCGAAGCTGTCGCCGCCGTCCCGGCTGAGGGTCTGGGAGCGGTGGCCCGGGTCGGTGCCGTCCTGTTCCCGGCCGCTGACGAGGACGGCGCCGTCGGCGCGTTCTGTGAGCGTCACCTCGGACGGCTTCTGGCGGAACGTGCCGTCCTGGGCTATGGGCCAGGAGTCCGTGGCGCCGACCCGCCAGTGGTCGCCGCCGTCGTCGCTGACGATGAGCGCGGCGTGGTTCGCGGTGACCCGGCCGCCGTCCCAGGTCTCGGTGTTGACGCCGAACACGAGCCGCCCGGCGTGCTTGCCGCGGGTGAGCTGGATGCCGTGCACGGGCCCGGTGGCGTACCAGGAGTTCCAGTGCGCGGGCAGGATCTGGTCGCTCAGGTCGCGCGGCTTCGACCAGGTCCTGCCGTCGTCGTCGCTGTACTGCAGATGCGGGGTGCGGTCGCAGGGGACGGTGCAGTTCCCGGCGTCCGTACGACCGGTGTTGTACGTCTCGGCCAGCAGGATCCGGCCGGTCCTGCGGTCCACGAGGGGCGCCGGGTTGCCGTGTGTGTCGCCGGCGCCCTCGGTGACGACCTGGAGCGGTCCCCAGGTGCGGCCGCCGTCGGTGGAGCGCTTGAGGACGAGGTCGATGTCGGCCGCGTCACCGCAGTTGAGGACGCGGCCCTCGGCGAAGGCGAGCAGCGTGCCGGCCGTGGTCCGCACGATCGCCGGGATGCGGAAGCAGGCGTAGCCGGGATCCTGGGAGGCCTTGAAGAGGACCTGCTGTTCGAACTCCGGTAAGACTGTGGCCGGTCGGGCCTGGGCGGGGAGGGCCGGCGCGAGCAGCGCGGCGGCGGCGAGAACGGCTGTCAGGGTGGATCTCAGACGTGCGCGAAGACTTGACGGCATGGTGCGACCTGCCCTTCATGCGTCTGTCGGCTGGACCACCGAGCCATGGGAACGGACATCCGGGCGGCTGATGCGGACAACCGGACATCCCACGTCCCGTGTGTGGGGCCACAGACGGTACTTGGACTCACAGACCCCCCACAAGAAGCGTGCGTCAGGGGATCAGGACGACCTTTCCGCGGTTGGCCCGTGCCTCGATCTCTCCGTGTGCCTTCGCGGCGTCCGTCAGGGCGAACTCCCCGTGGACGACGGGCTCGATCTCTCCGGCCGCGAACAGCCGCCACAGCTCCTCGCGCCACCGCTCGTACAACTCCGGCTTCCCTCGGGCGATTCGGGCCATCTGGAACCCGATCACCGACTTGGCGCCCACGAGCAGGTCGTACGCCCGGACGGTGCCGCCGCCCGAGCTGTACGCCACCAGCCGTCCCTCCGGGGCGAGTGCGGCGAGGGTCCGGGTGAGCAGCGCGCCGCCGACCGCGTCCAGGGCGTAGTCGACGGGCGCGCCCCAACTGTCGTCGTCGTACGTGACGACGTGGTCGGCGCCCAGGCCCCGGACGAAGCCGGCCTTCGCCGGGTCGGAGACGGCCGCCACGACCCGGCCCGCACCCCGCGTCCTGGCCAGCTGCACGGCCAGATGCCCGACGCCGCTCGCCGCCCCGGTGATCAGGGCCGCTTCGCCGGGCTCGGGCCGTGCCGCCGCCAGGGCGCCGAGGGCGACCAGGCCGCCGCGGACCAGGGCGACCGCGTCGACGGCGCGGGCACCGGCCGGGACCGGGGAGGCCATGGCCTCGTGCAGGAGGGCGAAGTCGGCGTAGCCGTGGCCGAAGCAGAGCCCGGTCACACGGTCGCCGGTGCCGAAGCGGGTGACGCCCTCGCCGACGGCCGTGACCTCCCCGGCGATCTCGCCGCCGAGCGGGACGGGCTCGGCCGCCTCGGTGACCTTGCGTACGACCGGGAGTGTGACGCCGATCGCCTGTGCGCGTACGAGCAGTTCTCCGGGGCCGGGCTCGGGGACCGGAGCCTCCTCCACGAACAGGGGGCCGCCTCGGGATTCGTAGCGGACGCGGCGCATCGCACCTCCGGGGTCGTTGGTCATCCCAACGAAGTCGTTGGGAAGCCCAACGGTATAGGAGGATCATAGGAAGAACCAACGATTTCTTGGTTACGCTGCGGCCATGTCGGAAGCCCCTCTCCCCGCGATCCGCTCCCTGCCCAGCTGGCTGCTCGGCCGCGCCGCCGCCCGCGGCCGGACCCTGGTGGCCGAGGCGCTGGCCGAGGAGGACATGAAGATGTGGCACCACGTGGTGCTGTCCGCCGTCCGTGACCTCGGCCCTGTCGCCCAGGCCGACCTCGGCCGCGGGATCCGGCTCGACCCCAAGGACCTGGTCGGCATCCTCGACGACCTCCAGGCGGCGGACCTGGTGCTGCGCGAGCCGGACCCGAGGGACCGCCGCAAGAACGCGGTGTCCCTCACCGCACGGGGAGCCCGGCTGCTCAAGCGCTGCGAGAAGGCGGCCCGCGCCGCCAACGACGAGCTGCTCGCCCCGCTGTCGGCGTCCGAACGCGAACAGTTCACCGGGATGCTGCGCCGGATATCCGGCACGGACGGCTGAAGCGGCCGGTCCGGGTTCGAGACGGGGCCCCTGCGGCGCAGGGGGCGCTCCCCGCCGGTCGGGGCCCCGCCGCCGTGTCGCGGAGGAACCTGTTCAGCCCTGGGCGGCCGCCGCCCGCAGAGCGATCCGGTCCTCACCCGCGTACACGTTCATGGAACCGCCCCGCAGGAAGCCCACCAGCGTCAGTCCCGTCTCGGCGGCCAGGTCCACGGCCAGCGATGACGGCGCCGACACCGCCGCCAGCACTGGCAGACCGGCCATCACGGCCTTCTGCGCCAGCTCGAAGGAGGCCCGGCCCGAGACGAGCAGGATCGTCCGCGACAGCGGCAGGTCCCCGTTCTGCAGGGCGCGGCCGACCAGCTTGTCGACCGCGTTGTGCCGGCCCACGTCCTCCCGGACGTCCAGCAGTTCCCCGTCCTCGGAGAAGAGGGCCGCCGCGTGCAGGCCCCCGGTCCGGTCGAAGACCCGCTGGGCTGCGCGCAGCCGGTCGGGCAGGCCCGCCAGCAGTTCCGGGGTGACCCGGACCGGGGGAGTGTCGGCGATGGGCCACCGCGCCGTGGTGCGCACCGCGTCCAGTGACGCCTTGCCGCACAGGCCGCAGGAGGAGGTGGTGTAGACGTTCCGCTCCAGCGTGATGTCGGGGATCACCACGCCCGGGGCCGTCTTCACGTCGACGATGTTGTACGTGTTCGAGCCGTCGACCGTCGCCCCGGCGCAGTAGACGATGTTCTGCAGGTCCCGCTGCTCCGCCAGCACCCCCTCGCTCACCAGGAATCCCGCGGCCAGGGCGAAGTCGTCGCCCGGGGTGCGCATGGTGATCGCCAGGGGTTTGCCGTCGAGCCGGATCTCCAGGGGTTCCTCCGCGACGAGCGTGTCCGGGCGGCTGGAGACCGCCCCGTCCCGGATGCGGAGCACCTTGCGTCGTTCCGTGACTCGTCCCATGTCCTGATCAGCCCCGGTTCTGTACGTGCTGGTAGCCGAAGCGGCCCTTGATGCAGAGATTGCCGTGGGTCACCGGGTTGTCGTGCGGCGAGGTGACCTTCACGATCTCATTGTCCTGCACATGGAGCGTCAGGTTGCAGCCCACTCCGCAGTACGCGCACACCGTGGTCGTCTCCGTCTGGCGCGACTCCTCCCACGTACCCGCCGCGCGCATGTCGAACTCGGACTTGAAGGACAGCGCGCCCGTCGGGCACACCTCGATGCAGTTCCCGCAGTACACGCACGCCGAGTCGGTCAGCGGCGCGTCGTGCTCCACGGCGATCCGGGCGTCGAAACCGCGCCCCGCGACGGAGATCGCGAAGGTGTTCTGCCACTGGTCGCCGCAGGCGTCCACGCACTTGTAGCAGAGGATGCACTTGTCGTAGTCGCGCACATAGAGGTCGTTGTCGACCTTCGGTTCCTCGTTCAGCCGGGCCGCGTCCGGGCCGAAGCGGTCGGGCTTCGCCTCGTACTCCTTGAGCCAGGCGGCGACCTTCGGGGTCGTCGACAGGTCCACGGAGGACGCCAGCAGTTCGAGGACGACCTTCCGGCTGTGCCGGGCCCGTTCGGTGTCCGTGCGCACCTCCATGCCGGGCTCCGCCTTGCGGGAGCAGGCCGGGACGAGGGTCCTGGCCCCCTCCACCTCGACGACGCAGACACGGCAGGCGTTCTTGGGCCGGAGCGTGTCGCCCTCGCACAGGGTCGGGACGTCCTTCCCGGCGGCCCGGCAGGCGTCGAGGATCGTCGAGCCCTCGGGCGCCCGCACCGGCTCCCCGTCGAGCGTGAACTCCAGCAGCCGGCGCGGGATCCCCAGCGGTGTGACGGTCATTCGTACGCCCCCAGACGGTCGATGGCGGATTCCACGGCGTTCCACGCGGTCTGCCCGAGACCGCAGATCGAGGCGTCCCGCATCGCGCGGCCCACCTCCCGCAACAGCGCGATGTCCCCTGCGGCGGCGGCGCCGGTGCGCTCCACGATCCGGTGCAGCGCCTCCTCCTGCCGCACGGTCCCGACCCGGCACGGCACGCACTGCCCGCACGACTCGTCCCGGAAGAACTCGGCGATGCGCAGCAGCAGCCTGGGCAGGGGCACGCTGTCGTCGAAGGCCATGACGACCCCCGAGCCGAGCGTCGTGCCCGCCTCCCGCGTCCCCTCGAAGGTGAGCGGGATGTCCAGCTCGTCGGCCCGTACGAAGCCGCCCGCCGCCCCGCCGAGCAGCACCGCCCGCAGCCCTTCCCGCACCTCGGCGAGCGTGAGCAGATCGCCCAGCGTCGCGCCGAACGGCAGCTCGTAGACACCGGGCCGCTCCACGCTCCCCGAGACGCAGTACAGCTTCGGCCCGGTGGACCGGTCCGTGCCGATCGCCGCGTAGGCCGGGGCGCCCATGGTGAGGATCGGCAGGACGTTGACCAGCGTCTCGACGTTGTTCTCCACCGTCGGCTTGCCGAACAGGCCCTTCTCCACCGGGAACGGCGGCTTCGAGCGGGGCTCGCCCCGGTAGCCCTCGATGGAGTTGAACAGGGCCGTCTCCTCACCGCAGATGTAGGCGCCCGCACCGCGCCGGATCTCGATGTCGAAGGCGTACCCCTGGCCGAGGACGTCGTCGCCGAGCAGTCCACGCGCGCGTGCCTGCGCGATCGCGTGCTCCAGCCGGCGCAGGGAACGCGGGTACTCGCCGCGCAGGTACAGGTAGCCCCGGTGGGCGCCGGTCGCGTACGCGGCGATCGTCATCGCCTCGACCAGCGCGTACGGGTCGCCCTCCATCAGCACACGGTCCTTGAAGGTGCCCGGCTCCGACTCGTCGGCGTTGCAGACGAGGTAGTGCGGACGGTCCGGCTGGGACGCCGTGGCCTGCCACTTGCGGCCGGTCGGGAAGGCGGCACCGCCGCGCCCGACCAGGCCCGAGTCGGTGACCTCGCGGATGACCCCGGCCGGGCCCAGTTCGAAGGCCCGACGCAGGGCCGTGTAGCCGCCGTGGGCCCGGTAGTCGTCGAGGGACGCCGGGTCGACCACGCCGACGCGCTGGAGCAGCATCAGGCCGTCCTGCCCCGCCTGGGGCACCGCCAGCGCGGCGGGCGGCTCCTCCGGCGCCGAGTCGGGAGCGCTCGCGGCGAGGACGGCCCGCTCGACGGTCGCCGGCGCCGACACCGCCGTACGCACGGGATCCCCGGCCCTGATCGCGAGCGCGGCCGGGGCCCGTTCGCACAGCCCCAGACACGGGCCGCGCTCCACCGCGACTCCGCTGCCGAGGCCGAGCCGGGCCTCGATCCCGGCGCACAGCTCGGACGCCCCGGCCGCCGCGCACGCCAGGTCCGTGCACACCTGGAGCACGGTCGCCGGACGGGGCTTGACCGAGAACATGGCGTAGAAGGTGGCGACCCCGTACGCCTCCGCCGGAGGCACCGTCAGCCGCCGGCAGAGGTAGTCGAGGGCGCCGTCGCTGATCCAGCCGATCCGGTCGTTGATCCCGTGCAGCCCCGGCAACAGCAGGTCGCGGCGGTCCCGTGCCTCGCGCCCGCCCCGGGCCCACCGCAGATCGGCATCGGAGCGGTCGGCGCCCTCCCAGGAGGACTCGGGCGGACCGAGCAGGGCGTCGACGGCCGCCCGTTCCTCGTCCGTCGGCTTGCTGTCACCGAAGTGCAGGTCCACAGTGCGTCACCCCACGATGGTCGCGATGGGCAGCTTCTCGATCCGGATCGCCGACGCCTTGAACTCCGCCGTCCCCGCGATCGGGCAGTTCGCCTCGATCGTCAGCGCGTTGGTGTCCACCTCGTCGGGGAAGTGCATGGTCATGAAGGCGAGCCCGGGCCGCAGCGCGGTGTCCACCCACACGGGCGCGGTCACCGACCCGCGCCGCGAGGTGACCTGGACCCGCTCACCGACCACCACCCCGTAGCGTTCGGCGTCCTCCGGGCACAGCTCGATGAACTCGCCGCGCCGCAGCGGCGATGCGTAACCGCCGCTCTGCACACCGGTGTTGTACGAGTCCAGCCGCCGCCCGGTGGTCAGCCGGATCGGGTACCGCTCGTCGGTGAGGTCCACGGGCGGGTCGTGCTGCACGATCCCGAAGGGCGCGAGCCGGCCGCGTGCCGAGGGGGCGGACTCCCACAACCGGCCGTGCAGATAGGTCGGTTCGAGCCGCTCCGTGCTGGGGCACGGCCACTGGATGCCCTGGTGCTCCTCCAGCCGCTCGTACGTCATGCCGTAGTGGTCGGGCGAGATGGACCTCAGCTCGTTCCACACGGTCTCGGCGTCGGCGTACTTCCAGTCGTGGCCGAGGCGGGCCGCGAGGGCGCAGAGGATGTCGATGTCCTCACGTGCCTCGCCGGGCGGGGTGACGGCCCTGCGGACGCGCTGCACCCGCCGCTCGCTGTTGGTGGTCGTGCCCTCGGTCTCCGCCCAGCCGGCGGTGGCCGGCAGCACGACGTCCGCGAGTTCGGCCGTCTTCGTGAGGAAGATGTCCTGGACGACGAGGAAGTCCAGTGCCTTGAGCCGCCGCACGGCCTGCTCGCTGTCGGCCTCCGACTGGGCCGGGTTCTCGCCGATGCAGTAGACGGCCTTGAGACTGCCGTCCTCCATCGCCTCGAACATCTCCGTGAGGTTCAGTCCGTAGTGCGGCTGGATGACGGTGTCCCAGGCCGACTCGAACTTCAGCCGGGTGTCCGGGTCGAGGATGTCCTGGAAGCCCGGCAGCCGATTGGGGATCGCGCCCATGTCACCGCCGCCCTGCACGTTGTTCTGCCCGCGCAGCGGTTGCAGGCCGGAGCCGTAGCGGCCGACATGCCCGGTGAGGAGGGACAGGTTGATCAGGGCGCGGACGTTGTCGGTGCCGTTGTGGTGCTCGGTGATGCCGAGGGTCCAGCAGAGCTGGGCGCGCTCGGCCCGGGCGTAGGCATGCGCCAGCTCCCGGATCGCGGCGGCGGGCACGCCCGTCACCTTCTCGGCGAGCGACAGCGTCCACGGCTCGACCAGCGCCCGGTACTCCTCGAAGCCGGTGGTCGCCCGCTCGACGAACGCCTCGTTGGCGAGGCCCGCGTGGATGATCTCGCGGCCGATCGCGTGCGCCATCGGGATGTCGGTGCCGACGTTGAGGCCGAGCCAGCTCTCCGCCCACTCGGCGGTCGAGGTCCGGCGCGGATCGACCGCGTACATCCGGGCCCCGTTCCTGATCCCCTTCAGTACGTGCTGGAAGAAGATCGGGTGCGCGAAGCGGGCGTTGGAGCCCCACATCACGACGAGGTCCGTGTGCTCGATCTCCTCGTACGACGACGTCCCGCCGCCCGAGCCGAACGCCGCCGACAGGCCGGCCACGCTCGGGGCGTGACAGGTGCGGTTGCAGGAGTCGACGTTGTTGGTGCCCATGACGACCCGGGCGAACTTCTGCGCCACGTAGTTCATCTCGTTGGTGGCGCGGGCGCAGGAGAACATCCCGAACGCGCCGCGCGCGGCCTGGATGCCCCGGGCGGCCCGGTCCAGGGCCTCCTCCCAGCTCGCCCGCCGGAAGGGCTCGTCGCGGGAGTCCCGGACGAGCGGGTGCGTCAGCCGGGTGTAGGTCTTCGGGCTTCGATCGCGTTTCCTCATGCGGCGCTCCCCAGCGCGAGCAGGTCCGAGAGGGCGTGCACGGTGCGCAGGGTGGGCACGTCCACGCCGGTGATCTCCGCCAGCTCGACGACCGCCGCGAGGAGTACGTCGAGTTCGAGCGGCTTGCCGCGCTCCAGGTCCTGGAGCGTGGAGGTGCGGTGGTCGCCGACCCGCTCGGCGCCCGCGAGCCGGCGCTCGATGGAGACGCCGACCTCGCAGCCGAGGGCCTCGGCGACCGCGAGCGTCTCGGTCATCATGATCTCGATGACCCGGCGGGTGCCGCCGTGCAGGCACATCTGCCGCATGGTCGCGCGGGCCAGCGCGCTGATCGGGTTGAAGGAGATGTTGCCGAGCAGCTTGACCCAGATGTCGTCCCGCAGATCGGGCTCCACCGGGCACTTGAGCCCGCCCGCCCGCATCGCCTCGCTGAAGGCGAGACAGCGGTCGGAGAGGCTGCGGTCGGGCTCGCCGATGGAGAACCGCGTGCCCTCCAAGTGCCGTACGATGCCCGGCCCTTCGAGTTCGGTCGCCGCGTAGACCACACATCCGACGGCCCGTTCGGGCGCGAGCACCGCACTGACCGCGCCGTCCGGGTCCACGCTCTCGACGCGGTGGCCGTCGTAGGGGCCGCCGTGCCGGTGGAAGTACCACCAGGGGATGCCGTTCTGGGCCGCGACGACCGCCGTCGTCCCGTGCAGCAACGGCGCGATCAGCGGCCCGCACGCCGCGTACGCGTTGGCCTTCAGGCCCAGGAAGACGTAGTCGACCGGGCCGACCTCGGCCGGGTCGTCGGTCGCGTGGGGGTGCGCGGTGAAATCGCCGCGCGGGCTGCGCACCCGGACTCCGTGCTGCCTCATGGCCGCCAGATGCGGTCCACGGGCGATGAGATGGACCTCGGCACCCGCGCGGTGGAGCGCGGCGCCGACGTAGGCGCCGATGGCACCGGCGCCGAGAACTGCGACTTTCACGGGAACACTCCGTTCGGTTTGAGGGATACCGCGGAGGTGTGACTGCCGTACGGCCACCTGGGAACGCGCCGTGCGGCTTGTGTCGACGAAATATTGTCTACAGTATGGAGGTTGGGGCGGCAAGGGTCCGCGCGGCGACCGTTCGCCGCATGCTGAATACCGCTCACCGCATACGGTCGACGCGCCGCCTTTTCAACTCCCGTGCGACTGCCTACCGTCCGGGAATCATGAGTCCCCCAGTCGCGCCCCCGGGCTGGAGCCGCTGGCTCGTTCCGCCCGCCGCTCTCTCCGTGCATCTCTCCATCGGCCAGGCCTACGCCTGGAGCGTGTTCAAGCCGCCCCTCGAGTCCGCGCTCGGACTCAGCGGCACGCAGAGCGCGCTGCCCTTCCAGCTGGGCATCGTCATGCTGGGCCTGTCCGCCGCGTTCGGCGGCACGCTCGTGGAGCGCAACGGCCCCCGCTGGGCGATGACCGTCGCCCTGATCTGCTTCTCGTCCGGCTTCCTGCTCTCCGCGCTGGGCGCGTCCCTGGAGCAGTACTGGCTGATCGTGTTCGGCTACGGCTTCGTCGGCGGCATCGGCCTCGGCATCGGCTACATCTCGCCCGTCTCCACCCTGATCAAGTGGTTCCCGGACCGGCCCGGCATGGCCACCGGCATCGCCATCATGGGCTTCGGCGGCGGTGCGCTGATCGCCTCGCCGTGGTCGGCGCAGATGCTGGAGTCGTTCGGCGGCGACAGCTCCGGGATAGCCCTGGCCTTCCTTGTGCACGGGCTGTCGTACGCGGTCTTCATGCTGCTGGGTGTGCTCCTGGTCCGGGTTCCGAGCAGTGCCCCGCAGGCGCGGGGAACCGCGCCGCAAGCCACCACCGGCCCGCAGGTCTCCGCGAACCAGGCCATCCGCACCCCGCAGTTCTGGTGCCTGTGGCTCGTGCTCTGCATGAATGTCACCGCCGGCATCGGCATCCTGGAGAAGGCCGCGCCGATGATCACGGACTTCTTCGCGGACACCTCCACACCGGTGTCCGTGACGGCCGCCGCCGGCTTCGTCGCCCTGCTGTCGGCGGCGAACATGGCGGGCCGCATCGGCTGGTCCTCGACGTCCGACCTGATCGGCCGCAAGAACATCTACCGCGTCTACCTGGGTGTCGGCGCGCTGATGTACGCGCTCATCGCCCTGTTCGGCGACACCTCCAAGCCGCTGTTCATCCTGTGCGCGCTGGTCATCCTCTCCTTCTACGGCGGCGGCTTCGCGACGATCCCGGCGTATCTGAAGGACCTGTTCGGGACGTACCAGGTCGGCGCCATCCACGGTCGGCTGCTCACCGCCTGGTCCCTGGCCGGTGTGCTCGGGCCGCTCATCGTGAACTGGATCGCCGACCGGCAGGAGGAGGCGGGCCGGCACGGCGCGTCCCTGTACGGGCTGTCGTTCGTCATCATGATCGGCCTGCTCGTCGTCGGCTTCGTCGCCAACGAACTCGTCCGGCCCGTCCACGCCCGCCATCACGTCCCGCAGCCGAAGGAGGCCGATCGTGTCCAGCAGCAGTCAGAGTCCGCCTAGCCCGGACCGGCGGTGGCTGATCGCCCTGGCCTGGGTATGGGTGGGCGTACCGCTCGCCTACGGGCTGTACGAGCTCGTCCGGAAGGCCACGCAGCTCTTCACCGGTTAGACGTTCGACAGGTGTGTGGGGGTCGGGGGTCCTGACCGAAGCTGACAACCCTGGTGCTCGTTTCCTGTTGCCTTGGCTGCCGTCGTACCCGTGAGTCACTGATCAGACTGGTGGGTCACGCTACCCAAGGCAACGAGGGGGACCCACCCACATGAACGGCTCGCGCATCGCCGCCGTCGGCCACTACCAGCCCGCCAAGGTGCTCACCAACGAGGACCTGGCGGGCCTGGTGGACACCAGTGACGAGTGGATCAGGAGCCGGGTGGGCATCCGCACCCGCCACATCGCCGGGCCCGACGAACCGGTGGACGAGCTGGCCGCCCACGCCGGCGCCAAGGCCCTCGCGGCGGCCGGTCTCACCCCCGCCGACATCGACCTGGTGCTGGTCGCCACCTCCACCGCCGTCGACCGCTCGCCCAACATGGCCGCCCGGGTCGCGGCCCGCCTCGGGATGCCGAACCCGGCCACCATGGACCTCAACGTCGTGTGCGCCGGGTTCACCCACGCCCTGGCCACCGCCGACCACGCCGTTCGCGCGGGGGGCTCGAGCCGTGCGCTGGTCATCGGGGCCGACAAGATGTCCGAGGTGACCGACTGGAGCGACCGCACCACCTGCGTGCTCGTCGGGGACGGGGCCGGGGCCGCGGTGGTCGAGGCCGCCGAGGAGTCCGGCATCGGACCGGTGCTGTGGGGCTCGGTGCCCGAGATGGGCCATGCGGTGCGGATCGAGGGCACTCCGCCCCGTTTCGCCCAGGAAGGGCAGAGTGTCTACCGATGGGCGACCACGCAGCTGCCGCCCATCGCGCGCCGGGCGTGCGAGCGGGCCGGTCTGGAGCCGGCGGACCTCGCCGGGGTCGTGCTGCACCAGGCGAACCTGCGCATCATCGAACCGCTCGCCGAGAAGATCGGCGCGGTGAACGCCGTCGTCGCGCGCGATGTCACCGAGTCCGGCAACACCTCCGCCGCGAGCATCCCGCTCGCCTTCTCCAAGCTCGTCGAACAGGGCGCGGTCTCCACCGGCGACCCGGTCCTGCTGTTCGGCTTCGGCGGGAACCTGTCGTACGCGGGACAGGTCGTGCGCTGCCCCTGAGCCCTCCGGCCGCAGAGGTGTGACGCGGCCAACTGCCCCAAACTCTGGTCTTTGTGCGCCGTAGACTGTAGACGAAAGACAATCGATACTGACTCTGCGGCGACACCGGCTGCCGTCGCGCTGTGCACGGCCCTGCCGAGGAGGGGGACCGCGATGCTGTCGACAGGCCTGCCCCAGGGGGCGGTACCCAAGCTGGAACGCCCGGGTCCGCTGCGTGACCGCGTCTACGAGGCACTCCTCGAACTCATCACCACCCGTGCCCTCCAGCCCGGCCAGCACCTCGTCGAGAGCGAACTCGCCGGGCATCTGGGGGTCTCCCGGCAGCCGGTGCGCGAGGCGCTGCAGCGGCTCAACACCGAGGGGTGGGTCGATCTGCGGCCCGCCCAGGGCGCGTTCGTGCACGAGCCGACGGAGGAGGAGGCCGACCAGCTCCTCACGGTCCGTACGCTCCTGGAGGCCGAGGCGGCCCGCCTCGCGGCGGCCAACGCGAACAGCGCGGGCCTCACCGCCCTGGAAACCCTCTGCGCGGAGGGCGAGAAGGCCGTCGAGGCCGACGACGTGGACGGCGCCGTCGCCATGAACGCCCGCTTCCACGCCAAGATCATGGAGCTCGCCGGCAACGCCGTCCTCGCCGAACTCGCCGCCCAGGTCGACCGGCGCGTGCGCTGGTACTACACGCCGGTGGCCCGCCGGCGCGGCCACCAGTCCTGGATCGAACACCGCGAACTGATCGCGGCGATCGCCGGCCGGGACGAACAGCGGGCGACCCAGCTGATGCGCGAACACACGGAGCACACGCGGCGCTCGTATCACGCGCGGGCGCGTTCGTAGAGCTGCTCCCTCAGCCGGCTGTCAGCACCGCCTGGGTCTGCGTCGTCTGGCCCACCAGGGTGCCCTCCTCGTCGTGCAGGTCCGTCCGGACGGCGAGGAACGAGCGTCCCACGTGCACGGGCCGTGCCTCGGCGCGGACGACACCCGACCGCACGGCGCGGAAGAAGTTCGTCTTCGACTCGACCGTCGAGGTGCCCGCGCCCGGCGGCAGATTGAGGAACGCGCAGACGGCGCCGGCCGTGTCGGCGAGCGCCATCAGGGCTCCGCCGTGCAGGGCGCCGCCCACCGTGCACCACTCCGGAGCCCAGGGGAGCGCGGCCCTGACCCGGGCGGGGGCGGCCTCCTCGAGGGCGATGCCCAGTCCGGAGGTCCCTCATGAGCGACACCCAGCGTGCTGGTGCCAGCCTGACCTGGGCCGCGCTCACGCTCGACTACCCGCCGGGTAAGACCCGCCCCTCGCGTCTTTGTCCTGTGAGTGGAAAAAGTGGAACCCAATTCCTGCGCGACTTCTTCCCACCTCCGGCAGCCGCTGCTACGTTCCCTTCGAAAGCAAGCCACTGATGTGGCGGAAAACCGGCGCGCACAGGCCGATCGAGGCGGGGAGGGGCTCGTGAGACGTATGACCGCACGACCCGGAAACGCCCACCAGGCCCGACTGCTCACGCTGTTGCGCGACGGCGGCCCCAACTCCCGTGCCCAGCTGGGCGACCAGGTCGACCTCTCGCGGTCCAAGCTCGCCGTGGAGGTGGACCGGCTGCTGGAGACGGGGCTGGTCGTGGCCGACGGACTCGCCGCCTCGCGCGGTGGCCGCCGCTCCCACAACATCCGGCTCAACCCCGGTCTGCGCTTCCTCGGCGTCGACATCGGCGCGACCTCGGTCGACGTCGCCGTCACCAACGCCGAACTGGAGACGCTCGGCCACATCAACCAGCCCATGGACGTACGCGAAGGCCCGGTCGCGGTCTTCGAACAAGTCCTGGCCATGGCCGCCAAGCTCAAGGCCTCCGGGCTCGCGGAGGGGTTCGACGGCGCCGGCATCGGCGTCCCGGGCCCGGTCCGCTTCCCCGAGGGCATCCCGGTGGCACCGCCGATCATGCCCGGCTGGGACGGCTTCCCCGTGCGGGAGGCGCTCAGCCAGGAACTCGGCTGCCCGGTCATGGTCGACAACGACGTGAACCTCATGGCGATGGGGGAGCAGCACGCGGGCGTCGCCCGCACCGTCGCCGACTTCCTCTGCGTCAAGATCGGCACCGGCATCGGCTGCGGCATCGTCGTCGGCGGTGAGGTCTACCGCGGTACGACGGGCAGCGCCGGCGACATCGGGCACATCCAGGCCGTGCCCGACGGCAGGCCCTGCGCCTGCGGCAACCGGGGCTGCCTGGAGGCCCACTTCAGCGGGGCGGCCCTCGCCCGCGACGCCACGGAGGCCGCCCAGCAGGGGCTTTCGGCCGAACTGGCGTCACGTCTGGAGACGAACGGCGGTCTCACCGCCGTCGACGTCGCCGCCGCGGCCGCCGCGGGCGACGCCACTGCCCTCGACCTGATCCGCGAGGGCGGCAATCACACCGGCCAGGTCATCGCAGGCCTGGTCAGTTTCTTCAACCCGGGCCTGGTGGTGATCGGCGGCGGGGTGACCGGCCTCGGCCACACGCTGCTCGCCGCGATCCGCACCCAGGTCTACCGCCAGTCGCTGCCGCTGGCGACCGGCAATCTGCCCATCGTCCTGGGCGAGTTGGGACCAGCCGCCGGTGTCATCGGCGCGGCCCGGCTCATCAGCGATCACCTGTTCTCACCTGCGTAAGCGCACAGTTCCGTACGGCGTACCACTACCGCGCCCTGCACAGTGCCCTGCTCCGCTCCGCTCCGCCCTGCCCTGAAACCGGCCCGCCCGCCAAGGGGAATTCGCATGGCACCAGAACCACCGCTGCTCAGCATGTCCGGCATCACCAAGTCGTTCCCCGGAGTCCGGGCGCTCGACGGCGTCGACCTCGACGTCCAGGCCGGTGAGGTGCACTGTCTGCTCGGCCAGAACGGCGCCGGCAAGTCGACCCTCATCAAGGTCCTGGCCGGTGCCCACCAACCCGACACCGGCACCATCCGCTGGCGCGGCGAGGAGGTCACGCTCCGCTCGCCGATCGCCGCCATGCGTCTCGGCATCGCCACCATCTACCAGGAACTCGACCTGGTGGAGCATCTGTCGGTCGCCGAGAACGTCCACCTGGGCCACGAACCGACCACCGCCGGGTTCGTCGTACGCGGGAGGACGGCGCGCGAGTCGACCGCTCGGCTCCTCAAGCGGCTCGGGCATCCGGAGGTCGATCCGGCCCGCCTGGTCGGGGAGTTGTCGGCCGCGCAGCAGCAGATCGTGTCCATGGCCCGGGCGCTCTCCCACGACGTGCGGCTCATCGTGATGGACGAGCCCTCCGCCGCTCTCGACCCGGACGAGGTCGACAACCTCTTCCGTATCGTCGGCGATCTCACCGCCGGCGGAGTCGCCGTCGTCTACATCTCGCACCGGCTGGAGGAGATCCGGCGCATCGGCGACCGGGTCACCGTGCTGAAGGACGGGCGGGCCGTCGCGAACGGGCTCCCGGCGAAGTCGACGCCGACCCGCGAGGTCGTCGCGCTGATGACGGGCCGCAACGTCGAGTACGTCTTCCCCGACCGGCCCGTGTCCCCGCCGACCGGAGAATCGGTTCTCCAGATTCAAGGGCTGGCCCGCCAAGGGGAGTTCGAGGCCTTCGACCTGGAGGTCCGGCCCGGCGAGATCGTCGGCCTCGCCGGACTCGTCGGCTCGGGCCGCTCCGAGATCCTGGAGACCGTCTACGGGGCCCGGAAACCGACGTCCGGTCAGGTCCTTGTCGACGGGCGCCCGTTGAAGCCGGGCAGCGTACGGGCCGCCGTCCGCGCCGGACTCGGGCTCGCCCCCGAGGAACGCAAGGCCCAGGCCCTGCTGATGCTGGAGTCCGTCACCCGCAATGTGTCGGTCTCCTCCATGTCCCGCTTCTCGCGCGGCGGCTGGATCGACCGGGGCGCCGAACTCGGTGCCGCCCGGGCCGCGACGCGCGAGCTGTCCCTCAGGCCGGACAACCCGTCCGTGCCCGTGCGCACCCTGTCCGGCGGCAATCAGCAGAAGGCCGTCCTGGCCCGCTGGCTGCTGCGCGGCTGCCGGATGCTGCTGCTCGACGAACCCACCCGCGGTGTCGACGTCGGCGCGCGCGCCGAACTGTACGCCGTGGTCCGCCGGCTGGCCGACGAAGGCCTCGCCGTGCTGCTGGTCTCCAGCGAGGTGCCCGAGGTGCTCGGCCTCGCCGATCGCGTCCTGGTGCTGCGCGAGGGCCGTGTCGTCCACACGGCACCCGCGCGCGAACTCGACGAACACCGCGTACTCGACCTGGTCATGGAAGGAAGCCCGGCGTCATGACGCAGCCCGTCTCCCCACCGCGGGACAGCACCGACAAGGTGCCCGAGGCTCAGCCCCCGGCCTGGCGCGGCCTGCTGTTCCGCGCCGACGTCCGCACCCTCTCCCTGCTCGGCGTGCTCGCCGCGCTGATCCTCATCGGCGGCATCACCAAGCCCGACGAGTTCCTCGACACCCGCAACCTGCAACTCGTCCTCACCCAGGCCTCCGTGATCGGCGTCGTCACCGTCGGCATGACCTTCGTCATCGTCTCCGGCGGCATCGACCTGTCGGTCGGCGCGATCGTCGCCCTCGCCTCCGTGTGGGCCACCACCGTCGCCACCCAGGAGTACGGCTTCGCCGGCATCCTCTTCACGGCGATGATCGTCGGCGTCGGCTGCGGCCTGGTCAACGGGGTGCTCATCGCCTACGGCGCGATGGTGCCGTTCATCGCCACCCTCGCCATGCTGGCCTCCGCCCGCGGCCTCGCCCTGCAGATCACCGACGGCAAGACACAGATCGTCACCGTGCCCTCCGTCCTCGACCTGGGCGAGCGCGACGCCTACGTCCTCGGTATCCCGCCCCTGGTCCTGGTCTTCGCGGTCGTGACGGTCATCGGCTGGCTGGTGCTCAACCGCACCACCTTCGGCCGCCGCACCGTCGCCGTCGGCGGCAACCCGGAGGCCGCCCGGCTCGCCGGCATCGACGTACGCCGCCAGCGGCTCTACCTCTACCTGCTGTCCGGCCTGTGCTGCGGCATCGCCGCCTTCCTGCTGATCATCCTGTCCGGCTCCGGCCAGAACACCAACGGCAACCTCTACGAACTCGACGCCATCGCCGCCGCGATCATCGGCGGCACCCTGCTCACCGGCGGCCGCGGCACCATCACCGGCTCCGTGCTGGGCGTCCTGATCTTCACCACGATCACCAACATCTTCGCCCTGAACAACCTGCAGAGCGACGTCCAGCAGATCGCCAAGGGCGCGATCATCGTCGCCGCCGTGCTGGTCCAGCGCCGTACCGCGAGCACGACCTGAGGAAAGGGTTCACCGCCATGACAGAGATCACGAGCCGCAGAGGACTGCTCTTCGGGGCCGCCGCCGTCTCCGCCGGTGCCCTCCTGACGGGTTGCACGAGCAACGAGCCCTCCGACTCCAAGGACGAGCCGGCCGGGAACGACCAGCCCGCCGCCGACGACAAGCCGGGCAAGAAGGTCACCATCGGCTTCGCCGGACCGCAGGCCGACCACGGCTGGCTCAACGCCATCAACGACAACGCCAAGGAACGCGCCGAGAAGTACTCCGACGTCACCCTCGAGATCACCGAGGGCTCCAACGACACCGCCCAGCAGATCGGCCAGATCGAGACCCTCATCAACAAGAAGGTCGACGTCCTGGTGGTGCTGCCCGCCGACGGCAAGGCCCTCACCCAGGTCGGGCTGAAGGCGATGCGCGCGGGCATCCCGGTCGTCAACCTCGACCGGATCTTCAACACCCCGCAGGCCTACCGCTGCTGGATCGGCGGCGACAACTACGGCATGGGCCTCAACGCCGGGCACTACATCGGCGAGAAGCTCAAGGGCAAGTCGGGCGCCCGCGTCATCGAACTGGCCGGCCTGGACAACCTGGAGCTGACCAAGCAGCGCACCAAGGGCTTCGACGACGCCCTGAAGAACTACCCCAACATCAAGAAGGTCGCCCGCCAGGCCGCCGACTTCACCGTCGAGTCCGGCCAGGCCAAGATGGCCCAGCTGCTCCAGGCCCAGTCGAAGTTCGACGCGCTGTGGAACCACGACGACGACCAGGGCGTGGGCGCGCTGCGCGCCATCGAGCAGGCCGGGCGCGACGGCTTCCTGATGGTCGGCGGGGCCGGTGCGCTCTCCGCCTTCCAGGCCATCAAGCAGGACGACGGCGTGCTCAAGGCGACGGTTCTCTACCCGCCGACCATGGCCGCCTCCGCGATCGACCTCGCCCGCGCCCTCGGCCAGGGCAAGGGCATCGGCGGCATGGCCGAGTTCGAGATCCCCGCGTCGATCACCCTCTACTCGGCCGTCGTCGACAAGACCAACGTCGACCAGTACATGCCCACCGGCTTCCAGTGACCGGTTCCGCCCCCGCACCCCCCACGTGCGCGACCCCGACCAGGACGAGGAGGACTCCCACATGGGACAGCCGCAGCAGCAGTCAGAAGGGACCGAGGAGGCAGGCAAGCCACCCCTGCGCGTGGGGATGGTGGGCTACGCCTTCATGGGCGCCGCCCACTCCCAGGGCTGGCGCACCGCGGGCCGCGTCTTCGACCTGCCGCTGAACCCGGTGCGCGCCGCGATCTGCGGCCGGGACGCCGCCGCCGCGCGGGCAGCGGCGGACCGGCACGGCTGGGCGTCCGTCGAGACCGACTGGCGTGCCCTCGTCGAACGGGACGACATCGACCTCGTCGACATCTGCACCCCCGGCGACAGCCACGCCGAGATCGCCCTCGCCGCCCTGGCCGCCGGCAAGCACGTCCTGTGCGAGAAGCCCCTCGCCAACACCGTCGAGGAGGCCGCGTCGATGGAACGCGCGGCCGAGGAGGCGTACGCACGCGGCCAGGTGGCGATGGTCGGCTTCAACTACCGCCGGGTGCCGGCCACCGCCCTGGCCCGCCGGATGGTCGCCGAGGGCCGCCTGGGCAGGCTGCGGCACGTGCGCGTGTCGTACCTCCAGGACTGGCTCGTCGACCCGGAGTTCCCGCTGACCTGGCGGCTGCGCAGGGAGCAGGCCGGCTCGGGCTCTCTCGGCGACCTGGGCGCGCACATCGTCGACCTCGCGCAGTATCTGACGGGGGAGCGGCTGGCGGGCGTCTCCGCGCTGACGGAGACCTTCGTACGGGAGCGGCCGCTGCCCACCGGTGCCACCAGCGGCCTGGCCGCGGTCTCCTCGGCCGGCACCGGCCAGGTCACCGTGGACGACGCCGCCCTGTTCACCGCCCGCTTCCCCTCCGGCGCCCTGGCCTCCTTCGAGGCCACCCGCTACGCCACCGGCCGCAAGAACGCCCTGCGCATCGAACTCAACGGGGAGCGCGGCTCGCTCGCCTTCGACCTGGAGCGGCTCAACGAGCTGTCGTTCCACGACGGCACCGAGCCGGGCGCGGAGGCCGGCTTCCGCCGGATCCTCGTCACCGAACCCGACCACCCCTACCTGGACGCCTGGTGGCCGCCGGGCCACGGCCTCGGCTACGAGCACACCTTCGTCCACCAGGCCCGCGACCTGGTCCACGCCGTCGCCGAGGGCCGCCGCCCCGAACCCTCCTTCGCCGACGGGCTGCAGGTGCAGCGCGTGCTCGCCGCGGTCGAGGAGAGCGCCGAGAAGAACTCCGTCTACACACCGATCGCGGTCTGAGGAGGCTGACGCGCAATGCCGCGTACGTTCACGCTGTTCACCGGCCAGTGGGCGGACCTGCCCCTGGAGGAGGTCTGCCGGCTCGCCCGCGACTTCGGCTACGACGGACTCGAACTCGCCTGCTGGGGCGACCACTTCGAGGTCGACAAGGCGCTCTCCGACCCGGGGTATCTCGACGGCCGCCGGGCCCTGCTCGACAAGTACGGCCTCAAGTGCTGGGCCATCTCCAACCACCTGGTCGGCCAGGCGGTCTGTGACGCCATCATCGACGAACGCCACCAGGCCATCGTGCCGGGCGCCGTGTGGGGCGACGGAGACGCGGAAGGCGTACGGCAGCGGGCCGCGGAACGCATGAAGGACACCGCGCGCGCCGCGGCCGCCTTCGGCGTCGACACCGTCATCGGCTTCACCGGCTCCGCCATCTGGCACCTGGTCGCCATGTTCCCGCCCGCCCCCGACGCGATGATCGAGCGCGGCTACCAGGACTTCGCCGACCGCTGGAACCCGATCCTGGACGTCTTCGACGCCGAGGGCGTGCGGTTCGCCCACGAGGTGCACCCCAGCGAGATCGCCTACGACTACTGGACGACGGCCCGCGCGCTGGAGGCGGTCGGCCGGCGCCCCGCCTTCGGCCTCAACTTCGACCCCTCGCACTTCGTGTGGCAGGACCTCGACCCGGTCGGCTTCCTCTGGGACTTCCGCGACCGGATCTACCACGTCGACTGCAAGGAGGCCCGCAAGCGCCTCGACGGACGCAACGGCCGGCTCGGCTCCCATCTGCCCTGGGGCGACCCGCGGCGCGGCTGGGACTTCGTCTCCGCCGGGCACGGCGACGTCCCCTGGGAGGACGTCTTCCGGATGCTGCGCTCCATCGACTACCAGGGCCCGGTCTCGGTCGAGTGGGAGGACGCCGGCATGGACCGGCTCCAGGGGGCGCCCGAGGCGCTGACCCGGCTGAAGGCCTTCGACTTCGACCCACCGAGCGCGTCCTTCGACGCGGCGTTCAACAGCTGAACCAGGACATCTAACCTCCGGGGTGACGGCGCACCCCGGCGCCCGCACCGCACGTCTACGCACCCACCCCGTACGGCCCACCCCGTTCCCGGAGGGACTTCGTGCACAGAACCAGACTCAGAAGCACCCGCACCCCCAGGTATCCCAGGCTTCCCGGGCTTCGCGCCACGGTCGCCCTGTTCACCGGCCTGCTCCTGGCCGTGGGCACCCCCGCCACCGTCGCCGGCGCCCACCCCGGCCATCCGGAACACGACGAACCGGTCGCCGACGGGCAGTTCCAGCAGGTGCCGCTCGCCAAGGGCGAACCCGAGACGGGCGAGCCGATGTCGCTCGCCGTGCTCCCGGACCGCAGCGTGCTGCACACCTCGCGCGACGGCACACTGCGCCTCACCGACCAGGGCGGCGTCACCAAGATCGCCGGCAAGCTCGACGTCTACAGCCACGACGAGGAGGGCCTCCAGGGCGTCGGCATCGACCCGGACTTCAAGAACAACCGGGCGATCTACCTCTACTACGCCCCGCCGCTCGACACCCCCGCGGGCGACGCCCCGGAGACCGGCACCGCCGAGGAGTTCAAGAAGTTCGACGGCGTCAACCGCCTCTCCCGCTTCACACTGAACGCCAACGGCACGCTGAACACGGCCAGCGAGAAGAAGGTCATCGACGTCGCGGCCTCCCGCGGCATCTGCTGCCACGTCGGCGGCGACATCGACTTCGACGCGGCCGGCAACCTCTATCTGTCGACCGGCGACGACTCCAACCCCTTCGCCTCCGACGGCTACACGCCCATCGACGACCGCGAGGGTCGCAACCCCGCCTTCGACGCCCGCCGCAGTTCCGCCAACACCAACGACCTGCGCGGCAAGATCCTGCGCATCAAGGTCGCCGAGGACGGCTCGTACACCGTCCCGGACGGCAACCTCTTCGCCCCGGGCACGGACAAGACGCGTCCCGAGATCTACGCGATGGGCTTCCGCAACCCGTTCCGGATGAGCGTCGACGACAAGACCGGCATCGTCTACGTCGGCGACTACGGCCCGGACGCGGGCGCCGCCGACCCGAAGCGGGGCCCGGCGGGACAGGTCGAGTTCGCCAAGGTGACGAAGGCCGCCAACTTCGGCTGGCCGTTCTGCACCGGCAACAACGATGCCTACCTCGACTACGACTTCGCCACCAAGGAGTCCGGCGAGAAGTTCGACTGCGCCGCGCCGAAGAACACCTCGCCGTACAACACGGGCCTCACCGACCTGCCGCCCGCGCAGGCCGCCTGGATCCCCTACGACGGCGGTTCGGTGCCCGAGTTCGGCACCGGCTCCGAGTCCCCGATGGCCGGCCCGGTCTACCGCTACGACCCCGACCTCGACTCCAAGGTGAAGTTCCCCGAGGCCTACGACGGCGACTTCTTCGCGGGTGAGTTCGGCCGCCGCTGGATCAAGCGCATCGAGCAGACGGCCGAGGGCGCCGTCGCGAAGATCAACGACTTCCCGTGGACCGGCACCCAGATCATGGACATGGAGTTCGGCCCCGACGGCGCGCTCTACGTCCTCGACTACGGCGTCTCCTGGTTCCAGGGCGACGAGCACTCCGCGCTGTACCGGATCGAGAACGCCGAGGACGGCTTCTCTCCGATCGCCGAGGTGAGCGCCGACAAGACGTCCGGAGCGGCCGGCCTGAAGGTCAAGTTCACCGGTTCCGCCAAGGACGCCGACTCCCCGGACCTCACCTACAGCTGGGACTTCGGCGACGGCACCAAGGGCGAGGGCCTCAACCCCACCCACAAGTACAAGAAGGTCGGCACCTACACCGCGACCTTCACCGCCAAGGACGCCGAGGGCCACACCGGCAACGCCAGCACCCGGATCGTGGTCGGCAACACCGAGCCCAAGGTGCGGATCGACATCCCGGGCAACGGTGCCCTGGCCGAATTCGGCAAGCCCGTCCCCTTCAAGGTGACCGTCACCGACCCCGAGGAGACGGTCGACTGCTCCAAGGTCAAGGTCGCCTACAGCCTCGGCCACGACTCCCACGCCCACGAGCTGACCAGCGAGATGGGCTGCGAGGGCACCCTGAAGCCGCCCCCCGGTGACGGCGGCCACGACCCCAACGCCAACATCTACGGCGTCGTCGGCGCCGGCTACACCGACGGCGGGGCCAACGGCCAGGAGGCCCTGACCGGCACCGCCCGCACCGTGCTCCAGCCCCTGCACCGCCAGGGCGAGCACTTCACCACCCAGTCGGGCGTGACGGTGATCGACAAGACCGGCGCCAACGGCGGCAAGACCGTCGGCAACATCGACGACGGCGACTGGATCTCCTTCACCCCCTACCGGTTCGACGGGCAGAAGAAGATGACCGTGCGGGCCTCCTCCGGCGGCGCGGGCGGCTTCATCGAACTGCGCACCGGCTCGCCCGACGGACCGCTGCACGGCTCGGCGTACATCCCGCCGACCGGCGGCTGGGAGACTTTCCAGAACGTCGACGTTCCGCTGCGGTCCCTGCCCAAGAAGACCACGGACATCTATCTGGTCTTCAAGGGCGGCGAGGGCGCGCTCTACGACGTGGACGACTTCGAGTTCTCCAAGGAGCCGTTCAAGGGTGGCAAGAAGGTCCTGGTCTTCTCCAAGACCGCCGGCTTCCGGCACGACTCCATCCCGGCGGGCATCACCGCCCTGAAGGAGCTCGGCGGCCCGGCCGGCATCACGGTCGACGCGACCGAGGAGGCCCGCCAGTTCACCACGACCAACCTCGCCAAGTACGACGCGGTGGCCTTCCTGTCCACCACGGGCGATGTCCTCAACGCCGAGCAGCAGAAGGCCTTCGAGGACTACGTGGCGGGCGGCGGCGGTTACCTGGGCATCCACGCCGCGGCCGACACCGAGTACGACTGGCAGTTCTACGGCGGCCTCGTCGGCGCCTACTTCGACTCGCACCCGGCCATCCAGAAGGCCACCGTCCGTGTCGAGGACCACGACCACCCGTCCACCGGGCATCTGGACGACGCCTGGGAGCGCACCGACGAGTGGTACAACTACCGCACCAACCCCCGTGAGCAGGCCAAGGTCCTCGCCACCCTGGACGAGACCACCTACCAGGGCGGGAACATGAAGGGCGACCACCCGATCGCCTGGTGCCAGAGCTACGGCGGCGGCCGGTCCTTCTACACCGGCGGCGGCCACACCAAGGAGTCCTACGCCGAGGAAGCCTTCCGCGCCCACCTGCTCGGCGGCCTCCAGTACGCCACCGGCCAGGTGAAGGCGGACTGCAAGCCGGGCAAGGACCACCGGAAGATCTTCAACGGCCAGACCCTGGACGGCTGGAAGCAGGCCGGCCCCGGCAAGTTCGCCGTCAAGGACGGCGTGATGGAGTCCGAGGGCGGCATGGGCCTGCTCTGGTACCAGGCCAAGGAGTTGACGTCGTACTCCCTCAAGCTCGACTGGAAGATGCGGGGCGACGACAACTCCGGGATCTTCGTGGGCTTCCCGGCCTCCGACGACCCCTGGTCCGCGGTGAACAAGGGCTACGAGATCCAGATCGACGCCACGGACGCGGCCGACCGCACCACGGGCTCCGTCTACTCGTTCAAGTCTGCGAACATCAAGGCCCGTGACCAGGTGCTGCGGCCGCCCGGCCAGTGGAACTCCTACGAGATCAAGGTCCAGGGCGAACGCCTCCAGGTGTTCCTCAACGGAGTCAAGATCAACGACTTCACCAACAAGGACCCCCAGCGGAGCCTGACCGACGGCTACATCGGCCTCCAGAACCATGGCGCCGACGACCAGGTCTCCTTCCGCAACATCCAGTTGAAGGAACTGCCCGTCAAGGGCGACTGAACGGCGGCGGGCGGGGGACGCCGGACCCCCGCCCGCCGTCTCCCTTCCCCCTCGGGTTCGCGCACGTTCAGGAGGCTGCCCATGTCCGCGTCCCTCTCCCGACCGCGTGTGGGGGTGTGGCTGATCGGAGCCCGAGGCTCCGTCGCCACCACCGTCGTCACGGGGTGCGCCGCCATCACCGCGGGACTCCACCCGCCCACCGGCATGGTCACCGAGACCCCGGCGTTCACCGCCAGCGGTCTGCCCGCCCTGTCCGACCTCGTCTTCGGCGGCCACGACACCCTCGACTGCCCCCTCCCCAAACGCGCCGAGACCCTGACCGCCGGCGGCGTCCTCCCGCCGGGCGTCGCCACCGCCGTCGCCGCCGACCTCGCCGCCGCCGACCGGGAGATCAGGCCCGGAGGCCCCACCCCGGGGGACACGAGGAGTGAAGCCGACCTGATCACGGCCTTCGCCGACGACATACGCGACTTCGCGCACCGCCACGAGCTGGAGCGGACCGTGGTGGTGAACGTCGCCTCCACCGAACCAGCGTCCCAGGGCCCCGACGCCCCGCTCCCCGCCAGCACCCTGTACGCACTGGCGGCCCTGCGCGCGGGCTGCCCCTACGTCAACTTCACCCCCTCCGAGGGCATCCACCACCCGGCGGCCGCCCGCGAGGCCGAGCGGTGCCGCCTGCCGTACGCCGGCCGGGACGGCAAGACCGGACAGACCCTGCTGCGGGCCGTGCTGGGCCCGATGTTCGCGCAGCGGGCGCTGCGGGTCCGGGCCTGGTCCGGCACGAACCTGCTGGGCGGGGGCGATGGAGCCGCCCTCGCCGACCCGGCCGCCGCCGCGGCGAAGAACGCCGGCAAGGAACGCGTCCTCGCCGACACCCTCGGCACCGTCCCCGAGGGCGAGGTCCACATCGACGACGTCCCGGCCCTCGGCGACTGGAAGACCGCCTGGGACCACATCGCCTTCGACGGCTTCCTCGGCACCCGCATGATCCTCCAGACCATCTGGCAGGGCTGCGACTCGGCCCTTGCCGCACCCCTGGTCCTGGACCTGGCCCGGCTGACCCTCCGGGCCCACGAGGCCGGCCGGTCCGGTCCGCTCGACGCCCTCGGCTTCTACTTCAAGGACCCCGTGGGGGAGGGGCCGTCCGGCCTCGCCGAGCAGTACGAGGAACTGGTCCGGTTCGGGCGGAGCCTGGGGCGGGCCGGTGAAGAGGGCCGCCGGGGTGTGGGGTCGGTGGAGGAGCGCCGTGACGACGTGGGGGATGCCCTGTGACGCCTCGCGACAGCTCTTGCGGATGCTCTGCGGGCTCGTCCACAGCCGCTCCTCGAGCCGGCACCGGCGACACGGCCCCCTGCACCTGCACCGGCCGGTCACCGCGCGGACGCGCCTGGGCCGAACTCCTCCGTCTGCCCGCCCTGTTCAGCGTCCCGGGCGACGCCCTGGCCGGCACGGCCGCGACCGGCGCGACACCCAACGCCCGCACCCTGCTCGCCATCGGCTCCTCCCTCTGTCTCTACGAGGCCGGCATGGCCCTCAACGACTGGGCGGACCGCGACATCGACGCCGTCGAACGCCCGCACCGCCCCCTGCCCTCCGGCCGCATCCGCCCGGCTGCCGCACTCACGGCGGCCTGCGCTCTCACCGGCGCGGGGCTGGCCCTGGCCTCCTGCGCCGGCCGTCCCGCCCTGGCCGTCGCCGTGCCCCTCGCGGCGACGGTCTGGGCGTACGACCTCGGCCTGAAGCACACCCCCGCGGGCCCCGTGGCCATGGCCGCGGCCCGTGGACTCGACCTGCTCCTGGGAGCCGCCGCAACGACCGGCCGCACCCGACCGGCCCTTCCCTCAGCGGCCCTCCTCGGCACCCACACGCTGGCCGTCACGACGGTCTCCCGTCAGGAAGCCCAGGGCGGTACGCCTCTGGCCCCCTTGGCGGCGCTCGCGACGACCGCCCTGCTGACCCGTGTGGTGACGCACCGCCCTTCAGAGCACCGGGGGACAACCGCTCTTGCCCCTCTCGGGCCAGGAGCGACTCGGCCTCCAGGACCTGTGCTCGGCCGGAAGCCCGCGGCACACCTCAGTCCCGCGAGGCCGCGGCAGGAGAGCGGCATGGCGGTCACCACCGCTCTCGCGGCCGCCTACGTCGCGGCCACCGCCCGCCCCTACTTCCACGCCACGCTCAACCCCTCACCTCCGCTCACCCAACGAGCCGTCGGCGCCGGCGTCCGCGCCACGATCCCCCTTCAGGCCACCCTGACCGCCCGCTCCAAGGGCACGGCCACGGCCCTTCTCATCGCGGCCCTGGCCCCGCTGGGAGCGCGGCTCGCGAGGAAGGTGAGTGTGACGTGACTCCGGAGATCGCTCCTCTCGATCCCCTCCAGCCCTTCCAGTCCCTCCAGCCCCTCCGCTTCGGCTACGGCACCAACGGTCTCGCCGACCTCCGGCTCGACGACGCGCTCTCCCTCCTCGCCGATCTCGGCTACGACGGCGTCGGTCTGACCCTCGACCACATGCACCTCGACCCCCTCGCCCCCGACCTCGCCACCCGCACCCGACGGGTCGCCCGGCGGCTGGACGCGCTCGGCCTGGGCGTCACGGTGGAGACGGGCGCCCGCTATGTGCTCGACCCGCGCCGCAAACACGGCCCCTCCCTGCTGGACCCGGACCCCGGTGACCGGGCGCGCCGGGCCGAACTCCTCGTCACTGCCGTGCGGGTCGCGGCCGACCTCGGCGCCCACGCGGTCCACTGCTTCAGCGGCGTCCTCCCGGACGGCACCGACACGGACACCGCGTGGAAGCGTCTCGCCGAGACCCTCACGCCCGTCCTGGACGCCGCCGCCTCCGCCGGCATCCCGCTCGCCGTCGAACCCGAACCGGGCCACCTCCTCGCCACCCTGGCCGACTTCCACCACCTCCGCCGCACGCTCGGCGACCCGGAGCATCTCGGCCTCACTCTCGACCTCGGCCACTGCCAGTGCCTCGAACCCCTCTCTCCCGCCGACTGCGTGCGGGCCGCCGCACCCTGGCTGCGGCACGTCCAGATCGAGGACATGCGGCGCGGTGTCCACGAGCACCTCCCGTTCGGAGACGGGGAGATCGACTTCCCGCCGGTCCTGGCGGCCCTCGCCGCCACCGGCTACCAGGGCCTGACCGTCGTCGAACTGCCCCGCCACTCCCACGCCGGCCCGCACTTCGCCGCGCACTCCCTCCCGTTCCTCCGCCACGCCGAGCAGGTCGCGGCCACCGCGTCGCCCCACCCCGCTCCGGCCCTCCAGCAGGCCGCGCCACCCCACGGCGCTCCCTCCGCCACCCCTGAAGGGAGCAGCACCGCATGACCCAGCCCCGCACCACACCGGCGGCAAGAACCGACAGCACCACCCACAGCGGCCAACCCGGTCCCGGCACCGCTCTCACCCCCTCGCCCGCCGATCTCCGTCGCCACCTCACCACCCACCTCGACGGAGCCGCCCGGTCCTGGCTCGAGCACGCCCTCGACGAGGCCGCCGCCCATCCCGGCATCCACGGGCCGATCTCCCCGTGGGAGCTGCGTCTCGCCGAGGCCGGTCGTCGCTGCGGTGCCGCGCACGCCGACGCCGCCCGGGTCCTCATCCTGCACGCGGCCCGCGCCGGCACCGACGCCCTGACCCGGGTGTACTTCCAGGGCACCGCCGACGAGCGCCGCGCCGTCCTGCACGCCCTGCCCCACCTCGTGTCCGGCCCCGGCGCCCTCCCTCTCGTCGAGGACGCCCTGCGCACCAACGACACCAGGCTCCTCACCGCCGCCGTCGGCCCGTACGCCGCCCGGCACCTGGCCCCCCACGACTGGCGCCACGCCGTGCTGAAGTGCTTGTTCACCGGCGTCCCCGTCGAGCACGTGGCCGACCTGCCCCGGCGCTCCCACGGCGACGACGAACTCGCCCGCATGCTGGGCGATTACGCCGCCGAGCGCACCGCCGCCGGCCGCACCGTCCCCGAGGACCTGTACCGCGTCCTGGACCTGACCGAGTCCGTGCCCCCGGCCCCCGGCACGGACCACCCCCACGGCAAGGAGTCCTGATGCGCATCTTCGACCCCCACATCCACATGACCTCCCGGACCACCGACGACTACGAGGCCATGTACGCCGCGGGCGTCCGCGCCGTCGTCGAGCCCTCCTTCTGGCTCGGCCAGCCCCGCACCTCGCCCGCCTCCTTCCGTGACTACTTCGACGCCCTGCTCGGCTGGGAACCCTTCCGCGCCGCCCAGTACGGCATCGCGCACCACTGCACGATCGCCCTCAACCCCAAGGAGGCGAACGACCCGCGCTGCGCGCCCGTCCTGGATGAACTGCCCCGGTATCTCGTCAAGGACAACGTCGTGGCCGTCGGCGAGATCGGCTATGACTCGATGACCCCCGCCGAGGACGCCGCCCTCGCCACGCAGCTCCAGCTCGCTGCCGACCACGTCCTGCCCGCCCTGGTCCACACCCCGCACCGCGACAAGCTCGCCGGCCTGCGCCGCACCCTCGACGCCGTCCGGGAGTCGGCCCTGCCACCGGAACGCGTCCTGGTCGACCACCTCAACGAGACCACCGTCAAGGAGGCCAAGGACAGCGGCTGCTGGCTGGGCTTCTCCGTCTATCCGGACACCAAGATGGACGAGGAACGGATGGTCGCGATCCTGCGCGCCTACGGCACCGAGCAGGTTTTGGTGAACTCCGCCGCGGACTGGGGCAGGAGCGACCCCCTCAAGACCCGCAAGGTCGGCGACCTGATGCTGGCCGAGGGCTTCGACGAGGACGACGTCGACCGGGTGCTGTGGCGCAACCCCGTCGCCTTCTACGGGCTCAGCGGCCGCCTGAACCTCGACGTCACCGGCACGGAGGCCACGCACGAGGGCAACTCCATCCTCCGCGGTGCCCCCAAGGACCCGCACGAGATCGATCCCGGTCCGGGAGACGGCGACGAGCCGGCTCGCGTCCCCGTCGCGGGGGCGTGAACCATGCGCTTCCGCCACCCCGACGGGTCCACCGTCCACCTCGCCTACTGCACCAACGTCCACCCCGCCGAAACCCTCGACGGGGTCCTCGCCCAGCTCCGTGACCACTGCGAGCCCGTCCGCCGCCGGCTGGGACGCGACCGGCTCGGGATCGGGCTGTGGCTCGCCAAGGACGCCGCCCACGCCCTCGTCACCGACCCGTCCGCGCTGCGCGGCCTGCGCACCGAACTCGACCGGCGCGGCCTCGAAGTCGTCACCCTCAACGGCTTCCCCTATGAGGGCTTCGGCGCCGAGGAGGTCAAGTACCGCGTCTACAAGCCGGACTGGGCCGACCCGGAACGCCTCGACCACACCAGCGCCTTGGCCCGGGTCCTCGCGGGACTCCTCCCCGACGACGTGGCCGAGGGCACCATCTCCACCCTGCCCCTCGCCTGGCGCACCGCTTACGACGACGAGCGCGCGGAGACCGCCGGCACCGCCCTGCGCACCCTCGCCGAACGTCTCGACGCCATCGAGGAACTGACCGGTCGCTCCATCCGCGTCGGCCTGGAACCGGAACCCGGCTGCGTCGTCGAGACCACCCGCGACGCCATCGCCCCGCTCACCGCGATCGGCCACGACCGCATCGGCATCTGCGTCGACACCTGCCATCTCGCCACCTCCTTCGAAGATCCGGACACCGCCCTGGACGCCCTCACCGAGGCCCGTGTCCCCGTCGTCAAATCCCAGCTCTCCGCCGCCCTGCACGCCGAGCACCCCCATCTGCCCGAGGTCCGCGAGGCCCTCGCCGCGTTCGACGAACCCCGCTTCCTGCACCAGACCCGCACGGCCACCGCCGCCGGCCTGCGCGCCACCGACGACCTCGACGAGGCCCTCGCGGGCCACGTCCTGCCGGACGGCGCACCCTGGCGCGCCCACTTCCACGTCCCCCTGCACGCGGCCCCCGCCGCGCCTCTCACCTCCACACTCCCGGTCCTGAAGTCCGCACTGACCCGGCTCGTCGGCGGCCCGGCCCCGCTCACCCGCCACCTGGAGGTCGAGACCTACACCTGGCAGGCCCTCCCGCCCGAGCTGCGCCCCCGGGGCCGCACCCAGCTCGCCGAGGGCATCGCCGCCGAACTCACCCTCGCCCGCGACCTGCTGACGGACCTCGGCCTGAAGGAGCTGCCATGAGCACCCACCCTTCCGCCCCGGGCGCCGACCCTTCCGCCCATGGCTCCCACCCGGCCCCGGCAGGCCCCACACCCCTCCTCGTCCTCGACGTCGTCGGCCTCACCCCCCGGCTCCTCGACCACATGCCCCGTCTCAAGGCGCTCGGACAGTCCGGCTCCCGCGCCGCGCTGGGCACCGTCCTGCCCGCCGTCACCTGCGCCGCCCAGTCCACGTTCCTCACCGGCACCATGCCCTCGGAGCACGGCATCGTCGGCAACGGCTGGTACTTCCGCGAACTCGGCGACGTCCTCCTGTGGCGCCAGCACAACGGGCTCGTGGCCGGCGACAAGCTCTGGGACGCCGCCCGCCGCGCCCACCCCGGCTACACCGTCGCGAACATCTGCTGGTGGTACGCCATGGGCGCCGACACTGACTTCACCATCACCCCCCGTCCGGTCTACTACGCCGACGGCCGCAAGGAACCCGACTGCTACACCCGGCCGGCCGCGCTGCACGACGAACTCACCGAAAAGTTCGGCACGTTCCCTCTCTTCCACTTCTGGGGCCCCGGAGCCGACCTCGTCTCCAGCCGGTGGATCATCGACGCGACCCGCCACATCAACCGCACCCGGCACCCCGATCTGACGCTCTGCTACCTCCCTCATCTCGACTACGACCTGCAGCGCTTCGGCCCCGACGACCCGCGCTCCCTGAAGGCGGCCGCCGACCTGGACGCCTCCCTGGCCCCGCTCCTGGACGACGCCCGCGCCGAGGGCCGCACGGTCGTCGCGCTGTCCGAGTACGGCATCACCCGTGTGAGCCGGCCCGTCGACATCAACCGCGCCCTGCGCCGCGCCGGCCTCTTGGAAGTGCACACGCAGGACGGCATGGAGTACCTCGACCCGATGGCGTCACGCGCCTTCGCGGTCGCCGACCACCAGATCGCCCACGTCTATGTGCGCCGCCCCGAGGACCTCGACGCCACCCGGGCCGCCCTCGACGGTCTGCCCGGCCTCGGCCAACTCCTCGACGACGAGGGCAAGAAGGCCCACCACCTCGACCATCCGCGCGCGGGCGAACTCGTCGCCGTGGCGGAAGCCGACGCCTGGTTCACGTACTACTACTGGCTCGACGACGCCCACGCGCCCGACTTCGCCCAGCTCGTCGAGATCCACCGCAAACCCGGCTACGACCCGGTCGAACTCTTCATGGATCCCCTCGACCCCTACGTCAAGGTGAAGGCGGCCACCGCACTGGCGCGCAAGAAACTCGGCATGCGCTACCGCATGGCGGTCGTGCCCCTGGACCCCTCACCTATTCGCGGCAGCCACGGCCGCCTTCCGGCGAGCGACGACGACGGTCCGCTCCTCATCTGCTCCACCCCCCGTGCTGTCGGTGACCGCGTCGCGGCCACCGATGTGAAGTCACTGCTGCTCGAACTCGCCGGCCTCGGCTGAGGACAGAGCCTCAGTCCCGACTGGTCACAAGTGAAGCACTCACCACTGACAACGCCCCGCGATCACGAGGAGTTCCACGCATGAGCCGCTTCTCCCAGCCCGATCCCGAACTCACTCACCGCCTCAGCAGACGCGGCATGCTCGGCGTGGCCGCCGGCGCCACCGCCGCCGCCCTGCTCGGCGCCGCGGCCCCCGCGACGGCCGCCACCGGAAGTGCGACCGCTACCACCGGCAACACGGGCGCCACCGGCACCGCGTCCGGTGCCAAGGGCCGGGGCCGCCCCGTCCTGCCGCCCGGCCGCCTCGGCATCCAGCTCTACAGCCTGCGCGACAAGGTCTCCACCCTCGGCTTCGGCCCCGTCTTCGCCGAACTGGAGAGGTACGGCTACGACGAGGTCGAGTTCGCCGGCTACACCCAGGGCTCCGCGGGCCCCATCACGCTCGCCCAGCTCAAGCGGCTGGCCCGCAACCACGGCCTGAACCCCATCGGCAGCCACGTCGGCTACTACTCCAACGACCCGAACGCCTACACCTTCGCGCAGAACCTCACCAAGGTCCTCGACGACGCCCAGGCCCTCGGCCTCAAGCACATCGGCACGGCCTCGGGCCCGTTCCGCTACGGCTCCACCGTCGACGCCTGGAAGCGCGCCGCCGATGACTTCAACACCTACGGCGCCGCGGCGAAAGCCCGGGGCATGAAGTTCTACCAGCACAACCACTCCGAGGAGTTCTCCTTCGCCACGGACAACCCCAAGGTCCGCCTCTACGACATCCTGCTCAAGGAGACCGACCCGGACCTCGTCTATCTGGAGATGGACATCTACTGGGCGTACGTCGGCCAGTTCCGCTTCTCCAAGCGGCCCGACGGCAAGCCCGCGCCCTTCGAACCGCTGAACTACGTCCTCAAGCGGCCCGACCGCTACCCGCTGTTCCACGTGAAGGACGGGGAGAGCGACCCGTCGAACCCGTACGGCTACAACATGACCGACGTGGGCGACGGCGACATCGACTACCAGCGCTTCATCTCCGCCGTCACCCGGCTGCGCGGCCACCGCATGGCCCACCACTGGCAGGCCGAGCACGACAACCCGGCCGAGTCCTTCACCTTCGCGCGCCGCTCCAGCGCGCACCTGCACTCCCTGAGGGAGAAGTGCTGAGGGCCCTACCGGCATGAGGAGGCCCCTCCCGCGTCAGGGAGGGGCCTCCTCACAGGTGGGACGGTCGGCCCACGAGCCGGGTCCGGGCGCGTCACGGTCAGGCCGTGTCCTCGCCGAGCGGTTGTGGATTGGGAACGATGCGGCTCTCCTCCTTGTCGCGCCCCGGCGGGCTGAGGAACAGCGCCACGCAGCCGGCGAAGAGCGAGATCGATCCGGCCAAGATGAAGGCACCGGAGTGTCCCCAGGCGCCGACGACCACGGCACCCATACCCGCGCCCAGACCGGAGACGAGCTTGGCGCTGTAGACCATGCCGTAGTTGGACGCGTTGTTGTTCTCGCCGAAGTAGTCCGCGGTGAGGGCCGCGAACATCGGGAAGATGGCGCCGCCGCCGAAGCCGGAGATCGCGGAGAAGATCAGGAACAGGGTCAGGTTCTTGCTGTCCGCCGACCAGAGGATGCCGAACTGGGCCAGGCCCAGGATGACACACACGGCGAGCAGGCACCGCTTGCGGCCGTAGAGGTCGGAGAGCCAGCCGATGACGCCGCGGCCGGTACCGTTGACGATCGCCTTGAGGGACATGGCCGTGGCCACGATCCCGCCCGCGAAGCCGGCCTCCTCGCCGATGTCCACCTGGAACGCGATACCGAAGATGTTCACGCCGGACGTGCACGCCAGGCAGAACCACATCAGGGCCACCCGGCCGGTCTTCCACGCCTCCTTGGGGGAGTACTGGTGGACCGCCGGCGGGTTCATCCGCAGCGAGCGTGCCGCGCGCGGGTCGGCGGGCGGGTTCAGCGGGTCGATCGCGGAGGGCCACCAGTTCTTCGGCGGGTCCCTGAAGAAGTAGCCGGAGAAGGCGACGATCCCGGCCAGGAACACACCCACCGAGACCAGCACCCAGCGGAAGTTGGTCAGGTCCATGTAGCCGTTGAAGAGGAAGACGAAGGGCACCGAGCCGTAGGCGAAACCGCCGTTGACGAAGCCGGTCTTGCCGCCCTTGCGCTCCGGGTACCACTTGCCGACCATGTTGACGCAGGTGGCGTACACCATGCCCGCGCCCATGCCGCTGAACATGCTGAAGCCGATGTAGGCGAAGACGACGTGCGGTGCGAACGCCAGCGACAGATAGCCCAGCAGGGTGCCCGTCGCGCCGCACATCATCGCCCAGCGGGCCGGAAGCCTTCCGCTCTCACGCAGCTTGCCCGCGGGGAAGGCCACCGCGGCCTGGAAGAAGACCCAGACGGTCATCATCCAGAAGATGTGCATGCTGTTCCAGCTGTGCGCCGTGTGCAGGGTGTCCTCGGCTGAGGCGAACGCGTACTCGGCGGAGGAGATGCCCATCATGCCGATCCAGGGCAGGATCACCATCCACTTGCGTTTGCGCCCCATGATGTCGATGTCGGACTCGCCGACGCGATAGACGCGTCCGTTCTTGTCGGTCAGCTCGCGATAGGCGGCGACCCGTGGAACGTCGGTGGTTGTCACGTGGATTGCACCCCTTGCGTCGAAAGATCTGGCCAGCGCCCCCTGTCCCATGCCTTTCGTGCGCGTAGGGGTCCGGGGGCCGGCCGACGCGCACCGTCGGCCGGCCCCCGCTCCCTCACCTCATGTACCGCCCCCCAGCACCCCCGCCTCCCGCGCCCAGCGGTACTTGGCGCCGAGCACGGCCACCGGCTTCTCGGTCGTGTACGGGTACGCCACGACCCCGCGCTCGAAGAGGTACTGGCAGGCCTCCTCGACCTCCACATCGCCCGCGAGCGATGCCACGACGGGCTTCTCGATACCCCGCTCCCGGAACTCGGCCACCACGCGCGCGGTGAGCTCCGCGAAGACCATCGGAGGGGTGACGATGGTGTGCCAGTAGCCGAGGACGAGCGCGTGGATGCGCGGGTCCTCCATCCCCAGCCGGATCGTGGCCTCGTACGTCGAGGGCGGCTCGCCCCCGGTGATGTCCACCGGGTTGCCGGCGGCCCCGAAGGGCGGGATGAACTTCCGGAACGCCTCGTCCAGATCGGGCGGGATCTCCATCAGCGACAGGCCGTTGTCCGTCACCGCGTCCGAGAGCAGCACACCGCTGCCGCCGGCCCCCGTGATGATGACGACGTTGTCGCCCTGGGGGGCGGGAAGCACCGGCAACGCGCGCGCGTACTCCAGCATCTCGTTCAGCCCGGGGGCCCGGATGACTCCGGCCTGCCGCAGGATGTCGTCGTACACGGCGTCGTCGCCCGCCAGGGCACCGGTGTGCGAACCGGCCGCCTTCGCGCCCGCCGCCGTACGCCCCGCCTTCAGCACGACCACCGGCTTCTTCGGCACGGTCGCCCGCGCGGCCTCCACGAAGGCGCGCCCGTCCTTGAGGTCCTCCAGGTGCATCGCGATGCACTGGGTGTTGGGGTCCTCCCCGAACCAGGTCAGCAGATCGTCCTCGTCCAGGTCCGACTTGTTGCCGAGCCCCACGATCGCCGACACACCCGTCTTGGTGGTGCGCGCGAAGCCCAGGATCGCCATCCCGATGCCGCCCGACTGCGAGGTCAGCGCGACCCCGCCCTTGACGTCGTACGGCGTGCAGAACGTGGCGCAGAGGTCCTGCCAGGTGGAGTAGTAGCCGTAGATGTTCGGACCCAGCAGCCGTACGCCGTGCCGTTCGGCGATCTCCACGATCTCCGCCTGGAGTTCGTGCTCGCCGGTCTCGGCGAAGCCGGAGGGGATCAGCACGGCGTTCGGGATCTTCTTGCGTCCCACCTCCTCCAGGGCCGAGGCCACGAACTTGGCGGGGATCGCGAAGACCGCCACATCCACCTCACCGGGAACGTCCGTGACACTCTTGTACGCCTTGCGGCCCAGAATGTCATCGGCCTTGGGATTCACCGGGTGGATGTCCCCGGCGAAGCCCCCGTCGACGAGGTTGCGCATCACGGAGTTGCCGATCTTGCCCTGCTCGTTGGAGGCGCCGATCACGGCGACCGAGCTCGGCTGCATCAGCCGGCGCATGGACGCGAGGATCTCGTCCCTCGAGTACCGCCGGCGCGGCCGGGGCTGCGACTCGGCGAGGATCACCCGGATGTCGGCCGCGACGGCGCCCTCCGCCGTCGCGATCACCGGATTGAGGTCCACCTCGGCGATCTCCGGGAAGTCCGCGACGAGTTCGGACACCCGGCGGATCTGCTCGGCCACGGCCCACCGGTCCACACCCGTCTGGCCGCGCACCCCGCGCAGGATCTCCGCCGAGCGGATCGAGTCCAGCATCGACAGGGCCTCGTCGGCGTCCACCGGGGCGAGCCGGAAGGTGACGTCCTTCAGGACCTCGACGAGCACCCCGCCGAGCCCGAACGCGACCACCTTCCCGAACGTCGGGTCCGTGACCGCGCCGACGATGACCTCCTGCCCCTTCGGCAGCAGCTCCTGCACCTGCACCCCGTCGATGCGGGCGTCCGCGTCGTAGGCGCGCGCGTTGTCGACGATGGTGTGGAACGCGGCCCGTACGTCCGCGGCGCCCTCGACGCCGACGACGACCCCGCCCGCGTCGGTCTTGTGCAGGATGTCCGGCGAGACGATCTTCATCACGACGGGTCCGCCGAAGCGCGCCGCGAACGCCACGGCCTCCTCGACGTCGGTCGCCAGCTCCTCGCCCGGTACGGCGATCCCGTACGCGTCGGCGATCACCTTGCCCTCGGGCGCCGTCAGCGCGGTCCGCCCCTCGGCCCGCACGGAGTCCAGGAGGCCGCGCACCCGCAGAAGGCGGTCTTCTGCCATCACGTCAGATCACTCCGTTCGACTTGAGCAGGCGCACTTCCTCGTCGCCGAGGCCGAGTTCGCCGACGTAGACCTCTTCGTTGTGCTCGCCGAGCAGCGGTGAACCGGTCACCTCGACGGGGGAGTCGGACAGCTTGAGCGGGCTGCCGACGGTCACGAACTCGCCCCGCTGCGGGTGCGGGACGGTGACGACCATCTCGTTGGCGACCAGCGACCGGTCCTCGATGATCTCCCGGGTGGACAGGATCGGCCCGCACGGGATGTTGTGCGCGTTGAGCCGCTCCAGCACCTCCCACTTGGGCAGCGTCGAGGACCACTCCTCGATCAGCTGGAACATCTTGTTCAGCTTGGGCAGCCGCGCCTCGGGCGTCGCCCACTCGGGGTCGTCGGCCAGCTCGGGCCGGCCGATGAGCTCGCTGATCGGCTGCCAGCCGACGGGCTGCACGATGACGTACACGTAGTCGTTCGGGCCGCCCGGCGCGCACTTGACCGCCCAGCCGGGCTGACCGCCGCCGGACGCGTTTCCGGACCTGGGAACCTCGTCGCCGAAGTCGTCGTTGGGATATTCACGGAGCGGGCCATGGGCCAGCCGCTGCTGGTCCCTCAGCTTCACCCGGCAGAGGTTGAGGACGGCATGCTGCATGGCCACGTTGACCCGCTGACCGCGCCCGGTGTTCTCCCGCTGGAACAGCGCCGCGAGAATCCCCGCCACGGCGTGCACACCCGTCCCCGAGTCCCCGATCTGGGCTCCCGTCGCCAGCGGCGGCCCGTCCTCGAAACCGGTGGTCGACATCGACCCGCCCATGGCCTGCGCGACGACCTCGTACGCCTTGAAGTTGGTGTACGGGCCTTCGCCGAACCCCTTGATGGAGGCATAGACGATCCGTGGATTGATCTCCTGGATGCGGTCCCAGGTGAAGCCCATCCGGTCCACCGCGCCCGGTCCGAAGTTCTCGACCATGACATCGGAGCGCCGGATCAGCTCGGTGAGGATCTCCTTGCCGCGTTCGGTCTTGGTGTTGAGGGTGATGCTCCGCTTGTTGCAGTTGAGCATCGTGAAGTACAGGGAGTCGACGTCCGGCAGGTCACGCAGCTGCTTGCGCGTGATGTCACCGGTCGGCGCCTCCAGCTTGACGACGTCCGCGCCGAGCCAGGCGAGCAGCTGGGTCGCGGAGGGCCCGGACTGGACGTGGGTCATGTCCAGGACGCGGATGCCTTCGAGGGCCTTGGTGGACGGAGCAGTCATCGGGGCACCTCACTTGTACATGGTCTGGTTCATGGTTCCGGGGGCGTACGCGTCGGGGTCGACCCAGACGTTGATCAGGGACGGCTTGCCCGACTCACGGGCACGCCGCAGGGCCGGGCCGATGTCGGCGGGGTCGCGGACCTCCTCGCCGTGACCGCCCAGCATCTGGGCGAACTTGTCGTAGTGGACGTCGCCGAGGGTGTTGCCGATCCGCTCGCGGTCCTTGCCGTACTTGGCGGCCTGGCCGTAGCGGATCTGGTTCATGGAGGAGTTGTTGCCGACGATGCCGACGAACGGGAGGTCGTAGCGGACGAGGGTCTCGAAGTCCCAGCCGGTGAGGGAGAACGCGCCGTCGCCGAAGAGCGCGACGACCTCCTTGTCGGGCCGTGCCTGCTTGGCCGCGAGTACGAAGGGGACGCCGACGCCGAGCGTGCCCAGGGGTCCCGGGTCCATCCAGTGCCCGGGTGACTTGGGCTGCACGACCTGCCCGGAGAAGGTGACGATGTCGCCGCCGTCGCCGATGTAGATCGAGTCCTCGGTGAGGAAGTCGTTGATCTCGCTGACCAGGCGGTACGGGTGGATGGGCGAGGCGTCCGACCTCAGGCTCGGCAGCCGCTTCTCCAGAGCGGTCTGCTCGGCCGCGCGCAGCTCGTCCAGCCACTCCTTGCGCCTGGACGCACCGCCGTTGACGCGCCCGGAGGCCGCCTCGGTCACGGCCTTGAGCACCAGCCCGGCGTCGCCCACGATGCCGAGGTCGATGTCGCGGTTCTTGCCGACCGTGCGGTAGTCGAGGTCGATCTGCACGACGGTCGCCTCCGGCGACAGGCGCTTGCCGTAGCCCATGCGGAAGTCGAAGGGCGTGCCGACGATGACGATCACGTCGGCGTTGGAGAAGGCGTACCGGCGCGAGAGCTGGAAGTGGTGCGGGTCGCCGGGCGGGAGGGTGCCGCGGCCGGCGCCGTTCATGTACGCCGGGACGTTCAGGGTGCGCACCAGGTCGATGGCCGATGCGGTGCCCCGGGTCGTCCACACCTGGCTGCCGAGCAGGATGGCCGGCTTCTCGGCGTGCACCAGCAGGTCGGCGAGCCTCTCGATCGCCTCGGGGTCACCGGCCGAGCGGGTCGAGGCACGGTAGGCGCCGGACTGCGGCACCCGTGCCTTGGCCGCGGGCACCTTGGCGTCCAGTACATCGCGCGGGATCTCCAGGAAGGAGGGACCGGGCGCGCCGTGGAAGCACTCGCGGAACGCCATGGAGACCAGGTCCGCCGCGCGTGCCGTGTCCGGCACGGTCGCCGCGAACTTGGTGATGGGGCTCATCATGTCGACGTGCGGCAGGTCCTGGAGGGATCCCATCTTGTGCTGGGTGAGGGCCCCCTGACCGCCGATCAGCAGCATGGGGGACTCCGCGCGGAAGGCGTTGGCGACGCCGGTGACGGCGTCGGTCGTGCCCGGTCCGGCGGTGACCACGGCGCAGCCGGGCTTGCCGGTGATGCGCGCGTAGCCGTCGGCGGCGTGGGCGGCGACCTGTTCATGGCGTACGTCGACGACTTCGATGCCCTCGTCGACGCAGCCGTCGTAGATGTCGATGATGTGGCCGCCGCACAGCGTGTAGATGCGGTCGACCCCCTCGGCCTTCAGTGCCTTGGCTACGAGATGACCACCGGAAATCAGGTCCTGGGTGTCGTCGGGCATGGCGAAGTCCTGTCCCTTCGTAGGGGGTTGGAACGGCTCGCGGTACATTGCATACAGTCGACGAATACTGTATGAAGCTTGTTATCCCGCATCCGGTGGGTGGTGTCCAGGGGGCGTGCGGCACTTTCAGTCAGGAGCCGGAATGGACCTGTACGAACACCAGGCAAGGGAACTCTTCGAAGAACACGGCATCTTGGTGCCTCGGGCCGAGGTGACGGACTCGGCCGAGGAAGCCCGTGAGATCGCACGCCGCCTCGGCGGACGGGTCGTGGTCAAGGCGCAGGTGAAGACCGGAGGACGCGGCAAGGCGGGCGGTGTGAAGCTCGCCGCCGACCCGGCCGCCGCCGAGCTCACCGCCCGTCAGATCCTCGGCATGGACATCAAGGGCCACACGGTCGGCAAGGTGATGCTGGCCCAACCGGTGGACATCGAGACCGAGTTCTACGTGTCCTATGTACTCGACCGGGCGGCCGGCCGTTTCCTCGCGATCGCCTCGGCGGAAGGCGGCATGGACATTGAGGAGGTGGCGGCCGGCCGTCCGGAGGCCGTGGCCCGTGTCCCCGTCGACCCCGCCGAGGGCGTCACCTCCGCGAAGGCGGGCGAGATCGCCCGGGCGGCCGGGCTGCCGCCGCAGACCGTCGACGTCCTCGTACGTCTCTGGGACGTCCTGGTCCGCGAGGACGCCCTCCTCGTCGAGGTGAATCCGCTCGTCCGCACCCGGCAGGGGCAGATCCTCGCCCTCGACGGCAAGGTCACCCTCGACGACAACGCCCGTTTCCGACAGGCGCGATGGGGTGCCGACGAAGAGGCGCACGACGACGACCTCGAGGCCGCAGCAGCCGCCAAGGGCCTCAACTACGTCAAGCTCGACGGCGAGGTCGGCATCATCGGCAACGGCGCCGGACTCGTCATGTCTACCCTGGACGTGGTCGCGGGCTGCGGCGCACGCCCCGCCAACTTCCTCGACATCGGCGGCGGAGCGAGCGCCCAGATCATGGCGGACGGACTGTCCCTGATCCTCTCCGACCCGGATGTGAAGTCCGTCTTCGTCAATGTCTTCGGCGGGATCACCGCCTGCGACGCGGTCGCCGACGGCATCGTCCGGGCCCTGGACACCGTCCGGCTGACCAAACCACTCGTCGTGCGCCTCGACGGCAACAACGCGGCCCGGGGTCGGGCCGTCCTCGACGAGCACGCGCATCCGCTGGTCCAGCAGGCCACCACCATGGACGGCGCCGCCCGCCGCGCCGCCGAACTCGCCACCGCGGCCTGAGGAGAGGGAACGCCATGGCCATCTACCTCACCAAGGAGAGCAAGGTCCTCGTCCAGGGCATGACCGGCGGCGAGGGCATGAAGCACACCCGGCGCATGCTCGCGGCCGGCACGAACGTCGTCGGCGGAGTCAACCCGCGCAAGGCGGGCCGCACGGTCGACTTCGACGTCCCTCATGCTCTGAAGGGCCCGGGAGGCGCCCCCATGGCCGTGCCGGTCTTCGGCTCGGTCGCCGAGGGCATGCGCGCGACCGGAGCGGACGTCACCGTCGTCTTCGTCCCGCCCGCCTTCGCCAAGGCGGCCGTCGTCGAAGCCGCCGACGCGGGCATCGGCCTCGCGGTCGTCATCACCGAGGGCATCCCCGTCCACGACTCCGTCGCCTTCACCGCGTACGCCAAGGAGAAGGGCACCCGTGTCGTCGGCCCCAACTGCCCGGGCCTCATCACCCCCGGCGAGTCCAACGCGGGCATCATCCCGGCCGACATCGCCAAGCCGGGCCGGATCGGCCTGGTCTCCAAGTCGGGCACGCTGACGTACCAGCTCATGTACGAACTGCGCGACATCGGCTTCTCCACATGCGTCGGCATCGGCGGCGATCCGGTCGTCGGCACCACGCACATCGACTGCCTCGCCGCCTTCCAGGACGACCCCGACACCGAACTGATCGTCCTCATCGGCGAGATCGGCGGCGACGCGGAGGAACGCGCGGCGGCGTACATCCGCGAGCACGTCACCAAGCCGGTCGTCGGCTACATCGCCGGCTTCACCGCACCCGAGGGCAAGACCATGGGCCATGCGGGCGCGATCGTGTCCGGCTCGTCCGGCACCGCACAGGCGAAGAAGGAGGCCCTGGAGGCGGTCGGGGTGAGCGTGGGAAGCACACCGACCGAGACCGCGAAGCTCGTGCCGGCGCGTCTCGAAGACCGATAGCGCTCCACCCGAGGCCGATCCCCGCCCCCGACCGTGCACCGAGAGCGGAGCAACCCCATGGCACCCACCCTCACCCTCAAGTCCGGCACGTCCTGGCCCGACGCGTGGCAGCGCTGCCGCACCGTCGCGCCCGAGGCCTTCCGTGACGACCGGGTCCTCAACCTCTGGAACTCCGCCTGGCAGGCTGACGGCAGGGTCCTGCCCGCCGTCAGCCCGGTCGACGGCAGCCCCATCGCCGGGCCGCCACGCCTGGACGGATCCACCGCCCACCGGGCCGTGCGCGCGGCCCTCGATCAGCACCGCGCCTGGCGGCACGTCCCCCTGCCGGAGCGCAGGGCCCGCGTCGCCGCCACGCTCGACGCCCTCACCGAACACCGCCGGCTGCTCGCACTCCTGCTCGTCTGGGAGATCGGCAAGCCCTGGCGGCTGGCCCAGGCGGACGTCGACCGGGCGATCGACGGGGTCCGCTGGTACGTCGACGGCATCGAACCGATGGTCGCCGGACGGGCCCCGCTGGACGGCCCGGTGTCCAACATCGCCAGCTGGAACTACCCGATGAGCGTGCTCGTTCACGCATTACTGGTGCAGGCACTGGCAGGCAACGCGGTCATCGCCAAGACCCCGACCGACGGCGGTGTCGCCTGCCTGACCCTGGCCAGTGCCCTCGCCGCGCGCGAGGGGATCCCGGTGACCCTCGTCAGCGGCAGCGGAGGCGAGCTGTCCCAGGCGCTGGTGCGGGCGCCCGAGATCGGCTGCGTCTCCTTCGTCGGCGGCCGCGACACCGGCGCCGCGGTGGCCACGGCCGTCGCCGACCTCGGCAAACGACACGTACTCGAACAGGAAGGACTCAACACCTGGGGCATCTGGCACTACTCGGACTGGGACACGCTCACCGCGCTGATCCCCAAGCTCTTCGACTACGGCAAGCAGCGCTGCACGGCGTACCCGCGCTTCGTCGTCCAACGGCACCTGTTCGACGCGTTCCTGGCGGCGTACCTCCCGGCGGTCCGCGATGTCAGGGTCGGACACCCGCTCGCCGTCGAGAAGCCCGACGACCCGTACGCCGAGCTGGACTTCGGGCCGGTGATCAACGCCGCCAAGGCCAAGGAGCTCCAGGACCAGGTCGCCGAGGCGATCGAGCGCGGCGCCGTGCCACTGCACCGCGGCAGCCCGGCCGACGCCCGCTTCCTGGCCGGCCAGGACACCTCGGCCTACGTCCAGCCGGTCACGCTCCTCGATCCGCCCCCGTCCTCTCCGCTGCACCACGCGGAGCCGTTCGGCCCGGTCGACACGATCGTCCTGGTCGACACGGAGGCGGAGCTGCTCGCCGCGATGAACGCCTCGAACGGCGCGCTCGTGGCCACGCTGTCCACCGACGACCGGGCCACCTACGAGCGGCTCGCCCCGCACATCCGCGCCTTCAAGGTCGGCCACGGCCGGCCCCGCTCCCGCGGTGACCGTGACGAGCTCTTCGGCGGGCTCGGCGCGTCCTGGCGCGGGGCGTTCGTCGGCGGCGAGCTGCTGGTGCGCGCGGTGACGCGGGGACCGGCGGGGGAGCGGCTGCCGGGCAACTTCCCGGAGTACCAGCTCGTGCCGTGAGGAGGCACCCTCTCGGACTCAGCCGATGCCCTGCCGGTCCGGGCGCAGGGCGAACGCGCGGTCCGCGGGGGACGGTTCGGCCTGGTCGACCGCCTGCCGGAGCAGTGCGCGGTGGCGCAGCAGCGGCTCCCGCCGTTCCACCGGCACCAGCAGGAGCAGGTCGTCCAGTCCGGCCAGCATCCGCCGGGAGACCTGCGGGCTCCCGATGGCGCACCCCCGTACCTCGGTGAACCCAAGATCCACCAACTCGGTCCACCCCGGCACGGGCTGCACCAGCCGCACCGCACCGGCCCGGTCCCGGTAGAGGGCGGTGTCCAGTGGGCGCCGGCTCAGCGAGGCCAGGAACTGGATGATGCGGTCCAGCGCCTGGACGGCGGTCGTCGGATCGTTGATCGCGGTCGACAGGGCGCGCAGCGCGATGTCGGACAACTGGCGCAGTCCGAAGCCGAGATCCTGGTGGTAGGTCCGCTCCACCCCGACCGAGGCCGTGTAGCGCAGCGCCCCGCGCGGCGGGGCCGGACCCCCGTGGACGGCCAGTACGGGCGTACCGGGCACGACGAAGTCCCCGATCCTCGGGATCAGCCGCAGCACGACCCCGTGCTTGCGCGCCACCCGCACCAATCGCGCGATGTGCACGTCCCGCAGCACACCTGCCCGGCCCTCGTGCGGTACCCACGCGGTCGGGGAACCTAGATGGGCTGCTGCCTCGTGCCCGTCGCGCCCGTCGTGTCCGCCCGTCGGCACGGGCATCGAGGCGGCCACCCGGAAGGACTCCGTGGCGATCCGCGCGATGACATGGCTGATCCGCATCAGCCGCAGGGTGGTGTTCACGTACAGCACGAAGAGGAAGAGGCTCAGCGCGACCATGCAGAGCGTGAGGACCGACTGCACCAGTGGCACCGACGCCGCGTCACGGGGGTCGTCGGCGGTGTCGAAGGACGTCAGGACGAGCAGGGTCAGCACGAAGGTCGCCAGGAACACCGCGAAGGTCGCCTTGGTGATCCGGCTCCGCACGAAGAGCCGCACCACGCGCGGGGTGAACTGGCCGCTCGCCATCTGCACGGCCACCAGCGAGATGCTGAAGACCACACCGATGAAGGTCATCATCGCCGAGCCGACCACGGTCACGACGGCCTTCGCGTCCTCCGCGAACCGCAGCAGCTCGTCGAGCGTCTCGTAGTCGCCGTCCTCCTGGAGCGCGTCGACGATGACCGTGTCGAGAACCTGCGCTCCCACCCAGACCACGAAGACGCTCACCATGGCCAGGGTGGGAGCGAACCAGAACGTGTCCCGCAGATGCTCCCGGAGCGGCGACAGCGCACGCGGGCGGCGACCCGAAGCGGGGCTCTGCGTAACCATCCAGTCACTCATGGTGCGACCCTAGGGGTATCGGGCCGCGAGGTCCCGGACCCCCGCCAGGCGGACGGAAACGCAGGTGAAAGGCACTCCGAAACCTTGGTATTGTTGTCCATGTCGCCGCCGGGAGCACTCCTGGCCAGGCGGCAGACACCTTGTCCGGGTGGCGGAATGGCAGACGCGCTAGCTTGAGGTGCTAGTGCCCTTTATCGGGCGTGGGGGTTCAAGTCCCCCCTCGGACACAGATCAGCTCGGGCGGGTCGGGAAATCTCCCGGCCCGCCCGAGCTGTTTGTTCACTCCCGGTATCCCCGCAGCTTGCGGTACAGCGTCGCCCGGCCGATCCCCAGCGCGGCCGCCGCGCGTGCCTTGTTGCCGCCGTGCCGGCGCAGTGCCTCCAGGATCGCGGCGCGCTCGGCGTGTTCCATCGGGCTGAGGGGCCGCGGGGCCGGACCTTCGCGTACCGGGTCCGGGAGTTCGGCCCGGCGGACCGGGCCGGACATCCGCCGCTGCTCCGCCAGGGCCCGGACGACATGGGCCAGCTCGGTGACGTTCCCGGGCCACGGGTACAGCTCGAGCGCGCGCAGGGCGTCCAGGGTCCAGGTCAGCGGGGGCTGTCCGGGCGCCGGCCGTGGCGCGAGGACGGGCAGCAGTTCCCGGATGTCCTCGGTGCGTTCCCGCAGTGGGGGCAGGGTCACCGAGCGGGCGGACAGTTTGTCCAGCAGACGCTGCAGGCACGGGCCGATCTGCGCGCCGGGCGTGTAGGTGATCAGCACGCGAGTGTCAGGTCGCGTGTCGAGCAGGGAGTTGAGCGCGGCCACGCCCGGCTGCGCGAGGCGCTCGGCGTGCCGCAGCAGGAGCGGCCGGTCGGCCGTCCACGCGGCCAGGGCCCCGTCGAGCCCGGTGTCCTGCGCCGCGTCGACGACCCGGACCGCGCCTTCGCCGAGCGAGTCGAGCAAGCCGGGCGGGGCAGGCGGGCCGGGCGAGCCAGACGGGCCAGACGGGCCGGGCAGGCCCAGCAGTTCCCGGGCCAGCGCGGACTTGCCGGTTCCGCGCTCGCCGGTCAGCAGCAGCGGCTCCGGGGAGCGTGCCAGTTCGACCGCACGTGCGACTGCGTGCCGCCAGGGGACCGAGGAACCGGTGAGGGCGACGGGAGAGCTGGGCGGGGCCGGCGCCGGCGGCGGGGAATCGCCGAGTCGTTCCAGGACGGCGACGATCCCGAGGACCGTACCGTCGTCCAGGCGCACGGGCGTGATCCGGGCGGTGCATCCGGTGCCCACGGTCACGGCCGCCGCGTCCACGGCGTCCCCACGCCGCGCGCTCACCGCCGTACGCTCCATTGCCTCGAGCACCCCGGGTGTCAGCAGCCGCTGCGCGGCGTCGCTGACCAGCCGGTTGCGGCCGTCCAGGGCGACCACGGCCGGGTCCGCCCCGCACACCGTGCCGGCTGCCGCTCGCAGATACGCGTCCAGCAGCACCCGCTCGGCCCGCCCCGCCCGCGCGCGCAGTTCCGTCTCGACCGCGGCCGCGGCGGCCTCGGCGAGTGCCGCCTGCGGATGGGGCGAACGCGTGGTGGACAGGCGTCCTGCCACGGTCACCGTGCCGAGCACCTGGGCACCCTTCGCGTCGAGCACCGGGACGGACACCGCGGACACGTCCTGCCACCGGTCGAGGAAGTGCTCCGGCCCGTGCATCTCGGCCCGGCGCCGGGTGCGCAGCGCGAGAGCCGCGCTGTTGTTGCCCACTTCCGACTCCGACAGCACGGGACAGGTGTCGAGCCCGGACGCGCTCCCCGCGGTCCACAGCACACGCAACCGCTCGTCGGTCAGAACGAGGAGATACCGGTCGGCGCCGAGGGCCGGGACGATCCGGTCGAGCACCGGTCGGGCCGCCCCGAGCAGCGCCGACTCCACCGGTCGTACCGGACGAACCGCCGGTTCCTTCAAGTCGTGCGGCACTCCGAAGAACCTCGCCCGCCGCCACGCCGCGGCGACCTCCTCCGGTACGCCGTCGGGCAACGGGCGCCCCGTCAGGAAGCGTGCGCGGGCGTCGTCCAGCGAGGGACGGGTGGCGGCGGAGGTGTGCTCTGTGGTGGTCACGACATGTCCACCGTATCGGGTTCCGTTGAACGGACAACCACTGCCGTGTCCGGAACGTCCGACGCACACGATGTCTCGTAATGAGACACCCGTCTCCCGCAGATCCCCTCCATGATCATGAATGGCCGAAGTCCGATTCCCCCCCGCAGGAGCGCCCCGTGTCCACCGTCGTCGAGACCGACGTCCTGATCGTGGGCAGCGGCCCGGCCGGTGCCTCGGCCGCGCTCGCCCTGAGCACCTACGGCGTGCCCAACCTCGTGGTGACCCGCTACGCGAGCCTCGCCGACACGCCCCGTGCGCACATCACCAACCAGCGCACCATGGAGGTGCTGCGCGACCTCGGTGTGGAGCAGGAGGTCGTCGCGCAGGCGACCCCGCAGCACCTGATGGGCAACACGACCTTCTGCACCAGCCTGGCGGGCGAGGAACTGGGCCGGGTGCGCTCCTGGGGCAACGACCCGCTGGTCCAGGCGGAACACGAACTCGCCAGCCCCACTCGCATGTGCGACATGCCCCAGCACCTCATGGAGCCGGTCCTCGTGGACGCGGCCGTCGCCCGTGGCACCCGGCTGCGCTTCGAGACCGAGTACCTGTCCCACACCCAGGACGCGGACGGCGTCACGGCCACCGTCCGCGACCGGCTGCGCGGGGACACGTACGAGATCCGCGCCAAGTACCTGATCGGCGCCGACGGCGGACGGTCGAAGGTCGCCGCGGACGCCGGGCTGCCGATGGGCGGCCAGATGGGCGTGGCCGGCAGCGTCAACATCGTGTTCGAGGCGGACCTGACGAAGTACACCGCCCACCGGCCGTCCACCCTCTACTGGGTCCTCGCGCCCGGCGCGACGGTCGGCGGCATCGGCGCGGGTCTGGTGCGCTGCGTCCGGCCCTGGAACGAGTGGCTGATCGTGTGGGGCTACGACGTCACCGCGGGCGCCCCGGACTTGACCACCGCCTACGCCGAATCCGTCGTCCGCAAGCTCGTCGGCGACGACGACATCCCCGTGACCATCAAGTCGTCCTCCGCGTGGACGGTCAACGAGATGTACGCGGAGAGGTACGCCAACGGCCGCGTCTTCTGCGCCGGCGACGCCGTGCACCGGCATCCGCCGTCCAACGGCCTCGGCTCCAACACCTCCATCCAGGACGCCTACAACCTGGCCTGGAAGCTCAAGCTCGTCCTCGAAGGCGCCGCCCACCCCAGGCTGCTCGACAGCTACACCGCCGAACGCGCGCCCATCGGCCGGCAGATCGTCACCCGCGCCAACCAGTCCATCCGCGAGACCGCCCCCGTCTTCGAGGCCCTCGACGGGCTCTCCCCGCAGACCCCCGAGCAGTTGTGGGCCAACATCGCCGCCCGCAAGGACGCCACCGAGGCCGCCGAGAAGCAGCGCGCGCAACTGCGCGAGGCGATCGCCTTCAAGGTGTACGAGTTCAACGCGCACGGCGTCGATCTCAACCAGCGCTATCCCGCCGAGAACTCTGCCGCGATCGTCCCGGACGGCACGCCCGACCCCGGCTTCGCCCGCGACCCCGAGCTGCACCACCAGCCGTCCTCCCGCCCCGGCTCCCGGCTCCCGCACGCCTGGATCACCTCCGGCACCCGCACGCTCTCCACCCTCGACACGGTCGGCCGGGGCCGCTTCACGCTGCTGACCGGCATCGGGGGAGAGGAGTGGGTGCGCGCGGCCGAGGCCCAGGACATCGAGATCGCCACCGTGGTGATCGGTCCGGGGCAGCGGTACGAGGACCCGTACGGCGACTGGGCGCGGCTGCGCGAGATCACGGACACCGGCGCCCTCCTGGTACGCCCGGACGGCTTCGTCGCCTTCCGGCACGCGTCCGCTGCTCCGGACGCCGGAGAACTGCTCGCGGACACGCTGCGGCGGATCCTCGGTCACGCCTGAACGCGCAATCATGGAGGAAGCGGACGTCACATGGGGGAATCGGACGCCTCATGGAGGAAGCGGACGTCGACGAAGGGGAGCCGACATGACCACCGACGCGACCGGGACCGGCGTCACCGGGCAGGCCATCGCCAGCCTCAGCGGAACCGCCGACCCGCGGCTGCGCGAGCTGCTCACCGGACTCGTCCGCCATCTGCACGACTTCGCGCGGGAGACCCGGCTCACGCAGGAGGAGTGGGAGCGGGCGATCTCCTTTCTGACGGCGACCGGGCAGGCCTGCACCGACACCCGGCAGGAGTTCATCCTGCTGTCGGACGTGCTTGGTCTGTCCATGCTCGTGGAGACCGTCAACGGCGACCGTGCGCCCGGGGCCACCGAGTCGACCGTGCTCGGTCCCTTCCACCTGACCGAGTCGCCGGTCCGTGAACTCGGTGCCGACATCGACCTGGTGGGCGGCGGCGAGACGTGCGTGATCAGCGGCCGGGTGCTGGCGCGGGACGGCACACCGCTGCCCGGCGCCTCCGTCGACGTCTGGCAGGCCGACGACAAGGGCTACTACGACGTCCAGCAGCCCGGCGTCCAGCCCGCGGGCAACGGACGCGGGCTGTTCACCGCCGACGCCGAGGGCCGCTTCTGGTTCCGCACCTGTGTTCCCGCCGCGTATCCGATCCCCACCGACGGCCCGGTCGGCGGTCTGCTGCGTGCGACCGGGCGGCACCCCTACCGTCCCGCGCACATCCACTTCATCGCCACGGCCGAGGGACACACGCCCGTCACCACCCACATCTTCGTCGCGGGCGGGGAGTACCTGGACAGCGACGCGGTGTTCGCCGTGAAGCAGAGCCTGGTCAAGGACTTCGCGGAGACCGACGACCCCGCCCTGGCGAAGGAGTTCGGCGTGCCGAACCCCTTCCGGCTCGCCCGCTTCGACCTAGTCCTGGAGCGTGCCGTATGACGTTCCGGAGCGAGTTCTCGTACGAGACCCGGCCCGTGCGGGTCGTCTTCCGGCCCGGCGCGGCCGTCACCGCGACCCCGGGCGAGGCCGCGCGCCTGGGCCTGCGGCGGCTGCTCGTGGTGTGCGGCGGCCGGGGCGAGACGGTCGCCCGGGCGGTGGCGGAGGCGCTCGGCGACACCTGTGCGGGAGTGCACGCCGAGGCGCGGATGCACGTACCCGCCGAGGACGCCGACCGGGCCGTCGAGGCGGTGCGCGCGGCCGGGGCGGACGGGTGCGTCGCGGTCGGCGGCGGCTCCGCGATCGGGCTCGGCAAGGCCATCGCCCTGCGCACCGGGCTGCCGCTGATCGCCGTGCCGTCGACCTACTCGGGCTCCGAGATGACGCCGGTCTGGGGCCTGACCGAGCACGGCGCCAAGCGCACCGGCCGCGACCCGGTCGTCCAGCCCCGCAGCGTCGTCTACGACCCCCGGCTCACTCTCTCCCTGCCCGTGCCGCTGACTGTGACCAGCGGCGTCAACGCGCTCGCGCACGCCGTCGAGGCGCTGTACGCCCCGGACGCCTCGCCGTTGGTCTCGGTCATGGCCGAGGAGGGCGTGCGGGCGATGGCCGGGGCCCTGCCGGACCTTGTCGCCGACCCGCGGGACCTGGACGCGCGCAGCCGGGCGCTGTACGCGGCGTGGCTGTGCGGCGCGTGCCTCGGCGCGACCACGATGGGGCTGCACCACAAGACGTGCCACGTGCTGGGCGGCACCTTCGGGCTGCCGCACGCCGAGACGCACACCGTGGTGCTGCCGTACGCCCTGGCCTACAACGCCCTCGCCGCCCCGGAGGCGTTGACCGTACTGGGGCGGGCCCTCGGCACCGACGACGTGCCGCGCGCCCTGTGGGAGCTGGCCGGACGTCTCGGCGCACCGCGGTCCCTCGCCGAACTCGGCCTCAAGGAAGCCGACCTGGCACCGGCGGCGGCCAGGGTCGCGGGCGAGCCGTACGCCAACCCGCGCCCGGTGACGGCGGACGGGGCCCTGGCCGTGCTGCGGGCGGCGTACGAGGGAGGGCTTCCGGAGCCCGCCTAGAGCCGGTGGGAAACCGGGTGCGGGCAGTCGGGCTCTTGGTGTGTGATCGGGACATGGCGATTGTCTTGGGCGAGCCGGGAGTCGACGGGCTGAGCGAGGCCGTGGGCGTGCTGCGGGAGTGGCAGTACGAGGGGGCGCCGACGCAACTGCATCCGGGCGACCTGGGCTGGTTCTGGCGGTCGGGCGCGGAAGCGACCGCCGCGGCCGTCCGGACCTGGAGCCGGGACGGACGGATCCTCGCCGTCGGGCTGCTGGACGGCCCCGGCCTGCTACGGCTGACGATCGCGCCCGCCGACCGCCGGGACGAGGAGCTGGCACGGCAGTTGGTCGCAGACGTGACCGAGCCGGAACGCGGCGTGCTGCCCGAGGGGAAGGCGAACATCGAGGCGCCGATGGGCGCACTGGTCCAGGACCTGTTGTCCGAGAACGGCTGGAACACCGACGAGCCGTGGACCCCGCTGCGCCGCGACCTCACGGAGCCGGTGCAGGACCCGGGCGTACGGATCGAGGTGGCCGGGCCGGAGCAAGCACAGGTGCGGGCCGCCGTACAGCGAGCAGCGTTTGACGGGTCGAGCTTCACGGCCGGGCACTGGCACGCGATGGCGACCGGATCGCCGTACGCCGACGCCCGGTGTCTGATCGCCTACGACGACCAGGGCCACGCGGTGGCGGCGGTGACGGTGTGGTCGGCCGGTCCGGGCAGGCCCGGGTTGCTCGAACCGATGGGTGTGCACCGGGAACATCGCCGTCACGGCCACGGCAGGGCGATCACCCTCGCCGCGGCCGCCGCACTCCGGGAACTGGGCTCTTCGAGCGCGCTCGTCTGTACGCCGAGTTCCAATGCCGCCGCCGTCGCCACCTGCGAGGCAGCCGGCTTCCGTCAACGCCCCGAGGTCCGGGACCTGTACCGGCCCGCCTAGGCCCGGTCCGGGAAGGTTCCCGGGAACCTCACGCCCCCGGCGCGGGGTTCCCGGGAACCTCACGCCCCCGGCGCGGCGTCTTGGATCTTGTTCCCACAGATCTTCACGAAGGCCGGCCCAGCTCATGGCACACGACGGAAACCGCCCGACCGACGGTATCGGCGGGGCGCTCGACGTCATCAGGCGCCACCGTCGCCCGCTGTACGGCTTCACCGTGCTCGTGTCCGTCCTGACCGCCGTGCTCGGCTGCGCGATCCTGGCCGGCGGATTCGCGGCGGCATGGGACGCCTTCGAGAACGTCCGGGACTACGCGGACCGCAACATCGCCAACGAGGACTCCTACGTGGCCTACGCCGACGGCGGCCGGCCCCCGCTGGTCCGGGTCGGCGCCGTGGTGTCGGTGCTGTTGCTCGGGCTGGGACTCCTCGTCGTCTCCGTCCTGCACACCGCGTACGCCGTCGCCGACTCCCATGCCACGCGCGACGGCGGGCCGCTCTCCGTCCGCGAGTTGTGGCGGCGCACCCGTCGGCGGTTGCTCGCCGCCCTCGCGGTCAACGCGCTGACCGGACTGGCCGTGGGCGCCGTGGAGCTGGCGGCCCTGGTGATGTGGGGCCTCGTCGAGAGCGGCGAGGTGCCGGGTGTCGAGCCCACGCCGCTGGGCGAAACCGCGTCCCCGCAGTACACGCTGGTGGGGTGGGTGCTGCCGATCGCCGTCGGGTGTCTCGGCCCGCTGCTGTACTCCCGTCTGGCACCGGCCACCGCCGAGACGGTGCTGGAGCGCCGTTCCCCGTTCGTGGCGCTGTACCGCTCCTGGGTGCTGACCCGCCCCGCACGATGGCGTGTCCTCGGCGTGGGCGCGCTGGTCACCGCGGTCGCCGTGCTCGTCTTCTGGCCGGCCCGGTACGCGGCCGCTCCCCTCGCCCACTTCGCCGGACTCGGCATGCTGTCGCTCAGCGACGACAATGTGTGGATCACCGGCGTGCTGGTGCTGATCACGCCCACAGCCGTGGCCCTGCTCCTGCTGCCCCCGGTGGTGATGCCGCTGGTGTGCGCGGTGTTCGCCCGGCTCCACGGGGAGCTGCGCGCGCGTGAGGACGCGGGGGCCGCGGCCGGTTGACCGTCCCCCGCGATCGCGTGGCTTTTCCATGGAGAGGCCACGCGATCGCGGACAGAAGATGGCCGCAAGGGTTCCTACGGTCGTGGCATGAAGCAGACGCAGAGGATTCTTGTCACCGGTGCCACCGGAACCGTCGGCCGCCAGGTCGTCGCCGAACTGCTCGCCCGGGGCCACGCGGTCCGCGCCCTCACACGGGACGCCGCGAAAGCCGTCTTCCCGGACGGCGTCGAGGTCGTCGAGGGCGATCTGACCGACCCCGGCGGCCTGGCCCCCGCCCTGGAGGGGATCACCGGCCTCCACCTGATCACCTTCGGCGGGGCCGCCTTCACCCCGCTGGAGACCGGCCCCAGGATCCTGGAACTGGCCCGCTCGGCCGGTGTCCGACGGATCACCGTGCTGCACGGCGGCGGTCCCACCCCGCTGGAGGACGCGGTGCGCGGCGACGACGGAGTGGGCTGGACCGTGCTCATGCCCGTCGAGTTCATGGCCAACGCCCTGGAGTGGGCGGACGGGATCCAGGCCGCGGGCGAGGTGCGGGAGCCGTTCGTCGCACGGCTGAGTGCCATGGTCCACGAGGGTGACATCGGAGCCGTCGCAGCGGTCGCGCTCACGGAGGAGGGCCACGCGGGCCAGGAGTACGTGATCACCGGCCCAGAACTGCTCACCGTCGGCGACAAGGTGGCGGCCGTCGCCGCCGCGGCCGGCCGGGAGATCGCCCTGGTCGAACTGACCGAGGAACAGGCCGTCGCCCGGTGGCGGGCGGCGTACCTCCCCGAGGACGTGATCGGCTTCCTGCTCGAGGCGTACGGGAACACCCCCGAGGTGGGCCGCACGGTGTCCGGCACGGTCGAGAAGGTCACCGGCCACCCGGCCCGGACCTTCGCCCAGTGGGCCGGCGAACACGCCGACGTCTTCCGGAAACGGGTCTGACTGTCTCGTCCTGACTGTCTCGTATTGAGACACCCGTCCCGGAGCCCGCTGACGCAAGATCGAAAAGGGGGGTGTGACCGCAACAGGGTGCGGCCGTCGGCGTGCGCTGAACCGCCGTGCGTACGGCCGTGCCACCTGATGAAAGGTGAACATCATGGCCCTCGCACTGCTCCGGCGCCGGCGGCTCAAGGGCGCCTCCGCCGCGGCGGCGGGCCTCGCGCTCCCCCTTCCGTCCGGCGCGGGTGCCGTGGCCCGTGAGGTCGTGGACCCGATGGGCTCGCCCCTGGCGGCCGCGGACGTCACCGTCACCGCCCTGGACACCCACCGGGTGGCCGCCCGCGGGACGACCGACCCGTACGGCTACTTCCTCGCCGCGCTGCCGCCCGGCCGGTACAGCCTGATGGTCGCGGCGGAGGGCCTGCGGCCGCACCGCGAGACGATCGAGATCGGCACGGGTGCGTCGACGCCCACCGAGCGCGTCTGGCTGCAGCCGGCCGAGGCACTCCAGCTGCCGGCACCCGGAACGTGGCTCTTCGATCCGCCGCACACCGCGATCCGGTTCATCGCCAAGCACGTCGGCATGGCCCACGTCCACGGCCGCTTCGAACGCTTCGACGGCGGGATCCAGATCTCCCAGGACATGACGGCCTCCCGGGTGTCCGTCCGCATCGACGCCTCCAGCATCACCACCGGCAACACCACCCGCGACAACCATCTGCGGTCCGCCGACTTCCTCGACGTCGAACGCTTCCCGTACATCGACTTCAACAGCACCCGCTTCGCCTATCGCGGCGGCAGCAAGTGGTCACTGCTGGGCTCCCTCACGATGCACGGCGTGAGCCGCTCCGTCTCGCTCGACACGACGTATCTCGGCACGGTGAACGGCGGCTACGGGCAGGAGCTGCGCTGCGCGGCCCTGGCGACGGCGGAACTGCACCGCGAGGACTACACCCTCAACTGGCGCACCATGCTGGCCCGGGGCATCGCGGTGGTCGGGCCGACGGTCCAACTGGAGCTGGACGTCCAGGCGATGTACCGGACCCACGACACCCCGACCCCGCCGGAATAATCCCTGGCCCGATTCCACCCGCCCTCCCTACACTCACGGAGTACCCGGCGCCGCCCACGACGTGAGCGGCGCGCGCCGTCGTGACGAACGAAGGGAGACCGCCATGCGTGACCACACCGCTGTCGCCGTCTCCCTGCCGCGCTACGAGGTGATCCTCGTGTCCTCGTCGCTCCGGTGCCCGCTGCGCGGCGGACTCCGGATGACCGGGACGAACGCCTGAGAAGCGCCTGTTTCGGCCTGCCGACCTAGCGTCGGCAGGCCGGAACAGACGTGTGTCACCACACCTGCCTCGCCCCGAAATCGCGCTGCCCCCTTCCTGATCGCCTCGAAAGGCCATGGGCCGTGCGCACCCACCACAACCCGCTCGCCGTCGTCCGCAACCTCGGCATCCTCGCCCACGTCGACGCCGGCAAGACCACCGTCACCGAACGGATCCTGTTCGCCACCGGAACCACGCACAAGCGCGGCGAGGTCCACGACGGCACGACCGTCACGGACTTCGACCCGCAGGAGCGGGACCGGGGTATCACCATCTTCGCCGCGGCGGTGAGCTGCGCCTGGGACGGTCACCGGATCAACCTGATCGACACGCCGGGGCACGTCGACTTCGCCGACGAGGTGGAGCGTGCGCTGCGGGTGCTCGACGGCGCGGTGGCCGTGTTCGACGCGGTGGCCGGGGTGGAGCCGCAGAGCGAGTCGGTGTGGCGGCAGGCCGACCGGCACGGCGTACCGAGGATCGCGTTCGTCAACAAGATGGACCGTGCCGGAGCCGACCTCGACGCGGCCGTGGCATCGATCCGGGAGCGACTGCACCCGGCGCCGCTGGTCGTGCAGTTGCCGGTCGGTGCGGAGGATGCCTTCACCGGTGTCGTCGACCTCGTACGCCTGCGCGCGCTGCTGTGGACCGAAGGTGACGCCTGCGAGGAGGTGCCGGTCCCGGACGACCTTCGGGACGAGGCCCTGGCACGTCGCCGTGCGCTGGAGGAAGCCGTGGCGGAACTCCATCCGGGCGCACTGGAGGAGTTCTGCGACACGGGCACGCTCGGCGAGCGGACCCTCTCCTCGGCGCTGCGGGACCTGACCCGGGACGGCGACGGCGTGGTCGTGCTGTGCGGCTCCGCCTACCGCAACCGCGGTGTCGAGCCGCTGCTCGACGCGGTCGTGGCGTATCTGCCGTCGCCGCTGGACGTGCCGCCCATCCGGGGCACGCACGACGGCGAACAGCGGGAACGGCCCGCCGACCCGGCGGCACCGCCGGCCGCCCTCGCCTTCAAGGTGCACGCCACCCCGACGGGCCGGCTGACCTATCTGCGGATCTACTCGGGAACGATCGAGAAGGGAGACACCCTGTGGGACGCGAGCGCGCGGCGCACCGAGCGGATCGGCCGGATTCTGCGCGTCCAGGCCGACCGGCACGCACCGCTGGACCGGGCGGTCGCCGGCGACATCGTCGCCGTCGTCGGGCTGAAGTCCGCCCGCGCCGGCTCGACCCTGTGCGCGCCGGACGCCCCGCTCGTCCTGGAGCCTCCCGGCGTGCCCGAGCCGGTGGTCTCGGTCGCGGTCGAGTCCCGCAGGGCAGGCGACACCGACCGGCTGGCCTCGGGGCTCGCACGGCTGACCGAGGAGGATCCCTCGCTGGTCGTGCGGACCGACCCGGAGACCGGGCAGACGGTGCTGTCGGGCATGGGTGAACTGCACCTGGAGGTGGCGGTGGAGAAGCTCCGGCGTGAGCTGGGACTGGACGTCAACATCGGCCGTCCCCGGGTCAGTCACCGCGAGACGGTCGGCCGGGGCGTGTCCGGACTGGTGTTCCGGCACGTCAAACAGGACGGCGGGGCAGGGCAGTTCGCCCATGTCGTCCTCGACGTGGAGCCGTACGACGGCGGCTTCGACTTCCGCTCGGCCGTCGTCGGCGGGCGGGTGCCGCAGGAGTACGTCCGGGCCGTCGAGGCCGGCTGCCGCGACGCCCTCGCCGAAGGGCCGCTCGGCGGTCACCCGGTGACTGGGCTGCGCGTCACGCTCACCGACGGGGCGACCCATGTGAAGGACTCGTCGGACACGGCGTTCCGCACAGCCGGCCGCCTCGGCCTCCGCGAGGCCCTGCGCGCCTGCGCGATGGTCCTGCTGGAGCCGGTCGTCGAGGTCACCGTCACCGTGCCCGAGGACGCGGTGGGCGGCGTACTCGGCGACCTCGCCGCCCGCCGCGGCCGGGTGACCGGCTCGGCCACCCGCTCGAGCGCGGCGATCGTCACGGCCACGGTGCCGCTGGCCGAGCTCTTCGGCTACGCGACCCGCCTGCGCAGCCGCACCCAGGGCCGCGGCACGTTCACGGCCCGGCCGACGGGTTATGCGCCGGCGCCGGTGGCTACGCCGGTGCGGTAGCGCTCGGTCGGGGCCTCTCCCATTCCGGCAAGGAAGGGGAGAGGCCCCGACCCGCACGCGCGGCAGCCGTGTGGCCGCACCGCCTTTACAAGGCCGACGCGTCGGCTGGTGGCCGGTGTTCGCCCCGGTCACCCTTCGCCGATCTTCAGACCTGGTCGGCGATCGCGGTGGAGTGCGCCCGCCTGGTGTGGTTGGCGATGCTCGCCGGGGCTCCGGCGTAGTCGCAGGACGAGCACCTCTGCCACACGCCCTCGGACACGGCACGAGTGCTCACCGAATGTCCCGGACCGTATCCGTGTCCGTGCAGCAACTGGGCCACGGAGGAGCCGTACTCGACTGCCAGCAGCGCCGCCTCGGCCACCTTGTCGTGACCGGGGGCGAAGAAGGATCCGGCGCCGACCTTCTTGGCGCATCCGCACCAGCAGGTGCCGGTCGGGGTGAGGTGGGGGAGAGGCTTCGTCGTCATGATGTCACCGTAGGTCAACGACGAGGTCTGGAAAGGGAGTTCGTCGTGTCCTCTGTACCGTCAGTCGGAGCGCAGAGACCGCCGATCCTGCGAAGCCCATCAGTTCCCGAGCCGTCTGTTTCACGCGATCGGGTGATGCCGCGGAGGGGCGGGCACGGGCCGGCTTTGCGGGCCGTTCGAGCTGGTGACGGGGAATTCTCGTCCATTGCCATCACGCAAGCGGGAGCACATCATGGGCCTGCACTTCCACCGCAACCCCGACGGCACGACGACCGGGCGCAACGAGGCGAACGGCTTCAGCGTGACGCATGCCGAAGAGGAAGAGGTGAAGCGGCGGTTGTACGAGGACGCCGGGTGGGAGTACACGCCTCCACCGCCTCCGGTTCCGCCCGGGTTCCATCAGTTCCCCTTGGTGCACGACGAGTTCCGGGCTACCGGGTTCGGGGACGAGCGGTATGCGGGGCTGCGGGCGCGTCCGCCGGAGGGGTGCGTGCCGGTCGACCGGGGGTGCTTCGCCCTGGAGTGCGAGCGGCCGGGAAAGACACTCATGGACGCGGTCGCCGCCACGGTCGCGGAGGTTCGCCGAGAGCATGGGCTGGTGATGAACAGCCTGGGTGTGGAGAAGCCTCAGGAATGGTTCGACGCGGACAACAAGAACGGATACGCGGCGCAGATCGTCGCGCACGTGGTGCTGATGGCCGCCGACCGCGCCCGACTGCTCGGATACGGGCGCAAGGACCTGGTCCGGCTACTCGATGCCACGGGGATCGAGTAGCCGGTGGGGTGAGTCAGCGGTCGTGGGTGTCTTCACCCCCGTGAAGGGTGCGCCTCAGGACAGGGCGGCCGGTCCCGGGACGAAGTCCGGATCCACCTGCGCCGCCAGATCCTCTCCCGTGCGCGCGTCTGCCCACGCCCGGACGTTGCGCAGGTGGAACTCCACGGCGTGCCGGTGCAGCCGCTCCCGGTCGCGGGGGTGGGAGTCGACTGCCTCGCGGAGGAGGGAGAGGGCGTGGCGGTTGTGCGGTTCCAGAGATGCCAGGGGGTCTGAGCCGTCCTGCGCGCGGCCCTGTTCGGCCGCGCGGACCCAGGGGGAGTGGATCAGGTAGGTCAGGAGGTCGTCGCCCACCTCTTCCTTGAGGAAGAGCAGGTCCTCCTCGCACGTCACCTTGTTGCCGACCACCGCGACGCGGATGCCGAACTCGTGGGCGTGGTCGCGGTACTGGCGGTAGACCGAGACGCCCTTTCGGGTCGGTTCGGCCACCAGGAAGGTGAGGTCGAAGCGGGTGAAGAGGCCGGAGGCGAAGGCGTCCGCGCCTGCTGTCATGTCGACCACGATGTACTCGCCGGGGCCGTCCAGCAGGTGGCCGAGGTACAGCTCGACCGCGCCCAGCTTGGAGTGGTAGCAGGCCACGCCGAGGTCGGACTCGTCGAACTCGCCCGTGACCATCAGGGGCACGCCGCCCGCGCGGCCGACGTGCCGGGCGTGGAGTTCGTCGTCGCCGAGCGGGCGCAGGAGACGGGAGCCGCGTCCTGGGGGAGTGGTCTTGATCATCGCCTCGCGGGAGCTGATGCGGGGGTTCGTGCCGCGCAGGAGGTCCTTGATCGAGGGCAGGTGGGCGCCCAGGGGAGGGGCGGACTTCTCCAGCCCGCCGAGCGCCTCGGCGAGGTGCTGGTTGATGTCGCCGTCGATGGCGAGGACCGGGGCGCCGGAGCGCGCCAGGTGGCGGGAGAAGAGTGCCGACAGCGTGGTCTTGCCGCTGCCACCCTTGCCGACGAACGCGATCCTCACGACCGCCCCACCTTGTTGAAAATGGATGTCATGTGGCTAGGTTTAGGGAGTGATCGTCGTCACTGTCAAATCGGTTGGGCCGTATGGGACTTCTTCTTCCGTCCCGGGTGCGGCTCGCCCGGACCGTCGGGCTCGTCCGGCCGGTGCATATGCTGTGCAAGTGCGTCCCCACAGCATCAAGAGCCGCCCCCGGTTCCTCGCCGCCCTTGTCCTCGTCCCGTGCCTGGCCGGCTGCTTCGCCTCCCCGGGAGGGGAGTCGTCGTCGAACGGCGGGCAGTCGGGCTCCCGGCTGCGTGTCGCCCTCGCCTTCCCGCCCGCCGAGAACTTCTCGCCGTACGGAGCCGATGCCACGCTCCTCAGCCGTCTCGGTGTCACCGAGGGCCTGACGGCCTTGGACGCCAACGGCGCCGCGACCCCCGCGCTCGCCGAGTCCTGGCGCCGCGAGGACGACCGCACCTGGCGGTTCACCCTGCGTGAGGCCACGTTCCAGGACGGCGCGGACGTCACCCCGTCCGCCGTGGCCGCGGCGCTCACCCGCGCCACGAAGGCGAAACCCGCGCCCGCCGCCCTCGCCGGTGTCTCGCTCGACGCGAAGGCCGACGGCGACCGCGGCCTGCGCATCACCACGGCCGCCGCCGACCCCGTGCTGCCCATGCGGCTGTCCAGCCCGAGCCTCGCGATCCTCTCCCCGAAGGCGTACGGAGCGAAGGGCAACCCCGACCCGGTCGGAACCGCCACCGGGCCCTTCGAGATCACGAAGGTCAACGGCGGCGGGTCCGCCACCCTCGACCGGTTCGACGACTACTGGGGCGGCCGCGCCCAGGCCTCCGGCATCGACGCCCGCTTCGTCAAGGACGGCACCGCACGCGCCAACGCCGTCCGCACCGGCGACATCGACATCGCCGAGGCGATACCCGTCGCCCAGGCCGCCACCCTCGACAAGGCGACCCTGAAGGAAGCCGGGACCACCCGCACCACCAGCCTGCAGCTCAACACCAAGACCGGTCCCTTCAGGGACCCGAAGCTGCGCGCCGCCGCCCGAGAAGCGGTCAACTCCTCCACCATCGTCAAGGGCGTCTTCGAGGGGTACGCCGACCCGGGCGCGGGCATCTTCGGTCCCGCCGTCACCTGGGCCGAGAGCAAGCGGGTGAAGCCGGCCGGGCGGGCGGACGCCGCCGAGCCCGACGGTGAGCAGATCACCCTCGCCACCTACGACAACCGGCCCGAGCTGCCCGAGACCGCCCAGGTGGTGCAACAGCAGCTTCAGAAGGCCGGCTTCGAGGTGAAGCTGGAGGTGCGCGAGTACTCACGGCTGGAGAGCGACGCGCTCGCCGGGAAGTTCGACGCGTTCATCGGCGCCCGCAACAGCCTCCTCGACACCGGCGACCCCGTCGGCGTCCTCGGCAGCGACTACACCTGCGACGGCGGCTACAACCTGGCCCTGCTGTGCGACAAGAACGTCGACCGGGCCGTCACCGAGGCCGACGGCACCGACGGCACCGGTGAGCGGCAGGACGCCGCCATGGCCGCCGAGGCCGCGACCCTCGGCACGGACGCCGTCGTGCCGCTGGCCCACCAGCAGATCATCGCCGGCGTCTCCACCGAGGTCCGGGGCGTCGTCCTCGACCCCTACGAGCGGACCCTGGTGGGTGTCGGGACACGTCGCTGAGCTCCCTCACGCGGGCAGCTTGGTGTCGATCACGCAGCTGATCTCGACCAACTGCCCGGGGAAGGTCAACTCGGTGACGCCGAGGGCCGTGGCGACCGGGCGGTGGGCGCCGAAGTACGCCCGGTTGGCCTTCGCCACCACCTCGGCGTGGCGCACCAGGTCCACCGCGTACAGCGTCTGGGAGACGACCTGGTTGCGCGTGACGCCGTAGTGGGCCAGGACCTTGTCGATGTTGACGTGGGTCAGCTGGAGCTGGGTGGCCACGTCGTCCTCGGGGCGGAATCCGCCCGCCTCGTCGAACGCGAGCTGCCCGGAGACATGGATCAGGTCGCCGGACCTGATCGCCTGCGCGTAGCCGAAGTGGGTCTCGGCCGGGATGGCGTGGTCGTAGACATCGGGAGTCGTCACAGTTCCTGTCCTTCCGTTCCTTCCGCCGAGCACGCGCTCGCGTGCTCTCTTGCGGTTACTCGGGAACTGTAGGAGAGTGACCGCCGACCTGGAAGAACGCACTTTTCGGTGACTGGGGAACCAGATGGTGACCAAGCAGGAGTTGAGCGGTCTGCCCGAGGACGCGGATCTGCGGCGGGCGGACTCGCTGGCGCGTGAGATCTTCTCGGACGTCGCCAACAAGTGGGCGCTGCTGATCATCGAAGCCCTCGGCGAACGCACCCTGCGCTTCAGCGAGTTGCGCGACGAGGTCGAGGGCGTCAGCCACAAGATGCTCACCCAGAACCTGCGGATGCTGGAGCGCAACGGCCTGGTCGACCGGAAGGTGCACCCCACCGTGCCGCCGAAGGTCGAGTACACGCTCACCGAGCCGGGCCGGGCCCTGCGGGCCACGGTCGACCTGCTCTGCGGCTGGACCCACCAGTACCTCGGTCATATCGAGACGGCGCGAGGGCGCTTCGAGGCCTGACCGGCCGGGCCGTCAGCTCGCGACCAGTTCCCGCACCTGCCGCCGGGCCGAGGTCTCCTCGACCCGCGAGGTCCGGTACAGCCACAGCACGTCCCGCCCGAACGACCACACCAGCAGGCCCAGGGCCAGGGCGGCGACCCCGAAGTTGCCCGCGTACGGCAGCAGATCGGCGCCCGCCACCAGCAGGAGCACGCCCTGGAGGGCCGCGACCGTCTTGCGGGCGGTGCTCGGCGGGAGGGCGGCGGTCAGCCAGGGCCAGACCCGCGCGGCGGCGACGAAGACGTACCGCATACCGCCGATGAGCAGCACCCACGGGCCCAGCTCCATCGACACGTACACGCTCAGCACCAGGATCAGGAACGCGTCGACCTCCATGTCGAAGCGCGCGCCCAGCGCAGTCGAGGTGCCGGTGCGGCGGGCCACCTTGCCGTCGACGCCGTCGAGGATCAGGGCGACCGCCGTCAGGCCGACGAACAGCGACACGGGCGGCGAGCTCTGGAAGGAGTCCGCGACGAGCGCGGTGACCCCGCCGACGAGGGTGGCGCGGCCGAGGGTGACCCGGTTGGCCGCGCCGAAGGAGCGCAGCCGGGAACGGTGCAGGGCCCGGGAGAGCACCGCCCAGGTGGCGAGGGCGAACGCGAGGCCGGTCAGCCAGCCCGCCGGGCCCATCCCGATCGCCGTACCGATCAGGGCGAGCAGCAGGACCTGCACTCCCGCCCCCAGGGCGGTCTCCTGCTGTACGAGCCTCGCGTCGTAAGTGTTGTTCAGGGCCACCGAACACCCTCCGGCCGTGTGACAGAGTCGATCAACGCCGCTACCTTGTGCGCGGCCTGTGCACCCCTCGGTACGCAAGCAGCTTCCCGATCGTTCAGGAGGACTTCGATGAAGCACACCGCACGGGCGTTCTGGATCGACTCGCCTGGGCGAGGCGGCATCCGGGACGTCACCCTGCCGGACCCCGGCGAGGGCGAGGTGCTGGTCCGCACGCTGTATTCCGGCGTGAGCCGCGGCACGGAGACGCTCGTCTTCCGCGGCGGCGTGCCGGCCAGCCAGCACACGGCCATGCGGGCACCGTTCCAGGAGGGTGACTTCCCGGGCCCGGTGAAGTACGGCTACCTCAACGTCGGCCTGGTGGAGGAAGGGCCCGAGGAACTGGTCGGCCGTACGGTGTTCTGCCTCTATCCGCACCAGAGCCGGTACGTCGTCCCGGCGCATGCCGTCACACCCGTACCGGACACCGTGCCGGCCGAACGGGCCGTGCTCGCCGGGACCGTGGAGACCGCCGTCAACGCCCTGTGGGACGCCGCGCCCCTGGTCGGCGACCGGATCGCCGTGGTCGGCGGCGGCATGGTCGGCTGCTCGGTGGCCGCCCTGCTCGCCCGGTTCCCCGGCGTCCGCGTCCAGCTGGTCGACGCCGACCCGTCCCGCGCCGCCATCGCCAAGGCCCTGGGCGTCGGCTTCGCCGGCCCCGCGGACGCCGAGGGCGAGTGCGATCTGGTCGTCCACGCCAGCGCCACCGAGCAGGGCCTCGCCAGGTCCCTGGAACTCCTCACCGCCGAGGGGACCGTGCTCGAACTGAGCTGGTACGGCGACCGGCAGGTCAGCCTGCCGCTCGGCGAGGCCTTCCACTCCCGGCGGCTCGTCATCCGCTCCAGCCAGGTCGGCACCGTCTCCCCGGCCCGCCCGAACCGCACGTACGCCGACCGGCTCGCCGTCGCCCTCGACCTGCTCGCCGACCCGGCGCTCGACGCCCTCGTCACCGGCGAATCCGCCTTCGAGGAGCTGCCGGACCTGCTGCCGAGGCTCGCCTCCGGCGAGATCCCCGCGCTGTGCCACCGCGTCCGCTACGACCGGAGCGAGTGACCCGTACGACCAGAGCGATTGGCGCATCGGATGACGATTCGTTCCATCCGGTACGACATCGGTACGACAAGAGCGCCTGACCTGAGAAAAGACGTAGCGGAGGCTGAACAGGGGAAGGCAAGCAGCCGTATTACCCGGCATCCCCGGCAGCCAACAGCGGGGGAGCAGACGCGCCGCACCTGGAGGGTCGTCCGTTGTTCAGCATCACCGTCCGCGATCACATCATGATCGCCCACAGCTTCCGTGGCGACGTCTTCGGACCGGCGCAGCGCCTGCACGGGGCCACGTTCCTCGTGGACGCCACCTTCCGGCGCGAGGCGCTGGACGAGGACAACATCGTCGTCGACATCGGGCTGGCCACCCAGGAACTCGGAGCGGTCGTCAGCGAGCTGAACTACCGCAACCTCGACAACGAACCCGACTTCGCCGGTGTCAACACCTCTACGGAGTTCCTCGCCAAGGTCATCGCCGACCGGCTCGCCGAGCGCATCCACAAGGGGGCGCTGGGCGAGGGCGCCAAGGGCATCGCGGGCCTGTCGGTCACCCTGCACGAGTCGCACATCGCCTGGGCGAGTTACGAGCGTGCGCTGTGACCGACACGACCATCGAGCGGCCCGGGCAGACCGGACCGACACGCCTGAACTACGTTCCGGTGCAGCACGCCGCCCTGAAGAACGCCGAGATCATCCCCATGTCCCTGCGCACCGTGCACTTCGTGCTCCCCGGTGGCATCGACGACCCGGCGGCGCCCAGCGGCGGCAACGCCTACGACCGGCGCGTCTGCCTGGACCTGCCCGGCTTCGGCTGGCAGGTCACCAAGCACGCCGTCGCCGGTGACTGGCCCCGCCCGGGAGCGGCGGCTCGTACGGAACTGGCCCGAGTCCTGAGCGAACTGCCGGACGGTGCCGCCGTCCTGCTCGACGGCCTGGTGGCCTGCGGGGTCCCGGAGATCGTCGTGCCGGAGGCGGAACGGCTGCGCATGGCCGTCCTCGTCCATCTCCCGCTCGGCGACGAGACGGGGCTCGACCCGGTCGTGGCCGCCGAACTGGACGCCAAGGAGCGGGCGGTGCTGCGGGCGGTGCCGGCGGTCGTCGCCACCAGCGACTGGGCGGTCCGCCGCCTGGTCTCCCACCACGGCCTTCCCCCGGAGCGCGTCCATGTCGCGGCCCCGGGCGCCGACATCGCACCCCTCGCACCCGGCACCGACGGGGTCTCGCGGCTGCTGTGCGTGGCCGCCGTGACCCCGCGCAAGGGGCAGCACCGGCTGGTGGAGGCGCTGGCCACGGTCACCGACCTGCGGTGGAGCTGCGTCTTCGTCGGCAGCCTCACCCAGGAGCCCGAGTACGTCGCCCATCTGCGGTCCCTCATCGCCGAGCACGGCCTCGAGGACCGGCTGGAGCTGGCCGGCCCGAAGGCCGGCGCCGCACTCGACGCCAGTTACTCCACCGCCGACCTGATGGTCCTCACCTCCTACGCCGAGACCTACGGCATGGCCGTCACCGAGGCACTGGCCCGGGGCATCCCGGTCATGGCCACGGACGTCGGCGGGCTCCCCGAGGCGGTCGGCCGCGCCCCCGACGGCGGCGTGCCCGGCATTCTCGTCCCGCCGGAGAACCCCGCCGCCATCGCCGCCGAACTGCGCGGCTGGTTCGGCGAGGCGGATGTACGGCGTCGCCTCAAGGCCGCCGCCCGCAGTCGCCGCGCCTCGCTCGACGGCTGGGCGACGACCGCACAGAGCCTGGCGGCGGTACTGCGCCGGCTCCCGACCGAACCCCGGAGGGCCGCATGACGAACCCGGCGACGACCCAGCAGAGCGGGGCGATTCCGACGCAGCCCGGGCCCAGAGAGGCCGCCGAGTCGGCAGAGGCCGTCAAGCCGGCGGACGCCACGGCTGCGAAGCCGGGAGACTCGGTGATCGCGTGGGCGGGTGACGCGGTCGTGGCGGGCGCCGTCATCCCGGGCGCCGGCCCCAGCGGCGCACCCGGCTCTCGGCCCACCGTGAAGCTGCGCGAGGCCGACCCCGACGATCCGCCCCGCTACGCGCCCGAGTGGCTGGAGCTGCGCGAGCCGGCCGACGCCGCCGCGCGGGCCCACGACCTGCTCGACCCGCTGCGCATCCGGCTCGCCAACCTGCCGGGGAAGTCGGGCGTCGCCATCCACGACCTGGGCTGCGGCACCGGGTCCATGGGCCGCTGGCTCGCCCCCCGCCTGGACGGCGCCCAGCACTGGGTGCTGCACGACCGCGATCCCTACCTGCTGCACTTCGCCGCCGTCGCCAGCCCGCGTTCGGCCGCCGACGGCAGCCGGGTCTCGGTGGAGACGCGGCGCGGTGACGTCGCCCGCCTCACGCCGGACGCCCTGAAGGGCGCGTCCCTGGTGACGGCGTCCGCGCTGCTGGACGTCCTCACCCGCGACGAGATCGACACCCTCGCCGCCGCCTGCGCCGGAGCCGGCTGCCCCGCCCTGCTGACGCTGTCCGTCGCCGGGCGCGTCGAACTGACCCCGTCCCACCCGCTGGACACGGAGATCGCCCAGGCGTTCAACGAGCACCAGCGCCGCGACGGCCTGCTCGGCCCGGACGCGGTCACGGCGGCGGCCGAGGCGTTCTCCGAACAGGGTGCGACCGTACGGCTGCACCCGAGCCCCTGGCGGCTCGGCCCCGAGCAGGCCGCGCTCACCGAGCAGTGGCTGCGCGGCTGGGTCGGCGCCGCCGTCGAGCAACGCCCCGACCTGCGCGATCGCGCCGACACCTATCTGGCCGAACGCCTGGCCGCCTGCGCCGCCGGTGAGTTGCGCGTCCTCGTCCACCACACCGATCTCCTGGCCCTGAGCCGTCCGGCGGGCGGAGCGTCATGAGCCCCCAGGCGACGGGGACACGTCCGCGACCGACGTCCATCGAGAGCGACCGGCTGCCCCGGAGCGGTGACAGCGGCAGTCCGCTCGGGGCCCCCGATGCCCCGGCACCGGAGGCTTCCCGCCCTGCCGGTTCCCCGTCGCCCGGCCCGGTCCGGGCCGTCCTGACCCGGATCGGCTCCCGCAAGGTCCGTACGCATCTCGGCACCCTCGCCGGGATCGCCATCCTCGGTGTGCTGTTGTGGCGGCTCGGTACCGGAGTCTTCCTGGACGGGCTGAGCCGGATCGACGGCACATCGTTGCTGCTGGCGCTCGGGATCGGGCTCGTCACCACGGTGTTCAGCGCGTGGCGGTGGGCGCTGGTGGCCCGGGGGCTCCGGATCCGGCTGCCGTTCGGACCGGCCGTCGCCGACTACTACCGCGCGCTGTTCCTCAACGCGGCGCTGCCCGGCGGCGTCCTCGGCGACGTGCACCGGGCGGTCCGGCACGGGCAGAGCGAGGGCGACCTGGGCCGGGGCGTGAAGGCGGTCGTCCTCGAACGGGCCGCCGGACAGATCGCCCTGTTCGCCGTCGGGGCCGTGGTGCTGCTGACCATGCCGTCGCCGGTGCTGGACGAGGCCCGGCACATCGCCCCGCTCGCGGCCCTGGCCGCGGTGGGCGCCCTCGCCGTGCTCCTCGCCGTGCGCATGAACCGGGCGGCGCCCTCACGCCGGGGCCGGAAGCTGCGCGGGGTCCTCGCGGAGGCACGCGAAGGGCTGCTGTCCCGCCGCAACGCGCCCGGGGTCATTGTCTCCTCCGTGGTCGTTCTGGCAGGTTACGTGGCCATGTTCGTCCTCGCCGCCCGTGTCGCCGGGACCACCGCCTCGGTGGCCGTCCTGCTGCCGCTCGCGGTCCTCGCGCTGCTGGCGATGGGGCTGCCGCTGAACGTCGGCGGCTGGGGGCCGAGGGAGGGCGTCACCGCCTGGGCGTTCGGCGCCGCGGGGCTGGGCGCCGGCCGGGGACTCGCCGTCGCGGTCGTCTACGGGGTGCTCAGCCTCGCGGCGAGCCTGCCCGGCCTGATCGTCCTCGTCGCCCGCTGGTACACGGGCCTGCGCGCCCGGTCCCGGGCCGCCGCGCCCGCAAACGACTACCCGTCAGCCCCGCCGTCCTCGGAGGTCAGCATCGAGAAATACGCCCCGAAGGAATCCGCGAGGCTCGCCAGGAGTTCCTTCCCCTTTTCCGCCGAGCCCAGCGAAGGACGGCCGATGACACCGGAATCGGTATAGCCGGACATGCCGAGGGTGAGCAGATGACGCCGGTCGTCAGCGACGAAATCGGAGGTCTCATATCCGGGTCGGAGCATTTCGGGATGAGCGTGCAGAAGGATGGAGGTTTCTATTTCCCCCGCGTGCATGTCGGTGAGCAGCGAGGTGACCACACCCGCCCGCTCACGCGCCTCCTCCCAGTCCTCCGCGGCCGGGAAGAGCGCCATCCGCTCGCCGCGGGCGGAGGACTCCTGAACCACGTTGCCCAGTACGTAGTTTCCGCCGTGCCCGTTGACCACCACGAGGGCCTCGACGCCGGACCGGCGGAGCGAAGCCGCAATGTCCCGCACCACCGCATGAAGGGTCACCGAGGAGATGCTGACGGTCCCCGGCCAGGCCGCGTGCTCGTGCGAGCACGAGATCGTCACCGGAGGAAGGAGGTGCACCGGGTACGCGCCGGCTATCTCCCGCGCGACGGCACAGGCGACGAGCGTGTCGGTCGCCAGGGGAAGAAACGCACCGTGCTGCTCGAAGCTCCCCACGGGAAGCACCGCGACCTGCCGTGAGACACCGGCGCCCCGCGTCCGTACGTCTTCCGTGGTGTCCGCCGGCACCAGATCACTCATAACGTCACGGCCTTTCGTCTCTGCTTAGGAACTCGAGAATCATGACAGAAAAAATTGGTGTACTCGGCAAGAAGTCACCGCAGCGGACCGGCGTGGAACGCGTCGTGAATGCGCCCCTGCCCACCGTGTACGGGAAATTCCAGGCGGTCGGCTACCTGGACCACGACCGCGGTGACGAACAGGTGGCGCTGGTCTACGGCGACCTCGGCACGGACGACGTTCTCATCCGGCTGCACTCGGAGTGCCTGACCGGCGACGCCTTCGGCTCCCAGCACTGCGAGTGCGGCGACCAGCTCGACGCCGCCCTGCGCGCGGTCGTCGCCGAGGGCGCCGGTGTCGTCGTCTACCTCAGAGGGCATGAAGGCCGAGGCATCGGCCTGCTCGCCAAGCTGCGCGCGATGGCCCTGCAGGCGGAGGGCCTGGACACGGTGGAGGCCAACCTCGCCCTGGGGCTTCCGGTCGACGCCCGTGACTACGGGGTGGCCGCCCGGATCCTGGAGGACCTGGGCGTGAAGTCCGTCCGTCTGATGTCCAACAACCCGCGCAAGCGTGATGCCCTGGTGAGCCACGGCATCACGGTCGCCGAGCAGGTGCCGCTGCTGATCCCGCCGTGCGAGAACAACATCACCTATCTGCGGACGAAGCGGGAGCGTCTCGACCACCACCTGCCCCATCTGGACGCGGTGGTCAGCTCCTCCTGAGGCCCCGGCCGCGTACGCTTCGTGGACGTCAGCCCCTTGAGCGTCGGCCCGGAGGGCCGACGCCTGACGTCCGGAGGCCCACCCGGTATGACCGAGCTCCATCTGTGGCTGCGCCACGAGGCCCGAACGACCGAGCGACGCACACCGATCGTGCCCGACGACGCCCGGCGGCTCGTCGGGGACGGAGTGGAACTGACCGTCGAGGAGTCCCCGCAGCGGGTCTTCCCGATCGAGGAGTACGAGGCGGCCGGCTGCCGCGTCGCGCCCGCGGGCTCCTGGGTGACGGCGCCGCGGGACGCCGTCGTGCTCGGCCTGAAGGAACTTCCCGAAGACCCGGCGGGACTGACGCACCGGCACATCTTCTTCGGCCACGCCTACAAGGGCCAGCCGGGAGCAGCCGACCTGCTGGGCCGGTTCACCGCCGGGGGCGGGACGCTGTTCGACCTGGAGTACCTGGTGGACGACACCGGGCGGCGCCTCGCCGCGTTCGGTTTCTGGGCCGGCTATCTGGGCGCCGCCCTGGCGGTGCTCCGGCACCGGGGCCGGCTGCGGGCACCGCTGACGCCCACCACCAAGGAGGAGCTGGACGAGACCCTCAAGCCCGCCGCCGAGGACCCCGAGTTCACGAGCCTGGTCATCGGCGCCCTGGGACGCAGCGGCCGCGGTGCCCGCGTGGCGTTCGCCGCCGCCGGTGTCGACCCGACCTGCTGGGACCTCGCCGAGACCCGCGACCTGGACCGCCGCGCCCTGCTGGACCACGACGTGATGGTCAACGCGGTCCTCGCCACCACCCCCGTCCCGCCCTTTCTCCGCGCTCAGGACCTCGACACCCCCGACCGCCGGCTGCGCACCCTGTGCGACGTGACCTGCGACGTCGGTTCCCCGCTCAACGTCCTTCCGGTGTACGACGACACCACCGACTGGGACGAGCCCGTACGCCGGCTGCGCGACGACCCTCCGCTCGACCTGATCGCCATCGACAACCTCCCCTCCCTGCTGCCGCTGGAGTCCAGCGCCGACTTCTCGGCCGCCCTGTATCCGCAGCTCCTCGACTTCGGCGTCGCCGGGCCCTGGGGGCGCTGCCTGGACCGGTTCCGTCAGGCCTGCCGTGAACACGGACTCGACAAGGGGGAATTCGATGAGGGGGAGTTCCATGACCACTGACCCGGTACCCGCGAGCGGAACCGTCCACTGGATCGGCGCCGGCCTCTCCACCGGCAGCGGACTGGCCGCGCTGTGCGACACCGCCGAGCGCGTACGGCTCTGGCACCGCACCGAGAGCCGCGCGGCCGACGCCCTCGGCCGGCTGGGCCTCGCCGGACGGGCCGAGCCCCGTGCCCACACACCGGCCGCGCTCGCCGCCGAACTCGCGCCCGGCGACGTCGTCGTGTCCATGCTGCCGGCGGCCGAGCACGCGCCGCTGCTCGCCGAGTGCGTACGGCGGGGAGCGCACTTCGCCTGCTCCAGCTATGTGTCCCCGGCGGTGCTGGAGCAGGTGCCCGCGGCCGAGAAGGCCGGGGTCGTCGTCCTCACCGAGTCCGGGCTCGACCCGGGCATCGACCACCTCTTCGCGCACGACCTCGTCGCCCGGGCCCGGGACGCCATCGGCGACGGGACCCCTGCCTCGTACATCCTCACCTCGTACTGCGGCGGTGTCCCCGCCGTCCCGAACGACTTCACGTACCGCTTCAGCTGGGCACCAGCGGGCGTCCTCAACGCCCTGCGCTCCCCGGCCCGTTACATCGACGGCGGTGCCGAGACCGTCGCCGACCGTCCGTGGGAGGCGACCCGGCGGCATGTCGTCGAAGGGGAGACGTTCGAGGTCTACCCCAACCGCGACAGCGTCCCGTTCGTCGCGCAGTACGAGCTTCCCGACGCCTGGACGCCGCGGACGTTCGTACGCGGCACCCTGCGTCTTGAGGGCTGGCTGCGGGCCTGGGACGGCGTCTTCGAGGAGCTGAAGGGGGGCGACGACACCCGGATCGCCGCCCTGGCCCAGGAGTTGGCCGCCACCTACCCCACCACGGACGAGGACCGTGACCGGGTCGTTCTCGCCGTGTCGCTGGAGGTACGGGCCGAGACCGGGCGGACGTGGGCGGGCGGCTACCTCCTGGACCTGGTGGGGGACGCGAGGGAGAGCGCGATGGCCCGCTGCGTCTCACGCACCCTCGCCCTCGGCGTCGGCCACGTCCTGGACGGCTCCCTGCCCCCGGGCCTGAACCGCGCCGCCGAGACGGCGGCCCGGTCCGAGCAGTGGCTGAGTGAACTCGCCCAGGACGGAGTCGAGTTCACCCTGCGCGTCGACCGGTAGCGGTGCTCAGCCCGACAGGGCCTCGTGGACCAGCCTCTTCAGATCCCGGAACACCGTGTGCGAGGACCGGGGCCGCACCTGCGTCATGAACTGCACCGTCAGGTCGCGGCCCGGGTCCACCCAGAACGTCGTCGTCGCCACTCCGCTCCAGCCGTAGGCGCCGAGTCCGGACGGCACGAGGGTGCGGGACGGGTCGATGACCACGGAGCAGTTGAGGCCGAAGCCGACCCCGTCGTTGCCCGGCTCGTCGTGGGCGGGACGGCTGCCGAAGGCGCGCAGGTCGGCGCCGTCGGGCAGGTGGTTGCGGGTCATCAGGTCCACGGTCCCGGGCGCGAGGAGCCGGACGCCGTCCAGTTCGCCGCGGCGGCGCAGCAACTCCGTGAAACGGTGGTAGTCGTGGGCGGAGGCCACCATGCCGCCGCTGCCCGACAGGAACCGCGGCCGGCCGCGCAGCGGCAGCCCCGGGATCGGCTCGATGGCGCCGCCCTCCTTCTCGCCGTACATCTCCGACAGCCGGGGCGCCTGCGCGTCCGTGACGTGGAAGCCCGCGTCCGTCATGCCGAGGGGGCCGAAGACCCGCTCGGCACAGAACACGTCGAGCGGCTGCCCCGACACGACCTCGATGATCCGGCCCAGGACATTGCTGGCCACCGAGTAGTTCCACTGGGTGCCCGGCTCGAACTGCAGCGGCAGGCTCGCGTACACCTCGATGGTCTCGGCCAGGTCGGCACCCGGCGGCACGGACGACTCCAGGCCGGCCGCGCGGTACAGGGCGTCGACGGGGTGGCTGTGGTAGAACCCGAAGGTCAGACCCGAGGTGTGGGTCATCAGGTGCCGGACGAGTATGGGTCCGTCAGCCGGGCGGGTCCGTACGTCGGACCCGGAGCCGCTGACGTACACGCGGGGCTCGGCGAAGGCCGGCAGATGGTCGGCGACCGGGTCGTCCAGCGACAGCCGGCCCTCCTCCACCAGCAGCAGTGCGGCGACCGCGGTGACGGGCTTCGTCATGGAGTAGACCCGCCACAGCGTGTCGGGCTCGACCGGGAGCCCGGCCGCGATGTCACGCAGCCCGTGCGTCGCCAGGTGCGCGACGCGCCCGGCGCGGGCGACCGACACGAGGAAGCCCGGCAGCCGCCCCTCGTCGACCAGTCGGGCGAAGTGCCGGTCCATGTCGTCCAGCACCCGCGGGTCCAGCCCCGCCTCACCCGGATCGGCCTCTTGTCGCAGCTGTGCCATCGCTCTTCCTCCGTCGCGCTCGTCGAGGTGAGAACCGGCATACCCCGCACGGACCGTGCAGGAACAGGTGAATGACACAGGTCACCGGTACCGTCGGAACGGGACGGCCACAGCCTGTTCGAGATCAGGTCCGACACTCCGGAGAGCAGCCCATGAGGATCCACATCACCAGTGTCTTCGTCGACGACCAGGAGAAAGCCCGGAGCTTCTACACCGACGTGCTGGGCTTCGTGAAGAAGCACGACGTCCCGGTGGGGACGGACCGGTGGCTGACCGTGGTCTCGCCGGAGGATCTCGACGGGACGGAGCTGCTCCTCGAGCCCTCGGGCCATCCGGCGGTGCAGCCCTACAAGACGGCGCTGGTCGAGGACGGCATCCCGGCCGCCTCGTTCGCCGTCGACGATGTCCATGCGGAGTTCGAGCGGCTGCGCGGGCTCGGTGTGCGGTTCACGCAGGAGCCGACGGAGATGGGCCCGCTCACCACCGCGGTGCTGGACGACACCTGCGGCAACCTCATCCAGATCGTGCACACCAAGTCCTGACAGACGCGACCTAGGCCGCGAGGTGCAGGTCCGATGGCCGATGTCCCCGTGGCGGTCGGCTTCCTAAGCTGCGGGACGGGTCGCCGTCGCAGCCCAGGACGCCACGAGAAGAGGTCGCCATGCCCGTGAACGGTCGTAGCCACATCCGTATCGCCCGTCCCTCCCGGGACCTCGCCGCGGCCGAGCGGTTCTGGCGCGAGGGGCTCGGGCTCGATGTGGTGTGGCGGGCCGAGGGCGGGGGCGAACCAGGGGAGCACGACCTGCTGATGCTGGGTTGGCCCGACGCCGACTGGCATCTGGAGCTCGTGTACGAGGCCGCCCGCCCGGTCGAGCCCCGCCCCACTGAGGAGGATCTGCTCGTGATCTACGCCGACGGCCCCGTCCCGGACGACCTCGTCGCCCGCTTGGAGCAGCACGGCGGCAAGAGGGTGGAATCCCCCAACCCGTACTGGAACGAGTGGGGCGTCACCATCGAGGACCCCGACGGCTACCGCTTGGTCCTGTGCCGTCGAGCCTGGTCCAACAGCTGAAGACAGCCCTTTGGGGGCGCGGGGAACTGCGCGACCAGCCCCCACGCGCCCGCACCCGGCACCAAAGGGTGGTCAGACCGTCACCTTCGCCGGCTGAACAGTTCCCCGAGCGGCACGCTCACCGAGCACCTCCGTGGGAACCCGGTGCGTCTCCCGCGCCGTCACCGCCGCGATCACCGGCGGCACGCACAGCGCCGCCGTGAACAGCGCCACCGCCGACCAGTCGTCGCCGTCCGGCCCGGCGATCTGCGCGGCGAACGTCACCGCGAAACCGGCCGCGGCGAAACCGATCTGCGTGCCGATGGCCACGCCCGACAGCCGGACCCGGGTCGTGAACATCTCACCGTAGAAGGCGGGCCACACACCGTTCGCGGCGCTGTAGACCACACCGAAGCAGACGATGCCCGTCAGGAAGGTCAGCGGGTAGGAGCCCGTGGAGACCGCCCACAGGTACAGGAACATCGTCACCGCGCTGCCGACCGCGCCGATCAGGAACACCGGGCGGCGGCCGATCCGGTCGGACAGCGTCGCCCACAGCGGGATCGCGGCGAGCGCCACGACATTGGCCAGGGCACCCACCCACAGCATGGCCGTACGCGACATGCCCACCGCGTCGCTGGTGGCGTACGCCAGCGCCCACACCGTGAAGATCGTGCTGACCGAGGCGATGAGCGCGCCCCCGATCACCCGCAGCACATCCGCCCAGTGCTCGCGCATCAGCACCACCAGCGGCAGTTTGACGACGCCCTCCTCCGCGGCCTGCTGCGCGAAGGCCGGGGTCTCGTCCAGCTTGCGCCGGATGACATAGCCGACGACGGCGACGCCGACGCTCAGCCAGAACGGCACCCGCCAGCCCCACGACAGCAACTGCTCCTCGGGCATCGCGGCGACCGGGATGAAGACCAGCGTGGCCAGCAGCTGGCCGCCCTGGGTGCCGCTGAGGGTGAAGCTGGTGAAGAAGCCGCGCCGGCCCGGCGGCGCGTGTTCCAGCGTCATGGAGTTGGCGCTGGCCTGTTCGCCCGCCGCCGAGATGCCCTGGAGCACCCGGCACAGCACCAGCAGGGCCGGGGCGAGCGTGCCCACCTGGTCCCGGGTCGGCAGACAGCCGATGAGGAACGTCGACAGGCCCATCAGCATCAGCGTGAAGACCATGATCTTCTTGCGGCCGAGCTTGTCCCCGAAGTGGCCGAGGACCAGCGCGCCGACCGGGCGGGCGGCGTACGCCACGCCGAACGTGGCCAGCGACAGCAGGGTCGCGGTGGCCGGGTCGGACTCGTCGAAGAACACGGCGGGGAAGATCAGCGCGGCGGCACTGCCGTAGATGAAGAAGTCGTAGTACTCCAGTGCGCTGCCGATCCAGGCGGCGGTCGCGGCTTTCTTCGGCTGACCGGGTGGGGCTGCGGCCCCTTGGGGCGTGGCGGGGACGGACACGGCGGCTCCTTAGCGGGCTCCACCCTAGGCGGAGTGAGACGAACGGCGAGCAGAGAGGGCGGGCCGGATCGCGGCTAATTAACCCACTGGGTAGTTAGTAGGGGATGGCCAGTGATGCTGCGCCCGCCTGCCGCCGGTGTCAAGAGGTCGTGCGCGGAGGTTCAGTCCGCCGTGCGCTCCGCCGTGAGGTACGCGATCACCATGTCGCCGAGCATGGTGCGGTAGTGCGCGCGCCGTGCCTGGTCCAGCAGGTCACGGCCGAACAGCGCCCCGAAGGTGTGCCGGTTGGAGACCCGGAAGAAGCAGTAGGAGGAGATCATCGCGTGCAGGTCGACGGCGTCGACGTCGGCCGTGAACAGGCCCGACTCCTGTCCCGACGCCAGGATCCGCCGGATCACGTCCAGGGCGGGGGAGCCGATCTTGCCGAGCTTCTCCGAGGCGGCGATGTGCTGCGCGCCGTGGATGTTCTCGATGCTGACCAGGCGGATGAAGTCCGGGTGCTGCTCGTGGTGGTCGAAGGTCACCTCGGCCAGCCGCCTGATCGCCGCCACGGGGTCCAGGTGGTCCACGTCGAGCTGCTGCTCGGCCTCCCGGATCACGCCGTACGCCCGCTCCAGCACGGAGGTGAACAGCTGTTCCTTGCCGCCGAAGTAGTAGTAGATCATCCGCTTCGTGGTGCGGGTGCGGGCGGCGATCTCGTCCACCCGGGCCCCGTCGTAGCCGGCCCGCGCGAACTCCTGCGTGGCGACGTCGAGGATCTCGGCCTGGGTGCGGGCGGCGTCACGGATGCGCTCGCCAGGACGTGCCGGTTCTTCGACGCTGGTCATCAGGTTCCTTCGGGCGGAGGGGCCGGTGCCGGTGATTGTAGAAGCAGGGGTGCGCCCGCCCATGAGGTCTTCCCGAGCCCGTCCTCGGCTGATATAGCTAACGTACTAGTTCGTACATTAGGCAGCTGCTCAGGAGGCCCGTGTGCCCAAGGACTCGTATCTCGTCGGACTGATCGGTTCCGGCATCGGCCCCTCACTCAGTCCGGCGCTGCACGAGCGGGAGGGCGACCGCCAGGGCCTGCGACTGCTGTACCGGCTCATCGACATCGACCCGCTCGGGGTGCCGCCCGAGGCGGTGGGCGATCTGGTGCGGGCCGCCCGCGACCTGGGCTTCGACGGGCTCAACATCACGCACCCCTGCAAGCAACTCGTCATCGAGCACCTGGACGCGCTCGCCCCGCAGGCCGAGGCGCTGGGCGCGGTCAACACCGTCGTCTTCGAGGACGGCCGCGCCGTCGGCCACAACACGGACGTCACCGGCTTCGCCGCGTCCTTCGCGCGCGGACTGCCCGACGCACCGCTGGAGCGGGTCGTGCAGCTGGGCGCCGGAGGCGCGGGCGCGGCCGTCGCGCACGCCACGCTCACCCTCGGCGCCGAGCGGGTCACCGTCGTCGACGCGCTGCCCGAACGGGCCGCCGCCCTGGCCGGTTCCCTGAACCGCGCCTTCGGTCAGGGCCGTGCGGCCGCCGCGCCCCCGGAACGGCAGGCCGAGCTGCTCGCCCACGCCGACGGCATCGTCCACGCCACGCCCACCGGCATGGCGGCCCACCCCGGCCTGCCCCTGCCCGCAGGCCTGCTCCACCCCGGGCTGTGGGTCGCCGAGGTGGTCTACCGCCCGCTGGAGACCGAACTGCTGCGCACCGCCCGCGCGCTGGGCTGCGCCACCCTCGACGGCGGCGGCATGGCCGCCTTCCAGGCCGCCGACGCGTTCCGCCTGTTCACCGGGCGGGAACCCGACGCCGCGCGGATGCTGACGGACCTGACCGAACTGGCCGGGGTCGTAGGCGCACCGAACTAGGAAGAGGTACCGACCGTGCGTACGTCCATCGCCACCGTCTCCCTCAGCGGATCCCTCACCGGGAAACTCGACGCCGCCGCCCGGGCCGGCTTCGACGGGGTGGAGATCTTCGAGAACGACCTGCTGGCCAGCCCCCTCACCCCCGAGGACATCCGCGCCCGCTGCGCCGATCTCGGCCTGAGCATCGACCTCTTCCAGCCCATGCGGGACATCGAGGCCGTGCCCGAGGCCGAGTTCGCCCGGAACCTGCGGCGGGCGCGCCACAAGTTCGAGCTGATGCGCAGGCTCGGCGCCGACACCGTTCTCGTCTGCTCCAGCGTCTCGCCGCAGGCGGTGGACGACGACGCCCTCGCCGCCGAGCAGCTGAGCCGGCTCGCCGACCTCGCGCGGGAGTCCGGCGTCAAGGTGGCCTACGAGGCCCTCGCCTGGGGGCGGCACGTCAGTACGTACGACCACGCCTGGCGCATCGTCGAGGCGGCCGGCCACCCGGCGCTCGGCACCTGCCTGGACAGCTTCCACATCCTCTCGCGCGGCTCGGATCCCAAGGGCATCGCGGACATCCCCGGCGAGAAGATCTTCTTCCTCCAGCTCGCCGACGCCCCGCTGCTCGCCATGGACGTCCTCCAGTGGAGCCGCCACTACCGCTGCTTCCCCGGCCAGGGCGGCTTCGACGTCGCGGGCCTGGTGCGGCACGTGCTGAGCACCGGCTACGACGGCCCGCTCTCCCTGGAGGTCTTCAACGACGTCTTCCGGCAGGCCGACGCCGGCCCGACCGCCGTGGACGCCCGGCGTTCCCTGCTGGTCCTCCAGGAGACGGTCGGCCGGGCACCCCTGCCCGACCCCGTCGTCCCCACCGGCGTCGCCTTCGCCGAGCTGGTCACGCCCGACGCCGAGCCCCTCACCGCCCTGCTCGGCTCCCTCGGCTTCACCCGCACCGCCCGGCACCGCGGCAAGCCCGTCGCCCTGTGGGAGCAGGGCGAGGCGCGGATCCTCGTCAACACCGGGCCGGCCGTCCGCCGTGACGGCACCCAGCTCGCCGCGATCGGGCTGGAGTCGCCCGACCCCGCCGCCGCGGCCCGGCGTGCCGAGGCACTGCTGGCCCCCGTCCTGCCCCGCCGCCGCGCACCCGAGGACGCTCCGCTGGACGCGGTCGCCGCCCCCGACGGCACGGAACTCTTCTTCTGCGCCACCGGCCGCCCGGGCCTGCCCGACTGGCGGGCCGACTTCGAGGACACCGGCCCGGCCCCCGCCCCCACGGGCATCCGCCGTATCGACCACCTCGCCCTGACCCAGCCCTGGCACCACTTCGACGAGGCGGCCCTCTTCCACCGCGGGGTGCTCGGACTGCACGGCCAGGAGAGCGTCGACGTCGCCGACCCCTACGGGCTGCTGCGCAGCCGCGCCGTCACCAACGCCGACGGCAGCGTCCGGATCGCCCTCACCGTCGGCGCCGCGCCCACGGACGAGACCGTCCAGGCCCAGCACATCGCCCTCGCCACCGACGACGTGGTCGCCGCGGCCCGCCGCTTCCGCGAGGCCGGCGGCCGGCTGCTGCCCGTCCCGGCGAACTACTACGACGACCTCGCCGCCCGCTTCGAGTTCGCGGACGGCGAGCTGGAGACCTACCGCGACCTCGGCATCCTCTACGACCGCGACGCGCACGGCGTCTTCCGCCACTGCTACACCCGGACCGTCGGCCGCGTCTTCTTCGAACTGGTCCAGCGCGACGACGGCTACCGGGGCTACGGTGCCGCCAACGCCCCGGTGCGGCTCGCGGCCCAGCACGCGGTGCGGACCCTCACTGGCGGCTGACGGTCCGGGTGATGCCCGTGACGACCGTCGTGGCGAGGATCCAGCCCGTGAGGACGAGGGCGTAGGAGAGCCACTGGTAGCCGTCGGCCGGCCCGAACGCCCCCTCCTGCCCGAAGGAGATCACGGGCAGGAGCAGGTCGAGTGTGTAGAACACCGGGTTGAACTGCGGGGCCTCGTCCGCCTTCAGGGGCTGGGGGTGGTGCAGCGCGTAGGCGAGGGAGCCGATCACGAGCAGCGACACCAGCCAGCCCGCGGCCCGCAGGGGGCGGAAGCCGTAGCCGACGGTGGCGTCCTGCACATAGCCCCAGAGCCGGCCGTACCAGGGGAGGGTGCCGCGGTGGCGGCGCTGCTTGGCGAGCTGGACCTGGCGGGCGGCGTTGTCGTCGCCGATCCGGCGGTAGGCGGCGGTCAACTGCTCGTAGGCGTGCGGGACATAGCCCTCGCCGTCCCGCTCCAGCATCGCCAGACGGCGCTCGGCGGGCGCGTGCGGTGTGAGGGACGTGTAGACGAGGCTGTCGAGCAGGACCTCCTCCGGGACCACGTCCGGCTCCAGCCACAGGACGTCCAGCTGGGCGCGGCGCAGGTTGAGCGTGCCCTCCATGGGCGGGCTCTTGCGCAGCCAGACTTCCCCGATGGTGCAGCTGCTGGCCCGCAGCGCGGCGTCACCGGGGTTCGACAGGCGCGCGTGCGACAGGTCGAGACGGCCCCCGATCCGGGCGCCGCGCAGGCCGATCCAGCCGTGCACCTCCACGCCGCGCAGCAGGACGTCGCCCTCCACGGCGGCCAGCTCCGCGTCGAGGACGACCTCACCCCCGCTGCCCTCCAGCCGGGCCTGGCCCAGGTCGACGGACCCGGCGACCGACGCGCCCGTCAGGCGCACCCCGCCCCGCGCCCGCAGGCCCGGCGCCGACAGGCCGTCCCCGACGGTCACATGGTTGAGCTGGAGCGCCGGCTGACCGGCGGACAGCGCGTCGATGTCGGCGCGGTCCAGGAACAGCGCCCCGGCGATCTGCGCGCCGCCGAGCCGTACGGGCCCGTCGAACAGGCAGTCCGACATGCGCAGGACGCCGTCCACCCGCAGGGTGGCGGCGTCCAGGCCGGGCAGGGCGGAGTCGCGCAGGTTCAACTGGCGCAGGCGCGTCGCGTAGAGCACGGGGACGTTCTCGAAGTAGCAGTGACTCAGGCGCACGGCGTGATCGATCTCGCCGTACTTGAGGTCGAACACCCCGGTGATCCGCGCACCCCCGAGTCTGAGGGCGGCGGTCTCCCCGTCCTCCTGCGGTGCGCTCAGCAGCAGGGCCCGCAACACGGCCGCACGGACGGTCCGTTCGGGGCCCCACTCGGCACCCCGCTCCGGATCCTCGTCCGCCGACTCCCGGAAGTTCACGTCCTGACCGCGCGAGAAGGCGCGCCACACCCGCTCCTCGGCGGGTGTCATATTGTCGATCTCCATCAGCGGGGACTCTGACGCCCCGGCCGGGGGCTGTCAACTCGCCCCCGGCCTCAGTGCGTCAGGCCCTCGCGTTCCACTCCGCGATCACAGGCCGGTCGTGCTCGGTGGACAGCCGGCTCACCGTGCCCGTCTCCAGACGGAACAGTCGTCCCTCCGCCGCGGACAGGCCGAGGCGGCGGGCCGTCAGGGCGCGGAGGAAGTGGCCGTGGGCCACCAGCATCACATCGCCCTCGGGCAGCGCCGCCGTCACCCGGGACAGGACCCGGTCGGCGCGCTCGCCGACCTCCTCGGGGGACTCGCCCGGCTTGCCGTCGGCGCCGGGCGGGCACCCGTCGGTCCACAGGTCCCAGTCCGGGCGGGTGCGGTGTATCTCGTCGCTCGTGACGCCCTCGTAGGCGCCGTAGTACCACTCGTGCAGGTCCGGGTCCCGCACGGCCCCCGTCAGGCCCGCGAGTTCGGCGGTGCGCACCGCGCGGGTGAGGGGGCTCGTGAGGACCAGCGCGAAGGGGCGGCCCGCCAGCAGCGGAACCAGCGACTCGGCCTGTCCCTCACCGCGCGGGGTGAGGGACAGGTCGGTGAAGCTGGTGTGCTGTCCGCTCCGGCTCCACTCCGTCTCGCCGTGACGGACCATCAGCAGATCGCCCACGGTGCTACGCCTTCTTCGCGGACTCGACGGCGTGGCCGCCGAACTGGTTGCGCAGCGCCGCGATCATCTTCATCTGCGGGGAGTCGTCCTGACGGGAGGCGAACCGGGAGAAGAGGGAGGCGGTGATCGCGGGCAGCGGTACGGAGTTGTCGATCGCGGCCTCCACGGTCCAGCGTCCCTCACCGGAGTCCTGGGCATAGCCCCGGAGTTCCTCCAGGTGCTCGTCGTCGTCCAGGGCGTCCACGGCCAGGTCCAGCAGCCAGGAGCGGATGACGGTGCCCTGCTGCCAGGAGCGGAACACCTCGCGGACGTTGTCGACCGAGTCCACGGCCTCCAGCAGCTCCCAGCCCTCGGCGTAGGCCTGCATCATGGCGTACTCGATGCCGTTGTGGACCATCTTCGCGAAGTGCCCGGCGCCGACCTTGCCCGCGTGGACGAAGCCGTACGGGCCCTCCGGCTTGAGCGCCTCGAAGATCGGCAGCAGCGGGTCGACGTACTCCTTCTCGCCGCCGACCATCAGGGCGTAGCCGTTCTTCAGGCCCCACACGCCGCCGGAGACACCCGCGTCGACGAAGCCGATCCCGCGCTTGCTCAGCTCCTCGGCGTGCTTCTCGTCGTCCGTCCAGCGGGAGTTGCCGCCGTCGACGACCGTGTCGTAGGGCTTGAGGAGACCCGCCAGCTGGTCGATGACGTGCTGGGTGGGCTCACCGGCCGGGACCATGACCCAGACCGTCCGGGGCGCCTCCAGCTGGTTGACGAGGTCGGCCAGACTGGTCGCGTCGGACTTCTCGGGGTTGGTGTCGTAGCCGATGACGGTGTGGCCGGCGTTGCGCAGGCGATCGCGCATGTTGCCGCCCATCTTGCCGAGACCCACAAGACCGATCTGCATGTCAGTTCACTTCCCGAAGATTGCGGTAGGCGGCCACCAGCGCGGCCGTGGACGGGTCGAGACCGGGGACATCCGCGCCCTCGGTCAGGGCGGGCTCGACGCGCTTGGCGAGGACCTTGCCGAGCTCGACGCCCCACTGGTCGAAGGAGTCGATGTTCCAGACCGCGCCCTGCACGAACACCTTGTGCTCGTAGAGGGCGACCAGCTGGCCCAGGACCGACGGGGTCAGTTCGGCGGCCAGGATCGTCGTGGTCGGGTGGTTGCCCTGGAAGGTGCGGTGCGGCACCTGCTCCTCGGGCACGCCCTCCGCCCGCACCTCCTCGGCGGTCTTGCCGAAGGCGAGTGCCTGCCCCTGGGCGAAGAGGTTGGCCATCAGCAGGTCGTGCTGCGCCTTCAGTTCGTCGCCCAGCTCGGCGACGGGCCGGGCGAAGCCGATCAGGTCGGCGGGGATGAGCTTGGTGCCCTGGTGGATCAACTGGTAGTAGGCGTGCTGCCCGTTGGTGCCGGGCGTGCCCCACACCACCGGCCCCGTCTGCCACTGGACGGGACGGCCCTCGCGGTCCACCGACTTGCCGTTGGACTCCATGTCGAGCTGCTGGAGGTAGGCGGTGAACTTCGACAGATAGTGGCTGTAGGGCAGGACGGCGTGCGACTGGGCGTCGAGGAAGTTGCCGTACCAGATGCCGAGCAGGCCCATCAGCAGCGGGGCGTTGGCCTCGGCGGGGGCGTTGCGGAAGTGCTCGTCGACGATGCGGAAGCCGTCGAGCATCTCGCGGAAACCGTCCGGGCCGATGGCGATCATCAGCGACAGGCCGATCGCGGAGTCGTACGAGTAGCGGCCGCCGACCCAGTCCCAGAACTCGAACATGTTGTCGACGTCGATACCGAACCCGGCGACCTTCTCGGAGTTCGTCGAGAGCGCCACGAAGTGCTTCGCGACCGCCTTCTCGTCGCCGCCCAGGCCCTTGAGCAGCCAGGAGCGCGCCGAGGTCGCGTTGGTGATCGTCTCGATGGTGGTGAAGGTCTTGGACGCGACGATGAACAGCGTCTCCGCCGGGTCGAGGTCGCGCACGGCCTCGTGCAGATCGGAGCCGTCCACGTTCGACACGAAGCGGAACGTCAGATCCCGCGCGGTGTACGGCCGCAGCGCCTCGTACGCCATCGCCGGGCCCAGGTCCGATCCGCCGATGCCGATGTTGACGACGTTGCGGATGCGCTTGCCGGTGTGGCCGGTCCACTCCCCGGAGCGGACGCGGTCGGCGAAGCCGGCCATCTTGTCGAGCACGGCGTGCACGCCCGGGACGACGTTCTCGCCGTCGACCTCGATCACCGTGTCCCGGGGGGCGCGCAGCGCGGTGTGCAGCACGGCCCGGTCCTCGGTGACGTTGATCCGCTCGCCGCGGAACATGGCGTCGCGCTGCCCGAACACGTCGGTGGCGCCGGCCAGCTCCTGGAGCAGGGCCAGCGTCTCGTCGGTGACCAGGTGCTTGGAGTAGTCGATGCGCAGGTCGCCCACGCGCACGACATAGCGCTCGGCGCGCCCCGGGTCCGCGGCGAACAGCTCACGCAGGTCCGGCTGCGGCAGGGTGTCCGTGCGGTGGTCCTCCAGGGCGGTCCACTCGGGCCGCCGGGTGAGCTCGGGGGAGCCGGAGGGGGAGTCAGACATGAGCGGGGGTCTCCTCGGTGGCCTCGCCGTTCAGGGCGATGGCGTACATCTCGTCGGCGTCGAGGCGCCTGAGCTCCTCGGCGATGAGTTCGGAGGTGGCACGGACCTTCAGTGCCAGGGTGCGGGAGGGCTGGCCCGGCAGGGTCAGCGTGGCCAGCGGGCCCTCGGGGCGGTCGATGACGATCTCGCCGTTCTCGGTGCCCAGGCGTACCGCCGTGACGACCGGCCCGGCGGTGACCACCCGGTCGACCCGGACGTGCAGTCGCGCCTCCAGCCAGCGGGCCAGCAGCTCGGCGGCCGGGTTCTCGGCCTCGGCCTCCACGGCCGCCGAGGTGATCCGTGCCCGGGCCTGGTCCAGCGCGGCGGCCAGCATCGAACGCCAGGGCGTCAGCCGGGTCCAGGCGAGGTCGGTGTCGCCGGGCGCGTAGGAGCGGACCCGGTTCTGGAGCGTCGCCAGGGGGTTCTCGACGGCGTACAGGTCGGTGATCCGCCGCTGGGCCAGCGCCCCGAGCGGGTCCTTCGAAGGCACCTCAGGGGCCTCCACCGGCCACCACACCACCACCGGCGCGTCCGGCAGCAGCAGCGGCAGCACCACCGAGTCGGCATGGTCGGACACCTCGCCGTAGGTCCGCAGCACCACCGTCTCGCCGGTGCCCGCGTCGGCGCCCACCCGGACCTCGGCGTCCAGCCGGGACTGGGTGCGATCGCGCGGGGTGCGGGCCTGCCGCTTGATGACGACCAGGGTGCGCGAGGGGTGCTCGTGCGAGGCCTCCTCGGCCGCCTTGATCGCGTCGTAGGCGTTCTCCTCGTCCGTGACGATCACCATCGTCAGGACCATGCCCACGGCGGGAGTGCCGATGGCCCGGCGCCCCTGCACCAGCGCCTTGTTGATCTTGCTTGCCGTGGTGTCGGTCAGGTCGATCTTCATGGCCTGCGCCAGCTCCGTCCGTCTCGTGCGAGCATCTCGTCGGCTTCCGCGGGTCCCCAGCTGCCCGACTGGTACTGCGCGGGCCTGCCGTGCGTGGCCCAGTACCGCTCGATCGGGTCGAGGATCTTCCAGGACTCTTCCACTTCCTGGTGACGGGGGAACAGATTGGCGTCGCCCAGGAGGACGTCAAGGATCAGCCGTTCGTACGCTTCCGGGCTCGATTCGGTGAACGACTCGCCGTAGGCGAAGTCCATCGTCACGTCCCGGATCTCCATCGACGTACCCGGCACCTTGGAGCCGAACCGGACCGTCATGCCCTCGTCCGGCTGGACGCGGATGACGATCGCGTTGGCGCCCAGCTCCTCGGTCGCGGTGGAGTCGAAGGGGGAGTGCGGGGCCCGCTGGAACACCACGGCGATCTCCGTCACCCGGCGGCCGAGCCGCTTGCCGGTGCGCAGGTAGAACGGGACGCCCGCCCAGCGGCGGTTGTCCACCTGGAGCCTGATCGCGGCGTACGTGTCGGTCTTCGACGAGGCGTCGATGCCGTCCTCGTCCAGATAGCCGCCGACCTTCGCGCCGCCCTGCCAGGCCGCCGCGTACTGGCCGCGGACGGTGTTCTTCCCCAGGTCCTGGGGCAGCTGCACGGCCCGGAGCACCTTCAGCTTCTCGGTGAGCAGCGACGCCGCGTCGAAGGCGGCCGGTTCCTCCATCGCGGTGAGCGCCATCAGCTGGAGCAGGTGGTTCTGGATGACGTCACGGGCGGCGCCGATGCCGTCGTAGTACCCGGCCCGGCCGCCGATGCCGATGTCCTCGGCCATGGTGATCTGCACATGGTCGACGTATGACCGGTTCCAGATCGGTTCGAACATCTGGTTGGCGAAGCGCAGCGCCAGGATGTTCTGGACGGTCTCCTTGCCGAGGTAGTGGTCGATCCGGAAGACCTGCTCCGGGTCGAACACGTCGTGCACGATCGTGTTCAGTTCCTCGGCCGACTCCAGGTCGTGCCCGAACGGCTTCTCGATGACCGCGCGGCGCCAGGAGCCCTCGGGCGCGTTCGCCAGCCCGTGCTTCTTCAGCTGCTGGGCGACCTTCGGGAAGAACTTCGGCGGCACCGAGAGGTAGAAGGCGTAGTTGCCGCTGGTGCCCCGGGAGGCGTCCAGCTCCTCGACGGCGGAGCGCAGCTGCTTGAACGCCGTGTCGTCGTCGAAGTCGCCGGGGATGAACCGCATGCCCTCGGAGAGCTGCTGCCAGACCTCCTCGCGGAACGGGGTCCGGGCGTGCTCACGGACGGCGTCGTGCACCACCTGCGCGAAGTCCTGGTCCTCCCAGTCCCGGCGGGCGAAGCCCACCAGCGAGAAGCCCGGCGGCAGCAGACCGCGGTTGGCCAGGTCGTACACGGCCGGCATCAGCTTCTTGCGGGACAGGTCGCCGGTCACGCCGAAGATGACGAGCCCGGACGGGCCCGCGATCCTGGGCAGCCGGCGGTCGCGCGCGTCGCGCAGGGGATTGACGAAGTCGGCCTCGGTGAACTCCGGGCGCGGGCGGGCCTCGGCCGTGCCGCTCACCCCGGTCCGCTCGACCCCGGCCGCCTCCTGGGCCGCCACGGCCTCCTTCTCCTCCTTGGTCCCCTTGGTCTCCTGTTCGGCCGTCTGGGGGATGCCCTCGCTCATTCCGCGTCAACTCCCTTGTCGTTCAAGGACTTGGTGACCGCGTCCAGCAGGTCCTGCCAGGCCACCTCGAACTTGGCCACGCCCTCGTTCTCCAGTTGCCGCACCACCTCGTCGTACCCGATGCCGAGCCGCTCGACGGCCGCCAGGTCGGCGCGGGCCTGGGCGTATCCGCCGGTGACCGTGTCGCCCTGGACGTCACCGTGGTCGGCGACGGCGTTCAGCGTGGCCTCCGGCATGGTGTTGACCGTGCCGGGGGCGACCAGTTCGTCCACGTACAGGGTGTCCTTGTATGCCGGGTCCTTCACACCGGTGGAGGCCCAAAGGGGGCGCTGCCGGTTCGCGCGGGCCCCGCCCAGCGCCTGCCAGCGGGCCGCGGCGAAGACCTGCTCGTACGCCTCGTAGGCGAGCCGCGCGTTGGCCAGGGCCGCCCGGCCCTTCAGCGCGAGGGCCTCGTCCGTGCCCAGCAGCGTCAGCCGCTTGTCGATCTCGGAGTCGACGCGGGAGACGAAGAAGGACGCCACCGAGTGGATGTCCGACAGGTCGAGACCGGCCGCCTGGGCCTTCTCCAGGCCGGCGACATAGGCGTCCATGACCTCGCGGTAGCGCTCCAGCGAGAAGATCAGCGTCACGTTCACGCTGATGCCCGCGCCGATCACCTCGGTGATCGCCGGCAGGCCGGCCTTCGTCGCCGGGATCTTGATCATCACGTTGGGGCGGTCCACCAGCCAGGCCAGCTGCCGGGCCTCGGCCACGGTCGCCGTGGTGTCGTGGGCGAGGCGCGGGTCGACCTCGATGGAGACCCGGCCGTCCCGGCCGCCGGTGGCGTCGTACACCGGCCGCAGGACGTCGGCGGCGGCGCGGACGTCGGCGGTGGTCATCATCCGGACGGCCTCGTCGACCGTGACGCCCCGCACCGCCAGGTCGGCGAGCTGCGCCTCGTAGCCCTCGCCCGAGCCGATGGCGGCCTGGAAGATGGACGGGTTGGTGGTGACGCCGACGACGTTCCTCGCGGCGACGAGCTCGGCCAGGTTGCCGGACTCGATCCGCCGGCGCGACAGGTCGTCGAGCCAGATCGACACGCCCTCGTCGGACAGGCGCTTGAGTGCTCCCGCGCTCGCGGTCGCTTCGGTCACAGTGATCATCTTCTTTCGGGCGTTCGGGTCAGTCACGCGCGGCGGCGAGGGACTCGCGGGCCGCGGCGGCGACGTTCTCGGGGGTGAAGCCGAACTCGGCGAACAGGGTCTTGGCGTCGGCGGAGGCGCCGAAGTGCTCCAGGGAGACGATGCGTCCCGCGTCCCCCACGAACCGGTGCCAGGTCAGGCCGATACCGGCCTCGACCGCGACCCGGGCCTTCACGGACGGCGGCAGCACCCGCTCGCGGTACTCCCTCGGCTGCTCCTCGAACCACTCCACCGACGGCATCGACACCACCCGGGTGCCGACCCCCTCGGCCTCCAGGGCCTCGCGCGCGGCGACGGCCAGCTGCACCTCGGAGCCCGTGGCGACGATCACCACGTCCGGCACCTCGGTCGAGGAATCGGCCAGGACGTAGCCGCCGCGCGCCGCGTCCGGGTTCGGCTCGTACGTGGGCACGCCCTGGCGGGTGAGCGCGAGACCGTGCGGGGCCGGGTCGGTGGTGTGCCGCCTGAGAATCTCGGCCCAGGCGATGGCGGTCTCGTTGGCGTCGGCGGGGCGTACGACGTTCAGGCCCGGGATGGCCCGCAGCGCGGCCAGGTGCTCGACCGGCTGGTGGGTCGGGCCGTCCTCGCCCAGGCCGACCGAGTCGTGCGTCCACACGTAGGTCACCGGGAGCTGCATCAGGGCCGACATCCGCACCGCGTTGCGCATGTAGTCGGAGAACACCAGGAAGGTGCCGCCGTAGACGCGGGTGTTGCCGTGCAGCGCGATGCCGTTCATCTCCGCGGCCATGGAGAACTCGCGGATGCCGAAGTGGATCGTCCGGCCGTACGGGTCCGCCTCCGGCAGCGGGTTGCCCTTCGGGAGGAACGACGACGTCTTGTCGATCGTGGTGTTGTTCGAACCGGCCAGGTCGGCCGAGCCGCCCCACAGCTCGGGGACGACCGTGCCGAGCGACTGGAGGACCTTGCCGGACGCGGCCCGGGTGGCGACCGCCTTGCCCGGCTCGAACACCGGCAGGGCGTCCTCCCAGCCCTCGGGCAGCTCGCCCTTGCTGACGCGGTCGAAGGTGACGGCCCGCTCCGGGTTGTCACCGCGCCAGGCGGCGATCCGCTTGTCCCAGGCGGTGCGCGCCTCGGCGCCCCGGTCCAGGGCCCCGCGGGTGTGGGCCAGCACCTCGTCGGCGACCTCGAAGGTCTGCTCCGGGTCGAAGCCGAGCAGGCGCTTGGTCGCGGCGACCTCGTCCTCGCCGAGCGCCGAGCCGTGGGAGGCCTCGGTGTTCCGGGCGTTCGGGGCGGGCCAGGCGATGATCGTGCGCATCGCGATGATCGAGGGGCGCCCGGTCTCGGCCTGAGCCGCCCTCAGGGCCGCGTCCAGCGCCCGTACGTCGACGTCGCCGTCCTCCTGCGGCTCGATCCGCTGCACATGCCAGCCGTACGCCTCGTACCGCTTCAGCACGTCCTCGGAGAAGGCGGTCGCGGTGTCGCCCTCGATGGAGATGTGGTTGTCGTCGTAGAGGAAGACCAGGTTCCCGAGCTTCTGGTGGCCGGCCAGCGAGGAGGCCTCGGCGGAGACGCCCTCCTGGAGGTCGCCGTCGGAGACGATGGCCCAGACGGTGTGGTCGAAGGGCGACTCGCCCTGCGGGGCCTCCGGGTCGAACAGGCCGCGCTCGTAGCGGGCCGCCATCGCCATGCCGACCGCGTTCGCGACGCCCTGGCCGAGCGGGCCGGTCGTGGTCTCCACGCCCGCGGTGTGCCCGTACTCGGGGTGGCCCGGCGTCTTCGAGCCGTGCGTACGGAACGCCTTCAGGTCGTCCAGCTCCAGCTCGTAGCCCGCGAGGTACAGCTGCGTGTACAGGGTCAGCGAGGTGTGGCCGGGGGACAGGACGAAGCGGTCACGGCCGGCCCACTCCGGGTCGGCGGGGTCGTGCCGCATCACCTTCTGAAAGAGCGTGTAGGCGGCCGGCGCGAGGCTCATCGCGGTGCCGGGGTGGCCGTTGCCGACCCGCTGGACGGCATCCGCCGCCAGAAGACGGGCGGTGTCGACGGCACGCCGGTCGAGTTCGGTCCATTCGAAGCTGTCCGCTGTCTGCGTGCTCATCTTCAAGAAGTCCTCGATAGGAGCGAAGTGGCTGGTCTGACGTGTTCAAAATTAAAAGTCTGACTTTTTCGACGGAAGGTCGCCGTGTGCCAGGGTGTGGTGAAAGTGGGACACCCCGAGGCAGCGCGGGGCGCGAACGGGGCAAGGCGAGGCAGACATGGCGGACATGGCGGACAGAACCATCGAAGACGGCGACGGGATCAGAACGTTCCCCTTTCCGGTCGAGCTGAGCGTCGGCGGTGTCGGCATGCAGGTCGGCCCGATGGGCACCGGCCGCACCTGGCACGCCGACGCGCCACTGGAGCGCGTGCACCGCATCGACTTCCATGTCGTGATGCTGTTCGCCGAGGGCCCGGTCCGGCACATGGTCGACTTCACCGAGCACGAGGCCGGGGCCGGTGACCTGCTGTGGATCCGCCCGGGGCAGGTCCACCGCTTCTCGCGGACGAGCGAGTACCGCGGAACGGTGCTCACCATGCAGCCGGGCTTCCTGCCCCGCGCGACCGTGGAGGCCACCGGCCTGTACCGCTACGACCTGCCGCCGCTGCTGCGTCCCGATGCGGCCGAGCTCGCCGGGCTGCGCGCCGCGCTCGACCACCTGCGGCGCGAGTACGAGGACACGGCCACGCTGCCGCTCAGCCTGCACACCGCCGTCCTGCGCCACTCGCTGACGGCGTTTCTGCTGCGGCTCGCCCATCTGGCCGCGAGTGCGGCGGAGTCGGTACGCCGGCAGTCGGACTCCACCTTCACGCTCTTCCGGGACGCCGTGGAGCGGGACTTCGCCACCAACCACAGCGTCAGCGCCTACGCGGACGCGCTCGGTTACTCCCGTCGCACCCTGGTCCGCGCGGTCCGCGCCGCCACCGGCGACACCCCCAAGGCCTTCATCGACAAGCGCGTCGTGCTGGAGGCCAAGCGGCTCCTCGCCCACACCGACCTGCCGATCGGCCGGGTCGGCGCGGCGGTCGGCTTCCCCGACGCCGCGAACTTCTCCAAGTTCTTCCACCAGCACACGGACCAGACGCCGGCGGTCTTCCGGGCGGACCTGCGCTGAGGACGGCGAAAAGGGGCCCCACGCGCGCGTGGGGCCCCCTGTCGAGCAGTCGTCAGTGCCCGAAGGTGAACCAGTTGACGTTCACGAAGTCCTGCGGCTGACCACTGGTGAAGGTCAGATACACGTCGTGCGTGCCCGTCACGGAGCTGATGTTCGCCGGGATCGTCCGCCACGACTGCCAGCCCCCGGTGCCGCCCACCGCGAAACTCCCGACGGGCGCGTTGCTACGGCTGTCCAGCCGCACCTCGACCAGCCCGCTGACACCGCCCGTCGCACCGCTCGCGACCCGGGCGCTGAACTGCCGGGCCGCCGTGGAGCCGAAGGTGACGCCCTTGAAGTGCAGCCAGTCGCCGTTGGCCAGCGAGCCGATGTTCTGCCCGCCGCCGGAGTCGGTCGTCGTCTCGGTGCTCACCCCGGACTGGCCGTCGTACGACTCGGCCTGGATGGCGGAGTAGGCGTCGCGGTTGCCGGTCGGCGGGGGCGTGGTGCCGCCGCCGGACGACAGCACCTGGACGTAGTCGACGAGCATCGAGTGGCCCGGCTGCGTCCCGGCGTCCGGGCCGCCGCCGAACGCGTCGGGGAAGCCGCCGCCCATCGCGACGTTCAGGATGACGAAGAAGCCGTGGTCGGTGGCGTTCTTCCAGGTCGTCGCGTCGACCTGGTTGGCGCGCACGGTGTGGAAGTTGACGCCGTCGAGGGAGAAGCGGATCTCCTCGACGCCGGTCGAGCGGTCCCACTCCATCCGGTAGGTGTGGAAGCCGGCCTGACAGGTGGTGCCCTGGCAGGTGGTCGAACTGCCGATGCCGCTGGTCTCGTTGCAGGGGCCGCCCGGCGAGGTGCCGCAGTGCATGGTCGCGAACACCGTGTTCATGCCCTGGGTGTTCTCCATGATGTCCAGCTCGCCGACGGCCGGCCAGTTCCAGTAGTTGCCGCGGTAGGGGGCGCCCAGCATCCAGAAGGCGGGCCAGTAGCCCTTCGCCGCTGCCCCGGTGACGTTCGGCACCTGGATGCGCGACTCGACGCGGAGTGTGCCGCCGGCCGGGGGCTGGAAGTCGGTGCGGTTGGTCTCGACGCGGCCGGAGGTCCAGTTCCCGGCGGCGTCCCGCCGGGGGGTGATGCGGAGGTTGCCGTTGCCGTCGAGGGAGACGTTGTCCGCGCTGCTCGTCATCGTCTCGATCTCGCCCGTGCCCCAGTTGGCCGGGCCGCCCGGGTAGCCCTTGCCCGTCGCGTACTGCCAGTGGGAGGTGTTGACGCCGCTGCCCGCGGCGCCGTTGAAGTCGTCCACGAACAGCTGCGTCCAGCCCGACGGGGGCGGCGGGGCGGAGGCGTTCGCGGCCGGGGCGGAGGCGGTGGTGGCCGCCGCCGCGAGACCGAGCGTGCTGACGAGGGCGACGAACGCCCGCCGCAAGGGGCGGCGTCTGTGGGAGGTGCGGGAGGAATCGCTCATGGGGGGATGCCTCTCGAGTGGAGGGGTGAGAGCGCTCTCAAAGTGCCGTCAATGTGCTCCACGGCATCCGGGTCGTCAAGAGGTACAGCAGAGAAGGCCGTTCACTGGGTGAAGCCCGGTTCGTAGGCGCCGTACCACCGTCGCTCGGGGTCGAAGGTGAAGCTGAAGTAGTTCCTGTAGAAGGCGAAATGCCTGCTGAAGTTGTGGTTGACGTGCATCAGCGGGCGTGGGCCGTGATCGGGTTCGGCGTAGGTGCCGACCAGGGCGCCGAAGGTTCTGCGGCCGGAGGCGACCGCGAGGGCGTGGCCGTAGGAGGCCAGGATCTGGTTGCGGATGTACCGCTTCAGCTCGCCGAAGGTGATCTCCACCTTCCGGTGGTCGGGAAGGGAGAGGGGGAGGAACGAGTTGAGGTGAGCGAGGTTCGACGGGGTGAAGGTGCGGAAGACCAGCACCTTGTCGTCGGGCAGGCCGGAGGACCGGTAGTCGGGGTGGTGCTCCAGATGGTGCAGGATCTCGTTGGCGTTGGGGGTGAACGCGCATCCCCAGCTCCAGTTGATGCCGTCGGGGTGGTAGGCCGCGCGGAAGGCGGCGAGTTCCTCGGGCCCCATGTTGGCCTGGTGGAAGTCCTTCGGGCGCGGATCCTTGTCCTCGGGGTCGCGGCGCATGCCCAGGGGCTGGGCCTCGAGCTGGCCCTGGGCGTTCCGCTCTTCCAGTTGGCCGTCGTCCATGCTGTCGACCAGGACCGGGCCGCCGGCGAAGCCGTGGGAGAAGAAGCTGAGCTCCATCAGGGTGCCGGGAGCGCGGATTCCGATGCTCCGTACGGCCGCGTAGACATCGGTCGCCGACATCACGTCGGGGTGGCCCTCACCGAAGAGGCGGCCGTTGTAGTGGGCGCGGGTGACGCGCTCGAAGGAGCGGACAGCGGCCACCGACTCGGTCCGTGTTCCTCCCGGGTAGGTGAACGTCCGGACGACGACCTCCCCGCTCTCCACGTCGAGGATCTGGAAGACCAGGTCCTCCTTGGCCCTGTTGGCCGCCACATGCTGCCGGACCCGGTTCTCGCAATAGGCCCGGAACGGCAGTTGCTTGGGCGGCAGCTTGCAGCCCGCCACCAGTACGAAGTGCTTCATCGCCTCAGTCCTCGACCCATTCGCCCTCGGAGTTCTGCACCCAGCGGGGCAACCGGTCGTCCGCGCGCAGCCGCACCAGGTTGGTGGGGATGCGCACCGTCCAGGGGTCGCCCTGGGGGATCTCGTCGCCCGGGCGGTCGAGACGCTCGGCGATCTCGTCGGCGATCGGCAGGTAGAGGGGGCTGGAGACGGTGGGGAGCGGGCCGCCGTCCCACAGTTCGCCGAACTGCATGAAGTGGTCGATGGCGCCTTCGAAGCCGAGGCGGGCGGGGACCGTGACCCGGCAGTACCCGGCCTTGAGGAACTGGTTGAACAACGGGTCGGGGTCGTCGTAGGCCAGGCGCTCGTCCCATTCGCTCTTACGGCCCCAGAAGTACGGGTACGCGACCCACGTCAGATGCTCCCACTCGAAGGCCTGCTCGAAGAAGCGGACGTAGGCGCCTTCCACCGCGGCCTCGTCGATGTCGAACTGCGGGACCTGGCCGGGCTCGCCCTTCATCGCGTCGAAGAGGTCGAAGTGCTGCTCGGTCAGGATGCTGACGCAGCTCTTGCGCAGTTCGTGGGCGATCAGGTCCAGGTTGGCCAGCGGGTTGCGGCCCTCGATGGCGACGCCCGCCTGAAAGGTCAGAGCGGCGACCTTCTCCTCGTACTCCGAGAGCCGGGCGCGGTAGGCGGTGGTCAGCTTGGCGTGGGTCTCCGCCCGCCACTTCTCCATCGCGCGCTCGGTGCGCCGGCACTTGATCTCGATCGCGACGGAGACCTGGGAGAGGCGGAAGCTGTCGACGGCGACCGGGATCGAGCTCTGCTCCTCGTCCAGCATGGTGATCCACACCCAGTGGTCGTCCGGGCCGAACCGATGGGTCCGGCGGCCCACGGCGACGTCGAGGGAGTGGTAGCCCTCCCAGATGTTGCAGAGGCGGGCCACGGACGCCTGGAACGCCTGGTAGCCCTCGTCGAGGGTGACCTGGCCGGAGTGGTTGTAGTTGGTCCTGCTGTCCCCGCCGCCCGCCTTGAAGTCGAAGGACTTGGTCAGGTACATCTCGGGCGGCGGAGTGACGTCCGTGGCCTGGTACACCTGCACCCAGTAGTGGTAGTTGGTCTCGTCGATCTTGTTGGCATGGAGGGTGAACGCCGGCGGCTTGTCCACCTGGACGGCTCCCGCGTGGGCCGACTGGAGGGTGTGGATGAGGAAGGCGGCGGGCTCCGGGATCATGAAGTCGAACATGGTGCGCAGCCCGTAGTTGTACATCTGTGCGCGGTAGATCTTGTTGACCCACTGGTAGACCCCGGAGATGTGGTCGATGCCGGGGCTGTTGTCGAGGGTGTGGGTGTTCTTCTCGGTGACTTCGGTGGTGATCCGCAGGGTGGTGCGCTGGAGTACCCGCTCGGAGATCTTGGAGGCGCTGCGCTGGGTGACGTCCTGGGAGAAGGTGGACGCCGACTTGGTCGCCTCCTCCTTCGACCGGGAGACGGAGCCCTCGACGGAGGCCGAGAACTCCACCGTGGGGCCGTACTTGCCGGTGACGGTCAGGCCTGCCTTCAGCGCCGCGTCCTCCTTGATGACCGCACTGGCCTCCCTGGTCATCTCGAAGCGGTCCGTCGACTCCAGCTCACGTTCCTCGGAGGTGATCGTCTCCGTCTCGGTGACGGTGGTCTGCTCGGTCTCCTCGCGCCGGGTGTGCTCGCGCAGCTTGGTCTCGCCCTTGAGGACGTTCTCGATGTGGGCGACGTCGGCGCCCTCGTAGCCGATCAGCTGCTGGCGGACCACGAGCAGGTCGGCGACCCCGGACGGCTTCACACTGCCCCGCGTGGTCGGGAGGGGTTCTGCCTCCAGGGGGATCTGCTCGACCGGGTCCAGGTCCCCGATGCTGATCGCGTTCCAGACGGACGGCACCGGTGTGGAGGTCGTGACCAGTGTGTCCCCGAGCCGTCGCACGCTGCGCTTGACCGGCTTGCCGAACAGTTTCTCCAGGTCTGCCGCCGTCCGGTCGGCCTCGCTCTGGAGGAGGGCGACGACGCGGTCCAGAGGCTGGGCCGTGATGTCGATGCCGCGTGCCGTGAGCAGGGCCCGGGTGGCCTCCGACAGTTGCTGCACCGCCGCCGGCAGGAGCCGGAAGCCGAGATCCTTGAGCAGGGCCGGGACGAAGCCGGGGGTGCCGGCGAGGAGGTCGGGCCTGGCGCCGAAGACCTGCCCGGCGAGTTGGGCGGCTCCCGCCACGACGGTGGGCTCCGGGGGGTTCGGAGCGGGTTCCTCGGCCGCCGCTCGCGCGGTGCCGCCTTCCGCTTCGGGCCCCGCCTCGCCGAGAACGCCACCGCTTCCGCCGCCTGTTCCGGTCCCGCCGCCCGTGCCTCCGCCTGTGCCGGTGCCTCCGGCCAAGGCCCGCAGGTTGGCCTCCGAGAGGAGCTTGTGGAAGGTGATCTGGCGGGCCAGTTCGGCGGGCGGGGTGTACTCGGGCGGCGGCAGCACCTGCTCCGACCGGTTCTGCGGGGAGACGCTGAAGTGCTCACCGCCGAGTCCGGTGAGCTCATCGATGGCGGTGCGCAACTGCCGGAAGAAGGTGAGCAGTCGCTCGGCGCGCTGGCGTCGCTCCCCGGCCGCCTCGGCCTCCTTCTCCCGCCGCCTGCGCTCGGCCTCGACGGTGGACAGCACGGGTTCGAGGCCCGTGGCACCCGGCAGCCGCAGGGGACGCCTGCGGGCCCGCCGCAGCTCCCGCGGGGCGGCGGGGAAGGCGGTGTGCGTCACGAGGCGGGCGACGATCTCCAGGTGGCGCAGCCGGCGGACCAGTTCCTCCAGGGGCCTGGTGTGCTCGGCGGGCAGGTACTTGACGGCCAGCACGCTGTCCCGGAGCCGGGCCACCGCCTCCTTGTACGGCGCGCCCTGCACGACATCGGCCGGGGCCGCGCCGAACGCGTCCCGGACGGCGGCGATCACCGTGTCCCGCAGCGAGGGCGGGTGCGGCGCGGCGGCTTCCGGGCGGGCGTCGGCAACAGGCCTCGTCAGAGCGGGCAGCCGGTCCAGCGCGGCCACGAATTTGGCCGTCTCCTTGGCCAGCGGAGCCTGTTCGGGCTTTCCGACGAACAGTGGGCCGGCGACGTACTCGCCCACCACGCGCCGCAGTTCGGTGCGTGGGTCCGCCGCGCCGGCCGCGGCGGTCAGCGCCCGCTGGAAGTCCGTCTGCTGCGCCAGTTCGATGCCGGTGTCGTCGGGTTCCGGTGCGATCGCGGGTCGCAGCAGGGCGAGGCGGAAGAGCGGCTCCATGGTGACCCCCCGTCGGGAGGGCGGGGCACTGGTCGCGTCCCGATTCCGCGCCTCCCTTTCACCTCACTATGCGGTCGTTCGCCGCTGACCGGACGGAAGTTCACTCTGACGAGTGCTTTCCCCGTCCTCGCCGCGCACTCCGCCCCTGGCTCGCTCCGGCTGCCACCCCAGGGCCCGTGAGATCCCCCGCGCCGCCACCCGCACCGCGGGGGCCAGCACGGGCACCTGGGCGTCGGCATGCGGGACCACGATGGACACGGCGGCGGTCACCGTGCCGTCCGCCGCCCGTACCGGGGCGGCCACCGACAGGGCGTCGTCCGTGATCTGACGGTCACTCACCGCGACTCCGGTGCGGCGTACTTCGGCCAGTTCCCGCCGCAGCCTTGCCGGATCGGTGATCGTGTACGACGTGAAGGACGCGAGGTCGCCCGCGCAGTACTCCTGCTGGAACCGTGGGGCGCCGTGGGCCAGCAGGGCGAGCCCGACGCCGGTGGCGTGCAGCGGCCAGCGGGCGCCGACGCGTATGTGCACGCCGACCGCCGACCGGCCCGACAGCCACTCGATGTAGACGACGTCGGACCCGTCCCGCACGGCCAGTTGCACGTTCTCGTGCGTCGCCTCGTACAGGTCCTCCAGATACGGCAGCGCGATCTGCCGCAGGGCGAGGCCGCGCGGCGCGAGCGCGGCGAGTTCCCACAGCCGGAGCCCGACGTGGTAGACGCCGGACTCGTCCCGCTCCAGGGCGCCCCACTCGGTGAGCGCGCCCACCAGCCGGTGGGCGGTGGTCAGGCTCAGCCCGGCCCGCCGGCTGATGTCCGTCAGGCACAGCGCCGGGTGCTCGTGGTCGAAGGCCCCGAGCACGGACAGCAGCCGGTCGGGCGCGGTGGGGCCGGTCATGGCCGGTTGTCTCCCGGGTGGGCGAGGTCGTGGGGGCGGGGGTAGGCGCTCGGGCGGTAGGGGACGTAGCGGGCCGCGGTCGTCGGGTCCTCCTGCCCCGCACGGGAGTTGAGCGTGCCGGGCGACACGTCCCAGCGGCCCGTGTCCAGGCGGTCCTCCAGGGTGTCCAGGGCGGCCAGGGTCTCGCCGGTGGTGAAGGTGCAGTGGCCGGGGCCGTCGACGTACGCCTGGCGCAGCAGCCCCGCGGAGCCGCCGGCCGTGGCCGCCCGCCGATAGGCGCTCTCGGCCTGCACCGGGATCAGCGCGTCACCCGTGGTGTGGATGTTGAGCTGGGGGTCGGTGAGCCGGCCGGAGAGCACGCTGGTGTTCCGCATCCACCCCACGGCCGAGGGGTCGGCGGAGATCCGGGGGGCCCGGCCGAGGGCCGAGAGGTCGCCGCGCAAGGACAGTCCCGCCTCCTTGTAGAGCTCGGTCACCTCTTTGTACAGCGGGGACCGGCCGAGCAGGGCGGTGTAGTCGACGCCGGTGTTCCAGGACGGGTTGCCGCCCGCCCGGCTCTCCGCCTCCTGCCGCCAGCTGAAGGCGGGCATCTGCAGCAGCCCCCGGACGGCGGTGAACTGGTTGGACTGCTGGGTCCCCCAGTCGGTGGGGCCCGGCTTCTGCTGCGCGGCGTCGTTGTAGCCGGGGATGTTGTGCAGCGCGGCGGCGAGAGCGATCCGGGCCCGGCCCTGCGGGGTCTGCTGGGCGGCGTCGACCTTCGTGGTGAGCGACTTGGCGGCGGCGACCGCCTCCGCCTGGTCGGCGAACCCCGCAAGCCGGATGCCGGAGCCCGGGGCGAGCAGCGTGCGCAGCGCGAACACCGGGTCCAGAGTGCTGTTCCAGTTGGCGACGCCGCCCTGCACCAGCCCGCACATCGACAGCGAGCCGTCGAAGCGGTCTGCGTGCCGCTCGGCGAGCATGGTGGTGACGAAGCCGCCGTAGGAGGTGCCCCAGGCGAGTGTCCGACTGGCCGGTCCGAACTTCTCGGTGAACAGGTCCAGCGTGGCGAGCTGGTCGGGCACCGCCTCGGTGATCGCCCAGCCGTTCGTCGCGTACGAGGAGCCGATCAGGGCGTAGCCCTCGGCCAGCAGCTTGTCGCGGACCGCCGGACGCGGCGTGTTCTGGGCCGGGTTGGGGGCCCCGGCCGGGGAGTAGCCATGGCTGTACAGCAGCACCGTGCCGTTCCAGGACGCGGGTACGTCCATCACGTACGCGGCGCCGGAGGGGAGTTTGCCCTCCAGACGGCTGTCGCCGGCGTCGGCGGCCTGCGCGGGCAGGGCCGTCGCCAGGGACAGGCAGGTGGTCAGCAGGGCGAGGCGGATCCTCAACGCGGGGTTCCTTCCAGAGTGGGGGTCGCGGCGGGGGAGTCCAGGGCGTCGGTGTGCGTCTCGCGCAGCCGCCACACGGTGACGGCGGTGATCGCCGCGCCGGCGCACAGCAGCAGCGAGACGGGAGTGCTGCCACCCCCGTACGAGGCGAGGAGGCTGCCGGCGATCAGCGGGGAGAAGCCGGCGCCGATCAGGGTGGCCGCCTGGTAGCCGAGGGAGGCGCCGGTGTAGCGGACGCGGGTGCCGAACATCTCGGTGAGCAGGGCGCCGAGCGGCCCGTACATCGTGGACTGGGCGACACCGTGACCGAGGGCGAGCGCGAGGATGAGCAGGCCGGGCGAGCCGGAGTCGACCAGGGCCAGTACGGGGAAGGCGAGCGCGGCCGAGGCGAGGGCGCCGGCGAGCACGACGGGCCGGCGGCCGACCCGGTCCGACAGCGCGGACGCGGCGGGCAGGACGGCGAGGGCCACGCAGGAGGCGACGGTCACCGCGGTCAGCACCTGCGGCCGGGTGTACCCCTCGTCGACGGCGTAGGAGATCATGAAGCTCGTCAGCAGCGACTGGGTGGTGAACGCGCCGATGCCGACGCACGCGGCGAGCAGCACGGGCTTCGGGCGGCGCAGCAGCTCCACGATCGGCGGCTTGTCCACCGGCTCGCGCTTGGCCTGCGCGAACAGCGGGCTCTCCGCGACCTTGAGGCGCACGAACAGCCCGACGGCCAGCAGCACGATGCTCAGCAGGAACGGCACCCGCCAGCCCCAGGAGCGGAAGTCGTCGTCGGGCAGTCCGGCGACGAGGGTGACCACACCGGCCGACAGCACGGACCCGAGCGGGGCGCCGAGCTGGGTGAAGCTGGACCACAGACCGCGACGGGAGCCCTGCGTCCTCTCGGCGTGCTCGACGACCATCAGCATGGCGCCGCCCCACTCGCCGCCGATCGCGATGCCCTGCACGACGCGCAGCGCGACGAGCAGGACGGGGGCCCAGACGCCGATCGCGTCGTAGGTGGGCAGCAGGCCGATGAGGAAGCTGCCCAGGCCCATCATGACCATGGTCGCCAGCATCATCGACTTGCGCCCGATCCGGTCGCCGAAGTGGCCGAAGACGATGCCGCCGAGCGGACGGGCGAGATAGCCCGCGGCGAAGGTCCCGAACGCCGCGATGGTGCCGACCGCCGGGTCGGCCTGGGGGAAGAACAGGTCGCCGAAGACGAGCGCGGCGACCGTGCCGTAGACGAGGAAGTCGTAGAACTCGACGGTCGTGCCGAGCAGGCCGGAGATGGCCACGCGGCGCAACTGCCGTGAATCCGGGGCGGGTTGAGCGGCTGAGGGGGATGGCTGCACGGGGAGCTCCCTGGGGACGGGTCTCGGATAGCCCGTGAAGTTATGCATCCATCGTGCAGCAGTCAATCATTTGCACAACATCAGTTCAGGCCGTCCTCCGCGATCCGCAGCAGCAGCGCGTGCAGCGTCTCCCGCTCGGCGTCCTCCAGCGGGCCCAGCAGTTCGTTGGTCACCCGCAGTCCGGCCTCGTCGGTGTCGCGCAGGAACGCGCGGCCGCTCTCGGTCAGGACGACGATCCGGCTGCGGCGGTCGTCGGGGGAGGGGCGGCGCTCGGCGAAGCCCAGCTTCTCCAGGTCGTCGACCAGGCCGACGATGGCGCTCGGGTCGTAGCCGAGCCGGGTGCTCAGCTCGCGCTGGAGGGCGCCCTCGGTGGTGGCGAGGAAGCGCAGCACCGCGTAGTGGCGCAGCCGCACCCCCGACTCCTGGAGGCAGGCGTTGAAGAGCTGCCCCGAGCGCAGGCCCAGGCGGTACAGCAGATAGCCCGTGTCGGCGTGCAGCCCGCGCATCCACGGCTCGTGCGCGTCGATGGGCTTCGGGGTGACGTTCTGGCGTGCGATGACGGGCTCCCTGTGCTCGGTGCTTCCTGGGATCCCCAGCATCTCGCACCCGTGGGTCATCAACAACTATTGACGTCAACAATTATTGCTCTTAGCTTCGATCTCGAAGCCGCACCACCCGCATCAGCTCGTGAAGGGACCCACCCGTGCCCAGCATCGATCTCTCCGGCAAGGTCGCCGTCGTCACCGGAAGCGGGCGGGGCCTCGGCCTCGCCTACGCCCATGCCCTGGCCGCCCACGGCGCCTCCGTGGTGGTCAACGACGTCGACGAGGCCGTGGCCGAGGCGGCCGTGAAGTCCATCGGGGAAGTGGGCGGCAAGGCCGTCGCCGAGGTCGTCCCGGTCGGCAGCTCCGAGGCCGCCGAGCGGCTGGTGAACCGCGCGGTCGAGGAGTTCGGCCGGCTGGACGTCCTCGTCACCAACGCGGGCATCCTGCGCGACAAGGTGCTGTGGAAGATGACCGACGAGGACTTCGACGCGGTGATCACCACCCACCTCAAGGGCACCTTCACCTGCGCCCGCGCCGCCGCCGTACGGATGCGCGAGCAGGGCGAGGGCGGCTCGCTGATCCTGGTCGGCTCCCCGGCCGGGCAGCGCGGCAACTTCGGCCAGACGAACTACGCGGCAGCCAAGGCCGGCATCGCCGCGATGGCCCGCACCTGGTCCATGGAGCTGGCCCGCGCGAACATCACCGTCAACGCGATCGTGCCGGTCGCCGCGACCGCGATGACCGAGACGATCCCGGCCTTCGCCCCGTACATCGAGGCCATGCGCGACGGCGAGCCGCTGCCGGACTTCCTGCGCAAGGGCGAGGGCTTCGGCACCCCGGAGGACTGCGCGGCCCTGGTCCCCTTCCTCGCCTCCGAGTCCGCCCGGGGCGTCACCGGCCAGGCCATCGGCATCGGCGGCGACAAGGTGGCACTCTGGTCGCATCCGCAGGAGGTCAGGGCGGCGTACGCCGACGGCGGCTGGACCCCCGGCGCCCTGGCCGACGCCTGGCCCACCTCGGTCGGTGCCGAACCCCAGTCGGTCGGCATCCCGGCGCCGAAGTTCCCGGAGGCGTGATGGCCCCCTCGATGAACGCAGACGACCTCGTCGCGATCGACGTCCACACCCACGCGGAGGTGTCCTCCAAGGGCCACTCCTCGCTGGACGACGACCTGCACGACGCCTCCTCCGCCTACTTCAAGGTCGAGGGCAAGCGGAAGCCGACCCTGGAGGAGACCGCCGCGTACTACCGCGAGCGGCAGATGGCCGCCGTGATCTTCACGGTCGACGCCGAGTCCGCCACCGGCACCCCGCCCGTCCCCAACGAGGAGGTCGCCGAGGCCGCCGCCGCCAACGCCGACGTCCTCATCCCCTTCGCCTCCATCGACCCCTTCCGGGGGAAGGCGGGCGTCAAGCAGGCCCGCCGCCTGGTCGAGGAGTACGGGGTGAAGGGCTTCAAGTTCCACCCCAGCATCCAGGGCTTCTTCCCCAACGACCGCTCGGTTGCCTACGACCTCTACGAGGTCATCGAGGAGACCGGCACCATCGCCCTCTTCCACACCGGCCAGACCGGCATCGGGGCCGGTGTGCCCGGCGGGGGCGGCATCCGCCTCAAGTACTCCAACCCCCTCCACGTGGACGACGTCGCCGCCGACTTCCCGCATCTGAAGATCATCCTGGCGCACCCGTCCTTCCCCTGGCAGGACGAGGCCCTGGCCGTCGCCACGCACAAGCCGGGCGTGCACATCGACCTGTCCGGCTGGTCGCCGAAGTACTTCCCGCCGCAGCTCGTGCAGTACGCGAACACCCTGCTGAAGGACAAGGTCCTCTTCGGCTCCGACTTCCCCGTCCTCACCCCCGACCGCTGGCTCGCCGACTTCGACAAGCTGACGATCAAGGAAGAGGTCCGGCCGAAGATCCTCAAGGAGAACGCCGCCCGCCTGCTCGGGCTGACGAAACCGTAAGGGGCGTGACATGCGCAACGAGGGACTGGGGTCATGGCCCGCACGCCGGGCCCGCAAGACCCCGCACCGCACCGCCCTGATCCACGGCGACACCACCCGCACCTACGCCGGCCTGTACGAGCGCACCACCCGCCTCGCCCACGCCCTGCGCGAGCGGGGCATCCGGCGCGGCGACCGCATCGCCTACCTCGGCCCGAACCACCCCTCCTATCTGGAGACCCTGTTCGCGGCCGGCACGCTCGGCGCGGTCTTCGTCCCCCTCAACACGCGCCTGGCCGGCCCCGAGATCGCCTACCAGCTCGCCGACTCCGGCGCCAAGGCCCTCGTCTACGGCCCCTCGCACTCCGGCCTGGTCGCGGGCCTGCCGGGCAGCACGGATGTGCGGACGTACGCCGAGGTGGGTGCCGAGTACGAGGAGGCGCTGGCGTCGGCCTCCGAAGAGCCCATCGACACACCGGTCGCTCCGGACGACACCTGCATCATCATGTACACCTCGGGCACGACCGGCCGCCCCAAGGGCGCCATGCTCACCCATGGCAACCTCACCTGGAACGCGGTCAACGTCCTCATCGACCACGACCTGGTCGCCGACGAACGCGCCCTGGTCTCCGCCCCGCTGTTCCACACCGCCGGCCTGAACATGCTGACGCTCCCGGTCCTGCTGAAGGGCGGCACCTGCGTCCTGGTCGAGGCCTTCGACCCGAACGCCACCTTCGACCTGATCGAGCGGCACCGGATCACCTTCATGTTCGGCGTGCCGACGATGTTCGACCAGGTGGCCAGGCACCCGCGCTGGCCGGGGGCGGACCTCTCCTCGCTGCGGATCCTGACCTGCGGCGGCTCCCCGGTCCCCACCCCGCTGATCGCGGCCTACCAGGAGCGCGGACTGACCTTCCTCCAGGGCTACGGCATGACCGAGGCCGCGCCCGGCACGCTGTTCCTCGACGCCGAGCACGCCGTCAGCAAGGCGGGTTCGGCGGGCGTGCCGCACTTCTTCAGCGACGTACGCGTCGTACGGCCGGACCTCGCGCCGGTCGACGTCGGCGAGGTCGGGGAGGTCGTGGTGCGCGGACCGCACGTCATGCCCGGCTACTGGGGGCTGCCCGAGGAGACGGCCGCGTCCTTCGTGGACGGCTGGTTCCGCAGCGGCGACGCGGCCCAGGTCGACGAGGACGGCTACGTCCACATCGTCGACCGCATCAAGGACATGATCATCTCCGGCGGGGAGAACATCTACCCCGCCGAGATCGAGGACCGGCTCCTCGCCCACCCGGACATCGTCGAGTGCGCGGTCATCGGTGTGGCGGACGACAAGTGGGGCGAGGTGCCGCGCGCGGTCGTCGTCCCCCGCGAGGGCGCCGCGCTCGACCCCGACGAGGTGCTCGCCTCGCTCGCGGGACACCTCGCCAAGTACAAGATCCCGAAGTCGGTCGTCGTCGCGGACGCACTCCCGCGCACCGCCTCCGGAAAGCTCCTGAAGTCCCGTGTGCGCAAGCGCTACGGCACCAACTCCTAGCGAAGGAACGCTGAATGAGCATCACCGTCAACGGCCTCGACGAACTGAAGAAGCTCGCGGGCAGCGACCTCGGCACCAGCGAGTGGATCGAGGTCACACAGGAGCGGATCGACACCTTCGCCGACGCGACCGGGGACCACCAGTGGATCCATGTGGACCCCGAGAAGGCCAAGGAGGGCCCCTTCGGCGCCCCCATCGCCCACGGTTACCTCACACTCTCCCTCTTCATCCCGCTCTTCACCGAACTGCTGGACGTCCAGGGCGTGACGACGAAGGTCAACTACGGCCTCAACAAGGTGCGTTTCCCCTCCCCCGTGAAGGTCGGCTCCCGCATCCGGCTGACGGCCAGGCTCGCCGAGGTCGAGGAGGTGCCCGGCGGCGTACAGATCACCGTCGAGGGCGCCATCGAGATCGAGGGCGGCGCCAAGCCGGCGGCGGTGCTGCAGAGCCTGTCGCGGTTCTACGCCTGAGACCGCGCGGGCACCAGGTCGAGCAGGCGTTCCGAGGCGTCGCGCGCGAGCGGTGACAGCCGGTCGTGCACGGACCGGAACGTCTTCTCGGCCTGGTCCGCCGGCCAGTCGTCCGGGAGGTGTTTGACGGGCAGGCGCGGGTCGCGCCGGACGATGCGCAGCCACTCGGTCTGCAGGCGCAGCCGAAGGGCCAGGGCGTCGTCGGCGTCCGGCAGATCGTCCTCCCAGGGCTGCCAGCGTCGTACGAACGCCTCGTAGTGCCCGGCCAGGTCGGACAGCTCCCAGGTCTCCTCGATCATCTGGCCGATGTCCATGCCGGTGTCCGCGTGGGCCCGGAAGACCTTCACATGGGCGGACAGGCCCAGCTCGGCGACCAGCGCCGACACGTCGACCTCGCCCGGGGCGATCCACAGCCCGTTGAACAGCGGTCCGAAGCCGCTCCAGGTCAGCTGGGAGCGCAGGTCGTGGCGCTGGCGCTGCCAGGACTCGGGCAGGGAGAAGCCGAGCAGGGTCCAGGTGCCGTCCCAGTGCCGGTTGACGGCGCCGGTCTGCCAGATGCGCCGCTCGCCGTCGCGCAGCACCGCCTCCGAGCGCTCGGTCAGCCCGAAGTACATCCGGCGGCCCTCACGCTGGCGGCGCAGCAGGTCACGGCCCACCATGCGGGTCAGCGTCGAGCGGGTCGCCTGCTCGCCGATCCCGGCGCGGGCGAACACGTCGATGACGCTGCCCGAGTACACGCACACGTCGCGCCCGAGCACCTGGTCGCCCAGGAACGTCAGCATGAGGGACTGGGGCCGCAGCGACTCTTCACCGGTCACGCGGCCCACCGTACCTCCGCCGGATCAGTCCGTGACCTGCTGGTACCCGGGGTCAGGAACCCTCGACATCGACGAACACGGGGTTGGAATAGAACCACGTGTCCGCCCACGGGTCACCGTTCCCGGGCTCGTGCGGGACCGGCCCGTGCGGGTCGACCGAGGCACCGAGGTAGCCGGTGCCGTTCCGGTTGCCGTCGCTGCCGCGCAGCCGGACGTAGAAGGACTCGTCCCCGGCGGTGAGCGGGATGCGCAGCGTGTACGTCCCCTTGCGGCCGCTGACGTCCTTCGTGTGCACGACCTTGGTGTCCGGCGCCTTCCAGGTGTCCCGGTCGGTGACGGGGCCCCGCACCGCGCCCCGGATCACGTCGACGTGCCGGAGCTCGGGCAGGATGCCCTGCGCGTTGGGGCGGGAGGCGGTCGTGACGGTGACGTACAGGCTGATCCTCTCGCCCTCGCGGACGCGCAGCCGGCCGCCCAGGGTGACGCCGCGACCGGCGTCGCGGTCCCGCTTGACCCGGACGTCGAGCCCGTCGAGCAGATGCCCGTGGTCCAGCCAGACACGGCCCGCGCGCAGGCCCGCCATGACCGCGCGGTAGCCGTAGCGGGTGACACCGACGTGGGTGCGGCTGAACTGGCCGGGCCAGAAGTCGCTGCCGGGCTGCGGGGTGTCGGTGTTCACCGGGTCGGGGAGCCTGCCGGTGTTGTCGAAGTTCTGTCCGGTCGGCCAGTCGCCGTTCTTCCAGGTGTCGAAGACGGTCCGGTGATTGTCGGAGTTGGTGGTGATCGAGAACAGTCTGCCCTCGGCGAGCAGCGCGTCCCACAGCCCGCCGACGGTCGCCGTCGCCCAGTCGAAGCCGCCGTACGTCAGATAGGCGTCCGCCGGGTAGCCGGACCAGGACTGGGCGGACGGCTTGTTCTCGTACTCGCCGCGGATCGAGGTCGTGCCGCGCCAGCCGGGGATGGCGGCACCCTGGGCACCGGGGGCACCCTCCATGCCGATCATGATCTCGGGAGCCGCGTCCCGCCAGTTGCGCATCTCGTGCGGGGAGTCGATGCCGAGCCGCAGCGGGTGGTTGGCGATCACGAGGACGTCGTCGACATAGCCCGAACGGCGCTGCTCGGCCAGCCACTTGATCGCCTTGACGGCGTGCGCCTCGTTGCGGGCCGTGTCGGCCGCGCCGGCCGAGCCCTCGGTGTAGTTGAGCAGCTTGCCGTCGTAGGCGAGCTCGAACCGCGTGAGCAGGTCCACCTCGTGGGGGCCGGGCGCCGCGAACACCGTGCAGTGCTCGGCGGCCGGGATGTACCACTCCAGCCCCTGGAAGATCAGCTGACGCGGGTTCTCCGCACGGGCCTTGAGGATCTCCTCGTGCTCCAGCTGCGCGCCGTAGGAGGCGTGCCCGAAGTTGGAGTGCTCGTTGAACACCATCCAGTCCAGGCCGTACTCGGCGGCGGCCTTCGCCTGCTGGGAGAACGTGTACTTGGCGTCGTGGCTGTAGACGGAGTGGACGTGGTGGTCGCCCACCAGATACGCCAGCCGCGGGTCGTCGCCGCCGAAGCGCTTCGGTGAGGCCGCGGCGGGCACGGCGGCCGAGCCGAGGGTGAAGGCGGCGCCGAACAGGCCCGCGCGGCGCAGGAGTCCGCGCCTGGACAGGCCCTGCGGATCGAGTGCGGCGGGCGAGACGGAAGGGTCGGCCCAGTCGGGCAGCTGTTGCTCGGTCATGGTGATCCTCGAGAAGGGAGTCAGTGCGTCATGAAGGAGGTGACGGGCAGCGCCCGTTCGACGATGCGGACGTCACCGAGACGTCCGTGCAGGATCTGGTCGATCTTCCCGCCGTATTCGTAACCGCCCAGCAGCCACGGCAGCCCCACGGAGGTGATGCCGACGGAGGCCGCCTTGGGGTTGCGGAGCACCGGGCAGCCCTCGACATACAGCGTGCTGTGCCTGCCGTCGTTGACGACCGCGAGGTGCCACCAGGTCTCCAGCGGGGTCTCCTGCGCCCAGTTGGTGGCGATGCCCTGCTGGTTGAGCGGGCGCATCGCCCACTGCGGTTCACGGTCGTTGGACAGCGACAGGGTGGCCAGCGGCTCGTCCGGGTCGTCGGCGGTCTTGCCGGCGGCGCCGCCCGTGCCCGTGCGCGAGACCAGACCCGACCAGGCGTTGTGGTCCGGGTCCCAGTCGGCGGGCAGCCGGTAGAACGCCTCGATGGTGTAGCCGTCCTTGAAGGTGGCCGCGTTGAGCGGGGCGCCGTCGACCGTGCGCAGATAGGCGCCCTTCAGCGGCGACTTGAACCCCTGGAACTCCAGGCTGCCGTGGCCCGGCTGGTCGGGGTGGTGGTCCGCCGACCAGCCCAGCGCGCCGCCGCCGACCGTGACCAGGGAGAGGTCGTTGCCCCGCCCCGACAGGTCGCGGACCGTGCCGTTCACCGGCTTCTCGAAGCGCCAGTACGCCATCGTGCCCGGGACCAGCAGCTTCGCGGCGGGCCTGGCCGGCCGTGCGGGCACCGGCGCGAAGCCCGAGAAACGCTCCTCGAAGTCGATCTCGACGGAGAACCGGTCGGCGTCGCCGCTCAGCTCCATCTCCTGCCGCTCCAGCTCGTTGAGCCCCTTCTTGGCCCGTCCCAGGATCCAGGGGGAGACCGTCTCCACGTCGATGACGTTCCGGTCCAGGTCGAAGCGGTAGAGGCGGATCATGGCCGCGCCGCCGAAGTAGCGGTTCTGGTAGTTCGTCAGATGCAGATGGACGTCGTGCCCGGCCGCGTTCTTCCGCGTCGCGCGGGCGGCGGGCCAGTAGTGCCCGTTGAGGGTGAGGAAGATCTGGTCGTGCTCCTCGACGAGCTGGTCCCAGAGCTGCTGGCCGTACTCCGACAGGGAGTCGTCCTCGACGACCAGTTCGTGCGTCGTGAGGATCACCGGTGTCTTCGGGTGCTTCGCCAGGACCTCCTTCGCCCACGCGTAGCCCTGCGGCGACAGCCGCCAGTCCAACGCCAGCACCAGCCACTCCCGGCCGCCCGCCGTGAACAGGTGGAAGGTGTTGTAGCCGTCCGGGGAGGCGCCGCCGAACGTCGGCTGCCCCCGGAACCGCCTTGGACCGAAGGCGTCCAGGTACGGCGTCGCACCGCGCTGGTCGGTCGTCGACGACTTCACGTCGTGGTTGCCGGCCAGGACGCTGTAGCCGACGCCCCGCCGGTCCAGCAGCTTGAACGCCTCGCCGATCGCCGCGAACTCCTCCTTCGCGCCGTTCTGCGTGAGGTCCCCGAGATGCGACAGGAAGACGAGGTTCTCCTCCTTGCCGTGCTCCAGCAGATAGCGCAGCGACGCCTCCACCGGTGCCTTGTCGATGCTCGGCCCGTCGAAGAGGTACTGGGTGTCCGGCATCACGGCGAGCGTGAAGCGGCGGCTGTGCGGATCGGGACGCCAACTCGACGGCGCCGCCCCGGCGGTGACGGCCGGCAGCGCGGCCACCACCCCGGCGGTCGCGCCGAGCAGCGCCGTGGCACGAAGGAAACTGCGTCTTCCGGCACCGGCCTGGGGCGCCTCGCCCAGGTCGTGGTCATGCGAAGTGCACACGGGTGCTCCATGAGGTGACAGAGAAACAGGGAAGGAAGAACTCGAAGAACTCGAAGAACTCAGAGCACGTGCAGCGTCCAGCTCCAGCGATGGACGCCCGCCGCGACGAGATAGGAAGCGAAGGTGTCGGGCCCGCACGACGCCGTGCCCAGCCCGCGGTGCGCCGCGTCGATGTGCACCACGCACCCGGCACGCGGCACCAGTTCGTCGTGATGCGCGGCCGAGGCGAGGTCGGCCGCGCGATGGCGGGTCACGGACACCTGGCTGGGCCGGTCCAGCCGCACCGCCAGCCCGGTGGCGTCCGGCGCGGACAGCGTGAACCGCCGTACGCCGTGCCGCCCGCCGCTCTCCTGAGGCCGCAGATACGGTGTGAACAGCTCGTCCACCGGCAGACCGTGGTGGCCGACGGGCGCGCCCGCGCCCCGGTCCGGATACGACTCCCAGGGGCCCTGCCCGAACCACTCCAGCAGGTTCAGCCCGGCGACCGTCTCGAAGACCGACCCGACCCGGGCCACGTCGTCCAGCGCCTCGGGCAGCTCGGCGCTCTCCTCCACCAGCAGCCCGCCCTCGACGGCCGTGAACACCTGCTCGTGCCGGACGGTCCCGCCCGGGCAGAGAAGGTCGGCGACGACGGCCACCCGGCCCGGGTCACGCCGTACGGCGACGACCTTCCGGGTGGGCGCGTCGAGCCCCCAGTCCCGCCAGCGGCCCGCCATGCCGCCCAGTTCGTCGTTGTCGGTGGGCGCCCGCCACAGGGACAGCGTGGGCGCGGCCGCCAGCAGCGGATGGACCAGCAGCCCGTCCTCGTCGACCTCCACCGGACGGTTCGCGACCGGGGTGTGCCGTACCGGTTCCGCCGCCCGCAGACGCACCTGCGGCAGGCACACGACCGTGCCGCGCGGCGCCCAGGCCTCGTCCCGGGCCGTCGTGACGCGCAGCGTCAGCCAGGCCTCGCCGCCGTCCTCCGGCAGCTCGAACGGCAGCGGTACGGCGGCCGTCTCGCCCGGCCGCAGATCGGGCAGCTCGGCGGGAGCGGTCAGCGTGCCGCCGTCGGCGAGCGACAGCTCCCACTCGCCGGACAGCCAGTCCAGGCCCCGGAAGTGCTGGTGGTTGCCGAGGACGATGCCCTCGTGCCGGAAGCACTCGATCCGCACCGGCGCGGCGATCTCCCGGTGCTCGAACATCACGGGCTTGGGGGTGCGGTCGGGGAAGACCACCCCGTCGGCGATGAAGGCGCCGTCGTGGTCGCTCTCCCCGAAGTCGCCGCCGTACGCCCAGCGATGCCCGGGCGCGGCGACACCGTTGTCATAGAGCCCGGCGCCCCCACGCCCGGCCGGTCTGCCGTCGTTCACACGCTGGAGGATGCCGTGGTCCCAGAACTCCCAGATGAACCCGCCCTGAAGACCCGGGGTGGCCTCGATGGCCTCCCAATGGTCGGCCAGCGTGCCGTTGCTGTTGCCCATGGCGTGCGAGTACTCGCACTGGATGAGCGGCTTGGTCTGGGTCCCGGACATGGCGTGCGCGACGCACTCCTGAAGGGGCGCGTACATCGGGCAGGCGATGTCGGAGGCCAGGTCCGGATCGGCCCAGCCGAGCTTGGCGGCGCCCTCGTACTGCACCGGCCGCCGGGCCGGGTCGTGCCGGCGGACCCAGCCCGCCGCCGCGTCGTGGTTGGCGCCGTAGTCGGACTCGTTGCCCAGCGACCAGATGATGACGGACGGGTGGTTCTTGTCCCGCAGCACCATCCGCGCGACCCGGTCGACGAAGGCGCCCAGATAGCGCGGGTCGTCGGCGATCTCGTGCGCGTGGTCGTGGGACTCGATGTCCGCCTCGTCGACGACGTAGAAACCCAGCTCGTCGGCCAGGTCGTACAGGGACGGGTCGTTCGGGTAGTGCGCGGTGCGGATCGCGTTGAACCCGAACCGCTTGAGCAGGACGAGGTCGGCGCGCATGTCGTCGTACGACACCGTCCGGCCGGTCAGCGGATGGAAGTCGTGCCGGTTGACGCCCCGGATGAACACGCGCTCGCCGTTGACCAGCAGGTCCCGGCCGGAGATCTCGACGTCACGGAAGCCGATCCGGTGGTGCGAGGTGTCGGCGACGGTGCCGTCGGCGCGGTGCAGCCGTACGGTCAGCCCGTACAGCTCGGGCGTCTCGGCGGTCCAGGTGCGCACGTCCGGTACGGCGGCCCGCAGCCGGGCCTCGCCGAGGAAGTCGGAGACGCGCTGGTCCTCGGCGTTGGAGCGGTCGAACTCCGTGTCCTGCGTGAGCAGCTGCCCGTCCAGCTCCCCGCTGACGTACCAGCCCTCGGGCAGCGCACCGCCCGCGTCCCGCACCCGGCAGTCCACCCGCAGGTCGCCGTCCCGCCGGGCCCGCACGGCCACGTCCGCCAGATGCAGCGGGTCCCGCGCGTACAGCAGCACCGAGCGGGTGATCCCGCCGTGCCACCAGTGGTCCTGGTCCTCGATGTGCGAGGCGTCCGACCACTTCACGACGGTCAGCCGCAGGGTGGCCCTCCCCCAGCCTTCGGCCGGGGGGACCCCCATCTCGCTTCGCTCGCCGGGGCGCAGCACCGGCGTCAGATCGAACTCGGCGGCCAGATGGGAGTCCTTGGACATCCCGACGGGCCGCCCGTCCACATGCACCAGCAGCACGCTCTCGGCGGCCCCGACCTGGAGCACGATCCGCCGCCCGGCCCACTCGGCCGGCACGTCCACCGCCCGCTCGTACACACCCGTCGGGTTGGCGGCGGGCACCTGAGGCGGGTACTCGGCGAACGGCATGCGGATGTTCAGGTACCGGGGAAGGTCGTCCGTCCCCTGCATGGTCCACACGCCGGGTACGTACGACGACGACCAGACCTCCCCGAGCGGGGCGTCCGGCGCGGGCAGCAACTGGAAGCGCCAGTCGCCGTCCAGGGAAACGGCCCCGGCCCGCCGGTCGACGGCGTTCATGGGCAGCCGTCCCCAGGAGGTCAGCTCGGGTGCCTCCCAGGGGCGCAGGGCGAGCAGGGGATCGAGAGATGCGTCGGTCATGACCATTCCGAAATCGGTGCGGTGGGGCGGGGCAGGACACGGCCCGCCGGGCCCCGGGCGGGGTCGACGGGGATGCCGAGACGGTCCAGGACCGTGGGGGCGATGTCGATCAGACGGGGTGTGTCGAGCCGGGTGCGCGGGGGCGCGCCGGGCTCGGCGAGGATGACGAAGACCTCCCGCTCGGCACGGGTGTCACCGCCGTGGCCGCCGGCGTCGAGGTGACCGTGGTCCGTGGTCACCAGCACGGTCCAGCGCTCCCCGGCGCGTGCCGGGTCCGAGCGCCGGGCGTCGATGGCCTCCAGCAGCCGGCCGAGGTGCGCGTCCTGGGCGAGGAGGGCGTGATCGTAGGCGGGGGAGAGGGGGCCCGTGGCGTGGCCCGCCTCGTCGGTGGCGCCGAGGTACACGAACAGCACGTCCGGGTCGTCCTCGGTGAGCCAGCCCGCCGCGGTGTCGGCGACGCGGCGGTCCGCGCTCGCGTAGCCGTCGGTTTCGCCGTCGTGGTACACCCGCCGGCCGATCGCGGGGCCGAGGACACCGCGCCGGACCAGTTCCGGCCAGGACACCGCGGCCGCCGTGCGCAGACCCGGCCGGGCCGCCACGGCGCGGCTCAGGAAGTCGGGGTACCGGGTGTAGTCGGCCCCGGTGAAGTCGTTGCCGGTCACCCCGTGACGGTCGGGCCACACCCCGGTCAGCACGCTCGACCAGCCGGGCCCGGAGTCGGTGTAGGCCATGCTGGTCGACGGCCCGTCCTCGGCCTGGCCGTCGGCCTCGCCGTACGGCAGCAGGCTGGTGCCGACGGCGCCCGCGGCCATCAGGCCGTGCAGCACCGGTGCCGTGGAGGGGGAGCGGACGAGCCGGTCGTAGCGCAGTCCGTCCATGCCGACGACGAGCACCTTGGCGCGTGGAGCCTCGGAGTTGACGTCCGTCACTGGGTGCCTCCCTTGTGTCCTGAGAGCTCGGGACCGACTGCCGGTTCTCGGCTGCGTGCCCGCGGTGGCTGGTCGCGCCCACGCGGCGGAGCCGTATATCGACACAGCCCCGCGCCCCTTGGGGCGCGTCAGCTCCCCTGTACTGCCCCCTCCGTGGCGCCCGCGATGAACCCGCGGGCGAAGATGGTGAAGACGACGACCAGCGGAACGGACGCCATGAGCACACCGGCCATGACCATGCTGTAGTCGGTGGTGTGGCCGACATGGAGCTGGGCGAGCGTCACCTGGAGGGTGAGGTGGCCGGGGTCGGTCAGCACGACGAGGGGCCAGATGTAGTCGTTCCAGGCGCCGACGAAGGCGTAGATGGCGAGGAAGGACAACGCGGGCTTGATCATCGGCAGCACGATGTTCCAGTACTGGCGGAAGAAGCCCGCGCCGTCGATGCGCGCCGCGTCGAGGAGTTCGTCCGGCACGCCGTTCTCGATGTACTGGCGCAGCCAGAAGATGCCGAAGGCGTTGGCGAGGGCGGGCAGGACCAGTGCCTTGAGGGTGCCGACCCAGCCGATGTCGGACATCAGGATGAACTGCGGCAGGACGGCCAGCTGCAGCGGCAGCATCATGAACCCCACCAGCATGGCGAACAGCACCTTGCGCCCGGGGAAGTCGAACTTGGCGAAGGTGAAGGCCGCCAGGGAGTCGATGAACAGCACCAGGACGGTGGTGACGGTCGCGACGACGAGGGTGTTCAGCATCGACCCGAAGAAGTCGATGGTGTCGAGCACGTGCCGGATGTTCTCCAGCAGGTGGGATCCGAAGGTCAGCTTCGGCGGGCTCTTGTAGATGTCCTCGGTGGTGTTCGTCGCCATGACGATCGTCCACACGAACGGGAAGACCGAGATCAGCACGGCCAGGCCGAGGAAGATGTGCGCGGTCAGTCCCTTGGGGCGCCGGGACCGCCTCTTGACCACTGCGGTCATGACTTCCTCCCGCGCTGGACGACGCGCCAGTTGACGACGACCAGCAGCATGATCAGCACGAAGAAGGCCCACACGATGGCCGCGCCGTAGCCGTAGTCGTTGTTGACGAAGGCCGACTGGTAGAAGTACAGCAGCGTGGTCAGGCCCGCCTGGCCCGGGCCGCCGAGGTTCGGGTTGGCGGCGTTGCTGCCGAACAGCACCTGGGGCTCGCTGAAGCTCTGCAGGCCGTTGATGGTCGAGATGACGACCGTGAACAGGATGATGGGCCGCATGATCGGCATGGTGATCTGGAAGAACGTGCGGATGGGCCCGGCGCCGTCGAGCCTGGCCGCCTCGTAGATCTGTGTGGGGATGGCCTGGAGGCCGGCCAGGTAGATGATCATGTTGTAGCCGGTCCACATCCAGGTCATCAGCAGCGCGATGACCAGTTTGATCAGCCACGGATTGCTCATCCACGGGACGGGTGAGATGCCGACGGTGCCCAGGATCGCGTTGACCAGGCCGAAGTTGTTGCTGAACACCGCCCCGAAGAAGATCGACACGGCGACGATCGAGGTGACGTTCGGCAGGTAGAGGGCGATGCGGTAGAAGCCCTTGAAGCGCCGCACCGAGTGCAGCAGCGTCGCCAGCACCAGCGCGCCGAACAGCGTGGGAACGGTCGACAGGACCCAGATCACCAGGGTGTTGCGGATCGACAGCCAGAAGACCGGGTCGTCCCACAGGAACCGGAACTGCTGCAGGCCCACGAACTGGATGGTGCCCATGCCGTCCCAGCGCTGGAAGGCCAGGTACAGCGAGTAGAAGACCGGGAAGAACGAGAAGGCGCCGAAGATCAGGAAGAAGGGGGAGATCGCCAGGTACTGCCGCCAGTGGGACAGCACCCCGCGACGCCTCGGCCGCACGGAGCCCGCCGGCGGCGTGCGCCGGGGGCGGAAGCGGGCCGGGACCGGCCCGCCGTGGCGCCGGGGCACCGCGGCGGGACCGGTGACCGGAGGTGAGGACATCGCTCAGCTCACCCCCTGGCGGCGGGCGATCTGCTTGGCCTGGCCGACCGCGTCGTTCCAGGCGTCGTCGGGCTTCTTGCCCTTGGACTCGATGCTGGTCAGCTCGGTCATGAAGGGGGCCATCACGGCGGCGTCCGCGGGTGCCTCGTAGCTGGCCGGTATGGCCTTGGCGGCCGGGCCGAACACCTCGATGATCTTCTGTCCGCCGAAGAAGGGGTCGCCGCCCGTCATGGCCGGCATGGCGTACGCCGCCGGCGCGGCCGGGAAGATCGCGGCGTCGGCGAAGCCGCGGGCGTCGTTCTCCGGGCTGAGGATCCAGCTGATGATCTTGAACGCCTCTTCGGGGTTCCGGCACTGCTTGGGCAGGGCCAGATAGGAGCCGCCCTGGTTGGCCGGTCCGCCGGGCATGGCGCAGACCCGCCACTTCCCCTTGGTCTTCGGGGCCGCCTGCTCGATGTCCAGCGCGTGCCAGGCCGCACCGAGTTCGGTGCTCAGGCTCTTGCCGACGGCGGCGTTCCAGCTGTTGTCGTTGATCTTGGCGTCGAGGCCGAGGGTGTACGGGCGGACCGCCGTGGTCCACGCCTTGCGGATGTGGTCCTGGTCGCCGATGAAGTGGTCGTCCTTGTCGATGAACCGCTCGGTGCCCTGCCCGACCACCATGTTGAACACCGAGCCGATGTTGTTGACCAGGTAGGTGCCGGGCACGTTCTCCTTCAGCTCGGTGCCGAGCGCGAAGTACTCCTCCCAGGTCCCCGCCCGGGCCGCGACCTTGTCGGGGTCGGTGGGCAGTCCGGCCTTGTCGAACAGGTCCGCCCGGTAGAAGAGCGCGGTGGGGCCGATGTCGATCGGGAAACCGATCTGCTTGCCGTCCTCGGTCCGGGCGAGCTTGGTCTTCCAGTCCAGGTACTGGGACGAGATGTCCTTGAAGCCCAGGTCGTTCAGGTCGAGGAAGCGGTTCGCGTTGGGCAGGAAGGACGCCATGTCCTCGCCCTTGATGCCGGTGATGTCGGGCACGGAGGTGCCCGCCGCGAGGGTGGTGGTGAGCTTCGACTTGAAGTCGCCGCCGATGGAGGCGACGGTCAGCTTCACCTGCTTGCCGAAGTGCGTCTTGGCCTCGGCGACCACCTTGTCGCTGAGCGCGCCTCCCCAGTACCACAAGGTGAGGTTCTTGCCGTTCTTGCTGCCGGCCGAGTCCGAGCCGTTGCCGCATGCCACGGTCAGACCGGAGGCGGCCGCGGTGAACGCTGCGGCCTGGAGGAAGCGTCTGCGGGAAAGGTCCACGGGTCACTCCTGTTGTTCATGTTCGACGTGGAGAGGGGTGCGGGGATCAGTGCCGCCGTTCGGAGGCGCGTGGGCCGACGGACGTGTGAGGGGCCGGCGGGGTGAGGGGGGCGTACGCGACCGCCGGCCCGGGGTCCGCCGGGAGCCGGTCGGCCAGGAAGCCGTACGACCGCTTCAGTTCGGGATCGGTCAGGGAGTGCCACCAGCGGTGCACGCCGTACCAGCCGGGGGCCGCGAGGGCTCCGCCGTGGTGTCCGACGGACAGCCCGGCCGCGAGCACCGCGAACCGCAGCCGCTCCGTCAGCGGCCAGCCGCCGAGCGAGGCGGTGACGAAGGCGGCGCCGAAGACGTCCCCGGCGCCCGTCGCGTCGAGCACGTCGACGTCGAGGGCGGGCACGTCCGCGTACTCGCCGGTGATCTGGTCGACGGCCAGCGCGCCGTCCCCGCCCCGGGTGACCACGGCGACCGGCACCAGCTCGGACAGCGTGCCGAGCGCGGCCACCGCGCTGTCGGTGCGGGTGTAGGCCATGGCCTCCGTCTCGTTGGGGAGGAAGGCGTGGCACAGGGCCAGCTGCTCCAGGAGAGCGGTCGGCCACTCCTGGGTGGGGTCCCAGCCGACGTCGGCGTAGACCTGCGTGCCGTTGGCGGCGGCCTTGGCGAGCCACTCGCGCGGCTCGGCCTCGAGGTGGACGAGGGCGGTGCGCGCCTCGGGCGGGTCGCCCATCAGCACGTCCTGCGAGTACGGCGGCTCCTGGCCATGGGTGAGCAGGGCGCGGTCGTGGCCGAAGGCGACGGAGACGGTGACCGGGGTCGGCCAGCCGTCCGCCGTCCGGGAGAGCGAGAGGTCGATGCCCTCCTGGTCGCACAGGACGTCACGGCAGTGCTCGCCGTAGAAGTCGTCGCCGAACACGGTGGCGAGGGAGGTCCTGAGGCCGAAGCGGGAGGCCGCCACCGCGAGGTTCGCGATGCCGCCCGGGCCGCAGCCCATGCCCTCGGTCCAGATCTCCTCGCCGGGTGTCGGCGGCTTGCCGAGTCCCGTGAGGACGAGGTCGTAGAAGAGCAGCCCGGTCAGCAGCACATCGGGCCGGTCGTCGTCCACGGATGTGTCCTCTCGCTCGAGTTCGACGGAGATCGTCAAAACTCTTCATTTCCGTGACCGGAATCGTGCGCTGCTCCGAGAGATTGGTCAATACCCGAGCAGAACTGAGCATGGAAATGATTGAAGATGACGAGTAGTGTTCCGGCCGTGCTGGCAGAACGACGACACCAACTCATCCTGCGGGCCCTTCGCTCAGGAGGCCCCGCGGCTGTGACCGACCTCTCCGAGCGGCTGGGTGTGAGCCCCGCCACTATCAGGCGTGACCTGGTCAAACTGGAAGAAGACGGTCTTCTCACCCGCGTCCACGGAGGCGCCGTCGTCGAGGAGGGCGACCAGCCCTTCGCCGAGGTCGCCGAGGTGCGCGTGTCCGAGAAGGACGCCATAGCGGAGCGCGCCGCGGCGCTCATCGAGGACGGCCAGTCGGTCCTGCTGGACATCGGGACGACCGCCTACCGCCTGGCCCGGCAACTGCACGGCCGCCGGCTCACCGTGATCACCAGCAACCTGGTGGTCTACGAGGAACTAGCCGACGACGAGGGCATCGAACTGGTCCTGCTCGGCGGCATGGTCCGCCGCGAGTACCGCTCCCTGGTCGGCTTCCTCACCGAGGACAACCTGCGCCAGCTGCACGCCGACTGGCTCTTCCTCGGCACCAGCGGCGTACGGCCCGGCGGGCAGGTCATGGACACGACGGTCGTGGAGGTGCCGGTCAAGCGCGCCATGATCAAGGCCAGTGAGAAGGTCGCCCTGCTCGCCGACACGGCGAAGTTCCCCGGGCACGGGATGGCGAAGGTCTGCGGTCCCGAGGACCTGGACGTGGTGGTGACGAACGCGCCGGTCGACACGGCGACGCGGGCCTCCTTGCAGGAGGCGGGCGTCGAGGTCGTCGTGGCGGGAAAGGTGCAGACGTGAAACTGACGATTCTGGGCGGCGGAGGGTTCCGTGTGCCCCTGGTGTACGGGGCGCTCCTCCAGGACCACGCCGAGGGCCGGGTGACACACGTCGTCCTGCACGATCTGGACGCCGGACGGCTGTCGGCGGTCACCCGGGTCCTCGCCGAGCAGGCGGCCGGTGTCCCCGACGCGCCCGAGGTGAGCGCCACCACCGACCTCGACGAGGCCCTGCGCGGCGCCGACTTCGTGTTCTCCGCGATCCGCGTCGGCGGCCTGGAGGGCCGCGCGAACGACGAACGGGTGGCCCTGGCCGAGGGCGTCCTCGGCCAGGAGACGGTCGGCGCCGGCGGCATCGCCTACGGCCTGCGCACGGTCCCGGTCGCCGTCGACATCGCGCGGCGGGTGGCCCGGCTCGCGCCCGAGGCCTGGGTCATCAACTTCACCAACCCGGCCGGCCTGGTCACCGAGGCCATGTCCCGCCACCTCGGCGACCGCGTCATCGGCATCTGCGACTCCCCGGTCGGCCTCGGCCGCCGCATCGCCCGCGTGCTCGGCGGGAACCCCAAGGAAGCCTGGATCGACTACGTCGGCCTCAACCACCTCGGCTGGGTGCGCGGCCTGCACATCGCCGGCCGCGACGAGCTCCCGAGGCTGCTCGCCGACCCCGACCTGCTCGGCTCCTTCGAGGAGGGCAAGCTCTTCGGCGTCGACTGGCTGCGCTCTCTCGGCGCGATCCCCAACGAATATCTGCACTACTACTACTTCAACCGTGAGGCCGTACGGGCGTACCAGCAGGCCGAGAAGACCCGCGGTGCCTTCCTGCACGACCAGCAGGCCCGCTTCTACGCCGAGATGCGGAATCCGGACGCCCCCGCCTGGAAGGTCTGGGACGACACCCGCGCCGAACGCGAGGCCACCTACATGGCCGAGAACCGTGAGACGGCGGGCGCCGGCGAACGCGACGAGGACGATCTGTCGGGCGGCTACGAGAAGGTGGCCCTCGCCCTGATGCGGGCCATCGCCCGGGACGAGCGCACGACCTTGATCCTCAACGTCCGCAACCGGCGCACCCTGTCGGTCCTGGACACCGACGCCGTCATCGAGGTCCCCTGCCTCGTCGACGCCAACGGCGCCCACCCCGTCACCGTCGAGCCGCTGCCCGACCACGCCACCGGACTGGTCTGCGCGGTCAAGGCCGTCGAGCGTGAGGTGCTGTCCGCCGCCGACTCCGGCTCGCGGGCGAGCGCTGTGAAGGCCTTCGCGCTGCACCCGCTCGTCGACTCCGTCAATGTGGCCCGCCGGCTGGTCGAGGGCTACACCGAGGTCCATCCCGGGCTGGCGTACCTTAGATGAACGCCGTCCGGTAAGCGCTTTCCCCACGCCGCTTCCCGCCTGCTCGCTCGTTCCGCTTCCTGGAGACATCTCATGCATGACGAAAGCCGCCGGATCGAAGAGCGCGTCCAGCGCCTCCACGACCAGCGCATCAAGACCGCGATCTACGCGGCCACCGTCCCCTTCGAGGTGGAGGCCTGGCAGGCACCGGGGGAGCCGGTCTCCTTCGAGGAGGCCGCCGCCGCCTCGTACGAGCCGTTCGCCATGGGCACCCCCTGGGGCCCGCCCTGGGGCACCACCTGGTTCCGCATGCGCGGTGAGGTGCCCGCCGAGTGGGCCGGCAAGCGCGTCGAGGCCGTCATCGACCTCGGGTTCGTGGGCGACTGGCCCGGCAACCAGGCCGAGGCCCTGGTGCACCTCACCGACGGCACCCCGCTGAAGGCGGTCAACCCGCTCAACCAGTACGTGGCGATCGCCAACCCGGCGACGGGCGGGGAGACGATCGACTACCTGGTCGAGGCCGCCTCCAACCCGGACATCCTCGCGGACAACTTCTCGAAGATCACCCCGCTCGGCGACAAGCTGACCGCGGGCGACAAGCCGCTCTACACCTTCCGCGGTGCCGACCTCGCGATCCTCGACGAGGAGGTCTGGCACCTCGACCTCGACGTGCAGGTGCTGCGCGAGCTGATGCTGGAGCTGGGCGAGCACGACCCCCGCCGGCACGAGATCGCCCACGCGCTCGACCGGGCGATGGACCTGCTCGACCTCGACGACGTCTCCGGCTCCGCACCCGCCGTCCGCGAGGCGCTGAAGCCGGTCCTCGCCCGCCCCGCGCACGCCAGCGCGCACACCGTCTCCGGCGTCGGCCACGCCCACATCGACTCCGCCTGGCTCTGGCCGATCCGCGAGACCAAGCGCAAGACGTCCCGCACGTTCTCCAACGTCACGTCCCTGGCCGACGAGTACGACGACTTCATCTTCGCCTGCTCCCAGGCCCAGCAGTACGAGTGGGTGCGCGACAACTACCCGAAGGTGTGGTCCCGCATCCAGGAGTCGGTCAAGAAGGGCCAGTGGGCGCCGGTCGGCGGCATGTGGGTCGAGTCCGACGGCAACCTGCCCGGCGGCGAGGCCGTCGCCCGCCAGTTCATCCACGGCAAGCGGTTCTTCATGGACCACTTCGGCATCGAGACCAAGGGCGTCTGGCTGCCGGACTCCTTCGGCTACAACGCGGCCTACCCGCAGATCGCCAAGCTCGCCGGCAACGAGTGGTTCCTCACTCAGAAGATCTCCTGGAACCAGACCAACAAGTTCCCCCACCACACCTTCTGGTGGGAGGGCATCGACGGCACCCGCATCTTCACCCACTTCCCGCCCGTCGACACCTACAACGCCCGCTTCAGCGGCGAGGAGATGTCCCGCGCGGTCCGCAACTACTCGGAGAAGGGCGGCGCCTCCCGCTCCCTGGCCCCCTTCGGCTGGGGCGACGGCGGTGGCGGCCCCACCCGCGAGATCATGGAACGCGCCCGCCGGCTGGCGGATCTGGAGGGCTCCGCGAAGGTCGTCGTCGAACACCCCGACGAGTTCTTCGCCAAGGCCCGCGAGGAGTACCCGGACGCGCCCGTCTGGGTCGGCGAGCTCTACCTGGAGCTGCACCGCGCCACCTACACCTCCCAGGCCCGCACCAAGCAGGGCAACCGCCGCTCCGAGCACCTCCTGCGCGAGGCCGAACTGTGGGCGACGACCGCCGCGCTGCACGCACCCGGGTACGCCTACCCCCACGAGAAGCTGGACCGGCTCTGGAAGACGGTGCTGCTGCACCAGTTCCACGACATCCTGCCCGGCTCCTCCATCGCCTGGGTACACCGCGAGGCCGAGGCCGAGTACGCCCGTGTGGCCGGTGAGCTCAAGGAACTCACGGCCGAGGCACTCGCCGCCCTCGGCTCCGGCGGGCCCCATGCCTTCAACACCAGCCCCTACGACCGTGCCGAAGTGGTCCGCACCGCCGACGGCGCGCCGGTGTACGTGGAGGTGCCCGCGAGCGGCTCAGCGCCCCTCGCCGATGCCCGGCCCCCGCACCCCGTGACGGTGAGCGGCCGGGTGCTCGACAACGGGCTGGTCCGCGTGGAGATCGCCGAGGACGGCACCCTGTCGTCCGTGCGCGACCTGCGCGCGAACCGCGAGGTCCTGGCCGACCAGGGCAACCTGCTGCGCCTGCACACCGACCTGCCCAACTACTGGGACGCCTGGGACATCGACAAGCACTACCGGAACCGCTACACGGACCTCCTCGACGCCTCGTCCGTCACGGTCGTCGAGCAGGACCCGCTGGTCGGTGCGGTCCGCGTCGAGCGGTCCTTCGGCAAGGGCTCCACGATCACCCAGACGATCACCGTCCGCGCCGGCAGCCCCCGGATCGACATCGAGACGGACATCGACTGGCACGAGACCGAGAAGATCCTCAAGGCGGCCTTCCCGGTCGACATCCGCGCCCCGCACTCCTCCGCCGAGATCCAGTTCGGCCACATCCAGCGGCCCACCCACACCAACACCAGCTGGGAGGCGGCCCGCTTCGAGGTCTCCGGCCACCGCTGGGTGCACCTCGGCGAACCCGGCTACGGCGTCGCGGTCATCAACGACTCGACCTACGGCCACGACGTCTCCCGCACGGTCCGCGAGGACGGCGGCACCACGACCACCGTCCGCCTCAGCCTGGTCCGCGCGCCGCGCATCCCGGACCCCGAGGCCGACCAGGGCCGCCACCGCTTCACCTACGCGCTGCTGCCCGGCGCGAGCATCGAGGACGCCGTCGCCGAGGGCTACGCCCTCAATCTGCCGCTCCGGGTGGCCGAAACGGCCGGCGCCCCCGCACCGGTCGTCTCCGTCGAGGGCGAGGGCGTCACCGTGGAGGCGGTCAAGCTCGCCGACGACACCTCGGGCGATGTCGTCGTACGGCTCTACGAGTCGCGCGGCGGCCGCGCCCAGGGCGTCCTGCGCACCGGCTTCCCGCTGGCCGGAGCCCAGATCACCGACCTGCTGGAGCGGCCGACCGAGGAAGCGGAGATCACCGACGCCGGTGTCCCCGTCACCCTGCGGCCCTTCCAGATCCTCACACTGCGTCTGCGCAGGGGCTGACCCATGGCCATACGACCCTGGTTCACCGACGCCAAGCTGGGGATCTTCATCCACTGGGGCATCTACGCCGTCGACGGCGTGCAGGAGTCCTGGTCGTTCTACGACGACATCGTCCCCTACGACCGCTACATGTCCCAGTTCGACCGCTTCACGGCCGCCCGCTACGACCCGCGCGACTGGGCACAGCTCTTCGCGCGGGCCGGCGCCCGGTACGCCGTGCTGACCAGCCGCCACCACGACGGCGTCGCCCTGTGGGACAGCGCCCACGGCGACCTCAACGTGGGTCGCGATCTGATCGCCGGCTACGCCGACGCCCTGCGCGAGCAGGGCCTCAAGGTCGGCCTCTACTACTCGCACTCGGACTGGAGCCACCCCGACTACGCCTCCACCCGCAAGCCCGGCCGCCCGCCGGAGCTGGAGGACAACCGCTACTCGGAAGTGGCGGCGGAGGACGAGGACCTGGCCGCCTGGGAACGCTTCCTCGCCTACCGGGACGGCCAGCTGCGGGAGCTGGTGACCCGCTACCGGCCCGACCTGCTCTGGTTCGACGGCGAGTGGGACCGCAGCGAGGAGCAGTGGCGCATCCCCGAACTCGCCGCCCTCATCCGCTCCGAGGTCCCTGACGTCGTCTTCAACGCCCGCATGCTGAGCGAGGGCGACTACGCCACCCCGGAACAGGGCGCACCCGTCATCCCGCCGGAGGGCCCCTGGGAGCTCTGCCTCACGATCAACGACTCCTGGGGCCACCAGCACCACGACCACAACCACAAGTCGGTCGACCAGCTGATCCGCTACTTCACCGAGACCATCGGCGGCGGAGGCAATCTGCTTCTCAGCGTCGGCCCGCGGGAGGACGGCACCATCCCGGCCGAGCAGGCGGAGCGGCTGGAAGGACTCGGCGCCTGGATCGCCAAGCACGCGGAAGCGGTGTACGGCACCGTCCGGGGACTCCCGCCGGGCCACCACTACGGCCCGAGCACCCTCTCCCAGGACCGCCGCACCCTCTACCTGACCCTGTTCGACGCCCCACGCGCCGAGATCAACGTCCGCGGACTGCTCGGCACGGTGCGCCGGGTGACGGTCCTGGGCAGCGGCACGGAACTGCCCCACCGCGTCACCGGCGGCCTCCACGAGACACCGGGCATCCTCTGGATCGAACCCCCCGCTGCGGCGGACCTCGACCCGTACGCCACGGTGCTGGCCGTCGAACTGGAAGGGGAACTGGAGCTGTACCGCGGCGCAGGACGGTTCTGACGAAAGTTTAAGAAAGCGGCGAAAGGCCTGCTCACGGGCGGTATGTGGACGCCCGTGAGCAGGCCGGTTCGTCTGTGCGACACCTGCGGTTCGCCCGGTCCCCCTGGGATCGGTGCGCACAGCGAAAGAAAGGTGTCACCGTGCGAGACCCGCGTATGTCCGTCATCGGCAAGGGACTGAAGCGTCGCGGAAGGCTGGTGATGGAGGCGGTCAGTCCCCCACGCCGGAACCTCGACGCCGTCCCCGGCCCCCGCCCGGACACCGACACCTACACCGCCCCGACCGCTCCCCGGCTGGTGGACTCGCCCGTCTTCGTGCTGTCGTCGGTGCGCTCCGGTTCGACCCTGCTGCGCGTCCTGCTGAACAGCCACAGCCGTATCCGCGCCCCGCACGAGATGCATCTGCGCACCGTGCACGTCAGCCTCTCCCGCGACTTCACCGCGGACGCCATGCGGGCGCTCCACCTCGACAAGGACGAGCTGGAACACGTGCTGTGGGACCGGGTGCTGCACCTCGAACTCACCCGCAGCGGCAAGGACGTCATCGTCGACAAGACCCCGCCGAACACCCTCATCTGGCCCCGGCTGCGCCGATGTTGGCCGGGCGCCCGCTACATCCTGCTGCTCCGCCACCCCGGTGCGGTCGTCGCCTCCCTCACCAGCCGCCGCACCGACCCCGATCACGAGGCCGTCCGCGCCGAGGTCCTCGAGTACAGCGAGAAGCTGGAGGAGGCCCGCCGGAACCTCGACCCGCACGTGATCACGTACGAGGACCTCACCGCCGAGCCGGAGAAGGTCACCCGCGGCATCTGCGACCACCTCGGCGTGTCCTGGGAGCCCGGCATGCTCGACTACGGCAGCAAGGACCACGGCACCTTCCGCCCCCAGCTCGGCGACTGGTCCAGCACCATCAAGTCCGGCCGCATCCAGACGGCCCGCACCGCCGACCCGGACGTCGCACTGCCCCCACGCCTGAAGGAACTGGCCCAGGCGTGGGGGTACAGCGCTTGACGGGAGCCTGCGGGGCCTAGAGGGGCAGGGCCCCGACCGCGGCCTGCGGGGCCGCCCCGACGGAGTCGACCGGCACCGGCGGCAGCGGCTCGGCCGCCTCCGCCCGCTGCTGCGGCAGCGCCACCGGACGCAGCGGGCGCGGCCCCGACACCACCGAGTAGTCCTGGCCCAGGAACGGCGGAACCACCTCGCCCGGGTCCTCGCCGAGCGCCAACTGCACAGCAGCCCAAGGGGCGTTGATCCCGCACAGGGACAGCTGGTGCAGGCCGCCGGCCGGGCGGGTGTTGACGTCCATGAGGACCGGCCGGTCGCCGAACATCCGGAACTGGATGTTGGACAGGTAGTGCAGACCGAAGCCCTCCGCGAGCCGCCGGGCCGGGTCCAGCCACTGCTCGTGCAGCGTGAAGCCCCGGCGGCGGCCGTTCTTGGTGCGGCCCACGGCCATCCGGACCCGGTTGTCCGGACCGGTCAGGCAGTCCACCGACACCTCGGGCTGCTCCAGGCGCGGCATCACCAGCCAGTCCACCGGCTCCTCGGCCTGCCGCAGCGCCTCCACCACCAGATCGAGCGGCACGTACGGGCTGGGGAACCCGTCGAGCTGCGACAGCGAGAAGGGCGAGCGGGTGATCACGCGGAAGCCCACCCCGCCCGCTCCGGACGCCGGCTTGAAGCACGCCCTGTGCCCACCGGCCTCCAACTCCTCGACAGCGGCGACCAGTTCGTCCTCCGAGCGGACCCGGTACCACGGCGGCACCGGCACGCCGATCGCCTGGACCGCCTCGTAGGCGATCACCTTGTCGTGGAAGACGGCCACCGCCTCGGGCGGGGGCGCCAGCACCGCCGTACCGGCCGCCTCGAACTCGGCGCGGTGCGCCACGATCGCCGACTGGTGCAGCCGGGGCACGAACACATCGATGCCGCGCCGCACGCACTGCACCAGCGCGTACTCGACGTACCCGGCCGGGGACAGGCCCTCGGGCTCCAGCTCGGCGGTGTCGGCGGCGGCCAGCACGGGGGAGTCGGGGTCGCCGTGGGTGGCATGGATCTCGACGGCCCGGTCGCTGGGATTTCTCCGCAGCTGATCCATGAAGAACACGTTCTCCGCGTACGTGCGGTTGAGCCAGACGCGTACGCGAGAGACCATGCAGGCCGCCTTTCACGGTTCGCGGGCAGGGCTCAGCGGCCCGTGCCCGGGCAGGATGAATGTGGGTACACCAAACCGCCCCTGTGAAGGGAAGTTCTCAGCGGTGGTGTTGGGGCCGATCATACGGCTTCGGTGGGCTCTCCCGTGCAACGCGCGTGTGAAGGATTCCTCGCGTGCGGCCATCCGGCCGGTCTTGTCCCCGGACGCCGGGATGTGATCTCTTGGTGGCGTTCGTGTGTGCGGAGGGGGATGAAGGGTGACATCGACGGCCGGTGGTGCCGGACAGCTGCTGGCCATCAGCGATCTGCACATCGGCTACCCGGAGAACCGCGCCCTGGTCGAGCGCATGGCGCCCGAGACGGACGACGACTGGCTGCTCGTGGCCGGTGACGTCGCGGAGACCGTGGCCGACATCCGCTGGACCCTCGAGACACTCGCGGGCCGCTTCCGCAAGGTCGTCTGGGTGCCCGGGAACCACGAGCTGTGGACCCATCCGAGCGACTCCGTCACCCTGCGGGGCGTCGCCCGATACGAGTATCTGGTCGAGCTGTGCCGGGAACTCGGCGTGACGACACCCGAGGACCCCTACCCCGTCTGGGACGGCCCCGGCGGCCCGGTCGCCGTCGCCCCGCTGTTCCTGTTGTACGACTACTCGTTCCTGCCGACCGGGTGCACGACCAAGGAGCAGGGCCTGGAGTACGCCCACGGCACGGGGATCGTGTGCTCCGACGAGTATCTGCTGCACCCCGACCCGTACCCGAGCCGGGAGGCCTGGTGCCGGGCCCGGGTCGCCGAGACCGAACGCAGACTCGCCGAGCTGCCCGGCGATCTGCCCGTGATCCCCGTCAACCACTACCCGCTGCACCGGCACCCGATGGACGTCCTGTGGCACCCCGAGTTCGCCATGTGGTGCGGCACCGATCTGACCGCCGACTGGCACCGCAGGTTCCGCGTCCACACCATGGTCTACGGCCACCTGCACATCCCTCGCACCACCCGGCACGAGGGCGTGCGCTTCGAGGAGGTGTCGGTGGGCTATCCCCGCGAGTGGCGCAAGCGGTCCGGGGACCCGGGGCGATTGCGGCGCATCCTGCCGAGGGAGGGTGAGGACAGGTGATCGAGGAACTGCTGCCCGCGAGCGTGGTCACCGTCGAGGCCTACGGCCAGGACGGCGCGGACACCCCGCTGTACCCCGAGGAGGCGGCGCTCGTGGCGCGGGCGGTCGCCAAGCGCCGGCGGGAGTTCGCCGTCGTACGCTCCTGCGCCCGGCGCGCCATGGAGAAGCTCGGTGTGCCGCCGCAGCCGATCCTGCCCGGCGAGCGCGGCGCCCCCGGCTGGCCGGCCGGGCTGGCCGGCAGCATGACGCACTGCGACGGCTACTGTGCCGCCGCCCTGGTCCGCGCCGCCGACCTGGCCTCCCTCGGCATCGACGCCGAGGTCCACGGGCCGCTGCCCGAGGGGGTCCTGCCCTCGGTGTCCCTGCCGTCCGAGGCGGAGCGGCTGCGCCGGCTGGCGGCACAGGGCCCCGACGTCCACTGGGACCGGCTGCTGTTCAGCGCGAAGGAGTCCGTCTACAAGGCGTGGTTCCCCCTCACCGGGAAGTGGCTGGACTTCATGGAGGCGGACATCGAGATCTCCGCCGACGGCGGCTTCCGCGCGGCACTCCTCGTCCCCGGACCCCTGGTGGGCGCCCACCGCGTCGACCATTTCGAGGGCCGCTGGACCACGTCCCGAGGCCTGGTCGCGACGGCCGTCGCGGTACCGCACACCTGAGGCGCAACGCCCTTCAGGGGCGCGGGGAACTGCGCGACCAACCCCGAACAGCCCGCACCTGCTACGACTCGGGACACCAATCCCGCAGCAACCGGAAGAACTCCTCCTCGTTCCCGGTCAGCCCCGCCCGCTCGAGCGCCGCCTCCGCCTCGGCGAGAACGCCGGGCGGCACGATCGCGGGACGGCTGCCGGTCTCCAGATCGAACGCGGCCCGAACAGTGTGCAGCAGTCGCAGATACGCCTGGACGGCGGTGCGCTCACGGTCGGTCAGTACAGCGGTCTGCATCGGTCGGCTCTCCCCGTGTCGGCGTCATCGGTCCCGCGCCATGCGGCACGCACGCCCGCACAGAAAGGGCGCACCACCAGCTTGCCGTCCACCACTGACAATCCGGCCCCGCCGCCCCCCGGTTCGCCCGCTCGGCGGAAGAACCCGGACGGCCCGTCAGCCCTGCGGTCCCCGGTACCCCAGCGACGCCTCGATCCGCCCCGCCAGATGATCCCGCTGCACCGGCCCCCGCGACGACGAACCGGCCAGCCACGCACGGCACTTGCTGGCCAGCAGCAGACCGAAGCTCTCGGCCTCCTTCTCGTCGTCCTGGTCGAAGCGGGTGCGCGCCGCGACTTTCAGGACCGTCGCCTGGAGATCGGCGGTGTCGTCGAGCAGCCGGGCCGCGACCGCCGCGCCCTCGACGTGGTGGGAGCAGTGCCCGGCGTTCATGTGCCACAGCTCGTGGCCCAGGATCACCAACTGATGGTCCGGCGCGGTGCGTTCCTCGATCACGACGAGGTCCTGCTCGGCCATGTCGAGCCAGAGCCCGCTCGCGGTCCCGACCGGGAAGGCGGCCGTACGGAAGTGGACGGGACGGCCGCGGCGTCTGCTCATGGCGTCGCACAGCGCGGCGTACAGCTCGTCGGGCCGCGCCGGCGCGGGGAGGGTCAGCTCCGCGACCAGCTCGCCGCACAGGCGGCGCATTTCCTTACCGATGCCCACAGTTCTCCCCACGGTCACGAATCGGGCCGCTTGACGCTCTCCAGGAGCATGTCCAGCCACTCCGCGACCTTGTCGCGGTGCTGGTCGGTGGGCAGCTGTGCGGCCCGCCAGGCGATGCCGCGCACGCCGTGGTCCTGCAACAGCCGCTCCAGCGGGTCGTCGGCCGCCGCGGCCGCCGCCCGCTCGCGGTCGGCGAGCTTCTGCAACAGCTCCTGCTCGATGTGCTGGAGGGCGCTCACCAGCGCCTCGGGGTCCTCCGCCGTGAGGAAACCGGCGTGCACCCGGAAGAACCGCTGGAGGGCGTCGCAGTGCTCCATGGTCGGCCGACGGTCGCCGTTGATGAGGGCGCCGGCCTGCTGCCGGGACATGCCCGCGCCGTCGGCGATCTCCTGCTGGGTGTACTTGCGGCCGGTGGGCTTGAGCCGGGTCCGGCGCAGCAGGTCCAGGCGTTGCAGGAACCGGGCCTGCACATCGGGCTCGCCCGCGGGCCTGCCGCAGAGCAGGGCCTTCACCACCGGCTCCGGAACCCCGGACGCGACGGACAGCCGGCCGATGCCGAAGACCTCGGCATGCGGCACGCCGAGCCGGTCGGCGAGCGCGGTGACACGGGAGACGACGGCCGGTAGCACGGCCGTCTGCGTGGCGCCCGGACTTTCGACGAAGCCACCCGTCACCGACAGATCTCCTACGTCTCTCACAGGCTTCTCACAAGTGGATGCCGTGACTTTCCCCGGCGTGAACTTCCCGGAGCGTAGCCGGTGCTTCGAACTCACATCCAGGTCTCGCCACAACTGTGGCCAATTTCAGCCGTCAACAGGCATGAAATGCCACGATAGTTGACACGCCTCAGCTCGGGGCAGCAGGATCGGGGCGCCGCGTCAAGGCCGCACAGGCAAGAGGGGTGACCTCCCGATGGCATTTCAGGCAGGAGGGCAGCGGCCGGCACCGCGGCCCGTCGCCGAGACTCCAGAGGCCCAGGCCTATCTGGAGGACTACGCCGGGCTTCTGGAGGCCGTCTCCTCCCCCTCGCTCGTCGTCGACCACTGCTGGGACGTGGCGCTGACCAATAGCGCGTTCCGGTCACTTTTCGGCGGCGTGGATCCGCACCCGACGGCCATGCCGGGCGACAACTTCCTCAGGTTCGTGCTGTTCCACCCCGACGCCCCCACGGTGCTGGGCGAGCACGAGTCGAGCTGGTGTCTGCCGATGCTCGCGCACTTCGCGCGCACCGTGGAGAGCCACGGCCCCGACCACGGGCTCCAGGCCATCCGCCGTGACATCGCCCAGGACCCGATCATGGAGGCCGCGTACCGGCAGGGCCTGCCGCACTGGATCCGCTCGGTCGGCGAGGACGCCGTCGAGCACGACGGCGCCGTGCGCCCGCTGCTGCATCCGGACCCGCGCCGGGGTGCCACCGAGTGCCGGGTCGTCGTCGAGACGTCCAGGACGCTCGAGGAACTGGGCTGCACCCGGCTCACGTTCGTGCCGCGCGAGGCCCGCCGCACCCCGTCCAGGGAGCGCGGGACGCGTCGTACCGCCTCCCACCTGAGGGTCGTACCGGCGGCCGACTGAGCGCTTCCGGCCCTGACCGACCGGCGTTCGCCCCATTCCCAGGCGTTGTGGTGTGTGACATAGTACTGGCGTGAGCGAGTCGCTGACCTGCGATGTCGTGGTGGTCGGAGCCGGAGTGGTCGGCGCCGCCTGTGCCTTGTACGCGGCCCGCGCCGGCCTCGATGTCGTCGTGGTGGACCGGGGCGCGGTGGCCGGCGGTACGACCGGCGCGGGGGAGGGGAACCTCCTCGTTTCCGACAAGGAGCCCGGACCCGAGCTCGAACTCGCCCTGCTGTCCGCCCGGCTCTGGGCCGAACTGGCCCGGGAGGGGCTGGGGAAGCCGGTCGAGTACGAGGCCAAGGGCGGTGTCGTCGTCGCCGGCACCGAAGGGGCGCTGGCCGGTCTCGAGGAACTCGCCGCAGGACAGCGCGCGGCCGGGGTCGAGGCCGTCCCCGTGCCGCCCGACCGGCTTCCCGACCTGGAGCCGTACCTGGCCCCCGGCCTCGCGGGCGGCATGCACTACCCGCAGGACGCCCAGGTGATGCCCGCCCTCGCGGCGGCGCACCTGCTGCGCGCCTCGAACGCCCGGCTGCTCACCGGCCGGGAGATGGCCGCGGTGCTGCGAGGGCCCGGAGGTGCGGTGCGCGGGGTGCGGACCGACCGGGGCGACATCCACGCCCCGGCCGTCGTCAACGCGGCCGGCACCTGGGGCGGCGAGGTCGCGGCCCGCGCGGGCGTGTCCCTGCCCGTGCTGCCCCGGCGCGGCTTCGTCCTGGTCACCGAGCCGCTGCCGCCCCGTATCCGGCACAAGGTGTACGCCGCCGACTATGTGGGCGACGTCGCGAGCGACTCTGCGGCGCTGCAGGCCTCCCCGGTGGTGGAGGGCACACCCGCCGGGCCGGTGCTGATCGGCGCCAGCCGCGAACGGGTCGGCTTCGACCGGTCGTTGTCGCTCCCGGCCCTGCGCGCACTGGCGGCGGGCGCGACCGGCCTCTTCCCCTTCCTCGCCGATGTCCGGGCCTTGCGCACGTACGTGGGCTTCCGGCCGTATCTGCCGGACCATCTGCCCGCGATCGGCCCGGATCCCCGGGCGCCCGGACTGCTGCACGCCTGCGGGCACGAGGGCGCGGGCATCGGCCTCGCCACCGGCACGGGCCGTCTGATCGCCCAGGCGCTGACCGGGCAGACGCCCGACCTGGACCTCGGCCCGTTCCGGCCCGACCGCTTCACCGAGGAGGCCGAGTGAATCCCCTGGAGCTGGCGGGAGCCAGGCCCGGCCCCGCCTTCACGGTCACGTTCGACGGGCGGCCCGTCGAGGCGCTGCCCGGGCAGACGGTCGCCGCCGTGCTGTGGGCGGCGGGCATCACCTCCTGGCGTGCCACCCGGGGCGAGGGCCGTCCGCGTGGGGTGTTCTGCGGGATCGGCGTCTGCTTCGACTGCCTGGTGACCGTCAACGGCCGCCCCAACCGACGCGCCTGTCTGGTGCCGGTAAGGCCGGGGGACGTGATCGGCACCCAGGAGGGGACCGGCCATGAGGGGGTGCGCCATGCGGACTGACCTGGTCGTGATCGGGGCCGGGCCGGCCGGTCTCGCCGCCTCCCTCGCGGCGGCCGCGCGGGGCACGCGGGTCGCGCTCGTCGACGCGGCGGCGGAGCCGGGCGGGCAGTTCTACCGGCAGCCCGCCGCCGGGCTCGGAGCCGGGCGGCCCGAGGCGCTGCACCATCGGTGGCGGACCTGGGAGCGGCTGCGCGACGGACTCGCCGCCAGTGCCGTACGGGTGCTGACCGATCATCATGTGTGGTGCGTCGAAAAGGTGTCCGACGGCTTCGTCGTGCACGCGCTGCTCGGGCCGGAACAGGAGGAGCCGGCCGAGGTGCGGGCCCGTGCCGTGCTGCTGGCCACCGGCGGCTACGAGCAGGTGCTGCCCTTCCCCGGCTGGACCCTGCCGGGCGTCGTCACCGCCGGGGGCGCCCAGGCCATGCTCAAGGGCGGACTGGTGGTTCAGGGGCGCCGAGCCGTCGTGGCCGGGACCGGGCCGCTGCTGCTGCCCGTGGCGACCGGGCTCGCGGCGGCCGGTGTGGAGGTCGCCGCGCTCGTCGAGTCCACCGGCCCGGGGCGCCTCGCCCGCCACGGCCCGGCCCTGGCCGGCAAACTCCCCGAGGGCGCCGGGTACGCCGCCCGGCTGCTGCGCCACCGCGTGCCGTTCCTCGCCCGGCACACCGTCCTCCGCGCCCACGGCGACGACCGGCTGACCGGCGTCACGGTCGCCGCCCTCGACAGCGACGGACACGTCCGGACCGGCACCGAGCGGCAGCTGCCCTGCGACACCCTGGCCGTCGGCCACGGCATGCTCCCGCACACCGACCTGGCGGAGGGCCTCGGCTGCGGCCTCGACGGGCTCGCCATGGCCGTCGACACCGAGCAGCGCACCGACGTGCCCGGCGTGTGGGCGGCCGGCGAGGCCACCGGCATCGGCGGCGCGGCCCTCGCCCTCGCCGAGGGCCACATCGCCGGGTGCTCCGCCGCCGCGCACCTGCACGGCACCGCCCCCGACCCGGCGCCCGCCGCCCTCAAGGCCCGTACGAAGCTCGGCAGATCCGCCGCCGCTCTCGACGCCGCCTACGCGCCGCCCGCGCACTGGCCCGAGCGGATCACCGACGACACCGTGGTCTGCCGCTGCGAGGAGGTCACCGCCGGGGCCGTGCGCGACGCCCTGGACCTCGGGGCGGGCGACGTGCGCACCGTGAAGCTGCTCACCCGGGCCGGAATGGGCTGGTGCCAGGGCCGGATGTGCGCCGGCGCGGTCGCCGGCCTGGCCGGATGCCCGCCTGCCCCGGACAGAAGGCCCCTCGCCCGTCCCGTTCCGCTCGGCGTCCTCGCACGGCAACACCCCCAGGAGGGACAGTCATGACCGATCACCGCCCCTGGCGCGGCGTCCTCGTCGCCACCGCGCTCCCCCTGAACGACGACCTCTCCGTCAACTACGACCGGTACGCCGAACACTGCGCCTGGCTGGTCGAGAACGGCTGCGACGGCGTCGTGCCGAACGGCTCCCTCGGCGAGTACCAGGTGCTCACCCCCGAGGAGCGCGCCCGGGTCGTCGAGACGGCCGTCGCCGCGATCGGCGGGCAGCGCGTCATGCCCGGGGTCGCCGCGTACGGGTCCGCCGAGTCCCGGCGCTGGGTCGAACAGGCGGGCGAGGCGGGCTGCCAGGCGGTCATGCTGCTGCCGCCGAACGCCTACCGCGCCGACGAGCGCTCCGTCGTCGCCCACTACGCCGAGGTCGCGAAGGCCGGCCTGCCGGTCGTGGCGTACAACAACCCGATCGACACCAAGGTCGACCTGGTGCCCGAACTGCTCGCCCGGCTGCACGGCGAGGGGCACATCCGGGGCGTGAAGGAGTTCTCCGGCGATGTCCGCCGGGCCTACCGGATCGCCGAACTCGCCCCCGAACTGGATCTGTTGATCGGCGCGGACGACGTCCTGCTGGAGCTGGCCGTCGCGGGCGCCAAGGGCTGGGTCGCGGGCTACCCGAACGCGCTGCCCCAGGCTTCGGTCGAGCTGTACCACGCGGCCGTCGACGGCGACCTCGACACCGCGCGGGGCCTTTACCGGCAGCTGCATCCGCTGCTGCGGTGGGACTCGCGGGTGGAGTTCGTCCAGGCCATCAAGCTGTCCATGGACCTCGTCGGCCGCCACGGAGGCCCCTGCCGCCCGCCGCGCGTGCCGCTGCTGCCCGAGCAGGACGCCGCCGTCCGGGCCGCCACCGAGAAGGCCGTAGCGGCCGGATTGGCATAGGGACCATGCGCAGCGGACTCGTCCTGCACGCCGTCGACTCGCACACCGAGGGCATGCCCACCCGGGTGATCACCGGCGGCATCGGCACCATTCCGGGCGCCACCATGAACGAGCGGCGGCTGTGGTTCCGCGAACACCGCGACGACATCAAGCAGTTGCTGATGAACGAACCGCGCGGCCACTCCGCCATGAGCGGCGCGATCCTCCAGCCGCCGACCCGCCCCGACTGCGACTGGGGCGTCGTCTACATCGAGGTCTCCGGCTATCTGCCGATGTGCGGGCACGGCACGATCGGCGTGGCGACCGTGCTCGTCGAGACGGGGATGGTCGAAGTCGTCGAGCCGGTCACCACCATCCGTCTCGACACCCCGGCGGGCCCGGTCGTGGCCGAGGTGGCGGTCGAGGACGGCGTCGCCAAGGAGGTGACGCTCCAGAACGTGCCCTCCTTCGCCGTCGCCCTCGACCGCGAGGCCACCCTCGCCGACGGGCGGACGGTGACGTACGACCTTGCTTTTGGCGGCAACTTCTACGCCATCCTGCCGCTGGAGCAATTCGGCCTGCCCTTCGACCGGTCTCGCAAGGACGACATCCTCCAGGCGGGCCTGTCTCTCATGGCCGCCGTCAACGCCGAGGACCCGCCCGTCCACCCGGAGGACCCGTCCATCCACGGCCTCCACCACGTCTACCTGGCCGCCCCCGGCTCCACCGCCCGCCACTCCCGGCACGCCATGGCCATCCACCCCGGCTGGTTCGACCGCTCGCCCTGTGGCACGGGCACCAGCGCCCGCATGGCACAACTGCACGCGCGCGGCGAACTCCCGCTGCACACCGAGTTCGTGAACGAGTCCTTCATCGGCACCCGGTTCACCGGCAGACTGCTCGGCACGACCGAGGTGGCCGGCCGCCCGGCCGTACGGCCCAGCTTCACCGGACGCGCCTGGATCACCGGCACCGCCCAGTACCTGCTCGACCCCGACGACCCGTTCCCCGCCGGATTCGTCCTGTAGCCCCGACCACGAGAGGACACCGCGACCGTCATGGCTGCCCCGCAGCACACCCCCGCCCTGCCCCTGCTGGGCAGCAGGAAGCCCAGCCACCGGGAGCGGGTCGCGGACGCGCTGCGGGCCGCCCTGATCGCCGGTGAACTGCGCCCCGGCGAGGTCTACTCGGCCCCCGGCCTCGCGGCCCGCTTCGGCGTCTCCGCCACGCCCGTACGCGAGGCCATGCTCGACCTCGCCAAGGAGGGCCTGGTCGACACCGTGCCCAACAAGGGCTTCCGCGTCACCGCCGTCTCCGAGCGGCAACTCGACGAGTACACCCACATCCGGGCGCTGATCGAGATCCCCACCACGGCGGGCCTGGCGGTCACCGCCGACCCGGTGGCGCTGGAGGCACTGCGCCCGGTCGCCCAGGAGATCGTCACCTCCGCGGCGGCCGGCGACCTCATCGCCTACGTCGAGGCCGACCTGCGCTTCCACCTCGGCCTGCTGGCCCTCGCCGGCAACGACCATCTCGTCGACGTCGTACGGGACCTCCGACGCCGCTCCCGGCTCTACGGGCTGACCGCGCTCGTCGAGCAGGGGCGGCTGGAGGCGTCGGCGGAGGAACACCTGGAGATCCTGGACGCGCTGCTCGCCCGGGACGAGGAGGCCGTACGGACGGTGATGACCCGTCACCTCGGGCATGTCCGGGGCCTGTGGGCGGCGCCCTGACCGCCCGGATCACAGGTCCAGCACGAGCCGCTTCCCACGGCAGCGGGACACACAGATGAGCATGGTCTCGCCCGTCGCGCGTTCGTCGTCGGTGAGGACCGAGTCGCGGTGGTCGGGGTCGCCCTCCAGGACATCGGTCTCGCACGTGCCGCAGGTGCCCTCGGCGCAGGAGTACAGCACCTCGACCCCGGCGGCGCGCACGGTGTCGAGCACCGACACCTCCGGCGCCACGGTGAGCGTCCTGCCGCTCCGCGCCAGCTCCACCTCGAACGCGGTGTCGCCGCCGGTCTCCCGCTCCTTCGGCCGGAACCGCTCGACGCGCAGTACCCCGGACGGGCTCCGGGCCTCCACCGCGTCCAGCAGCGGGCCGGGGCCGCAGCAGTAGACGAGCGTCCCCTCGGGTACGTCGTCCAGCACCGAGGGCAGGTCAAGCAGCCCCGTCTCGTCCTGGGGCGCGATCGTCACCCGGTCGCCGTACCGGCCCAGTTCCTCGCCGAAGGCCATGGACCGGCGGGTGCGACCGCCGTACAGCAGCGTCCACTCGGCGCCCGAGGCCTCGGCCGCCGCCAGCATCGGCAGGATCGGGGTGATGCCGATACCGCCCGCGACGAACCGGTAGCGCGGGGCGGGCTCCAGGCCGAAGTTGTTGCGGGGACCGCGTACCCGGACCTTGTCGCCCGGCCCCACCCGCTCGTGCACATGGGCCGATCCGCCCCGCCCGTCCGGCTCGCGCAGCACCGCGATCCGCCAGGCCGACCGGTCCGCCGGGTCACCGCACAGCGAGTACTGCCGCTCCAGGCCGGGGCCGAGCACCACATCGATGTGGGCGCCCGGTTCCCAGTCCGGGAGCGGCTCGCCCAGCGGGTGGCGCAGGGTGAGGGCGAGCACGCCGTCGGCGGCGGACTCCCGCCGCTCGACGACGAGTTCGGCTTCGTACACGCTCATGAGCTGTTCCCTCGCGGCTCGTGGACGGAGTGCCCCTGGGGGTGGGCGAGCATCCACTCCCACATCTCGACCGGGTCCTGCGCGGTGTGCTCACGGCCGCAGTGGCAGGTGCCGTGCAGGACGTCGGTGCCGGGCAGCCAGTCGATGCGGTAGACCTCGCCGGTCCTGAAGGTCCTGGACGAAGAGGGTGACGTCACTGGACCTTCTCCAGGGGCTTGTCGCCCTCCTCGACCAGCCGGGCGAGGATACGGCGGGCGGCCAGGCCACCGGTGTCGATGTTGATGCTGAGTTCCTGGTAGCCGGTGCGCTCGGTGCCGAGCGTCTTCTGCAGCAGGTTGAGCGCGGTGACGTCCTGCATCACGACCGTGTGGTTGTTGCCCCGCAGGAACTCGGTGACCTCGGCGTCGTCCGTCGCCCAGTCGCGCGAGACGGCCCAGAAGTCGTACACCTTGCCGTCGCCGGACGGAGTGATCGCGTAGGTGATCTCCGTGTGGAAGCCGTTCGGATCGCTGCCGTCCGGCTCGGGCACCACCCCGACCGGGGCGATGCGGCTGTGCAGCAGATACAGGCAGGGCGTGTGGTACTCGATGTCCTGCCAGCGGGTGATCCGGCCCGCTATGCCGGTGGACTTGGCGTAGAACGGCGGGCACTCGGCGTCGTCCATGTGCCGGCTCACCCGGACGATCCCGGCGCCCTCGTCGACCTCCGTGGTGATCGGCGTCTCGGCGACCTCGGGGGTGCCGATGTACCCGCCGTGCAGATACGTCTCGTGGGAGAGGTCGAGCAGGTTGTCGACGAGCAGCCCGTAGTCACAGTCGATGGGCTCCATGCCGCGCACGGTGACCCAGCCGGGGGAGTCCAGATGCCTGGCCCGGGGGATGGTCTGCGGGTCGGCGAGCGCCGGGTCGCCGATCCACACCCAGATCAGCGAGTCCTGCTCGACGACCGGGTAGGAGGCGACCCGGGCGGTGCGCGGCACCCGTTTCTGCCCCGGCACGTACACACACGTACCGGTCGTGTCGTAGGTGAACCCGTGGTACCCGCACACGATCCGGTCCCCGTCGAGCCGCGTCGGCGCCTCCGACAGCGGGTACCGGCGGTGCACACACCGGTCGTGCAGCACGACCGGCGTGCCGTCCTCCTCGGTCCGGTACAGCACGAGCGTCTCACCGAGGATCGTCCGGCCGAGCAACTCCCGCCCGACCTCGTGACTGTAGGCGGCGACGTACCACTGGTTCCTGGCGAAGGCGGTCATGTGAGGCATGGGGGTCGGCTCCCGTCTCTGGTGGTGCCGACATCGTCGAGGCGGCGTTCCGGGCGCCGCAACGGTCCTTCCGCCAGGCGGAAGTCCCTTCCGGGGAAAGCAGTTTCCGAATCAAAAAGTGAAATCGAAACGGAATTCTCCACTTCGATATTTCCGGAAACTCATCTACTGTGGATGCATGGAAAAGACAACGCAGTTCTACGTAGTGAAAACCGGCGACAACCTCACCAAGATCGCGCGCATGTTCCATACTACGGTGGACCAGATCATGGCATGGAACCCGCAGATCAAGGACCGAAATAAGATCTACCCCGACCAGCGGATTCGCGTGGCCCCGCCTCAGGAACCGGAAACGGACGGTGAGTACGAGCCCTTTCCAGGCGCAGACTTCTTCCAAGCGTCAGTGACCAGCCCGGTCATCGAAGCCATGGGCTACCGCCTGATCGACGAAGGCTGCTCGGAGTACTCCGGCGGGCCCGACTCGCAGTGGAGCCAGGCCGACCGGAAGTCGTACGCCAAGTGGCAGCGCAAGCTCGGATTCGGTGGCCCTGACGCGGACGGCATTCCGGGTCGGAAGTCCTGGGACAAGCTGCACGTGCCAGCCGTTTACGAGTGACCAGAACAGAAACCCGGTCGGCCCGTACGCACAGCCGGATAGGCCTGCGTAACGGGCCGCCGCGGTCGGCGTGGCGCGCACGGGCCAAGACGCGGATCTCCTATCTCGAAGCGCAGCTGAGATACGAAAGCGTCAGGCCGTGTCCGGAGGACCGCATGACCCTCGTCGAGGGAATGCGGGTCCATCTCGAAAAGGCCTGTGCGGCTGCCGACGAGGATTTCGGATGGCGATGGCCGTGGTCGAGGTCCGCTGCCCGTGAGGGCGTCTGGTCGAATGTGCGCAGCGCGGAAGTGATACTGCTTCAGCTGGTGTCCGACGAGGAAGCCGCGGGCCGCGCCAGCGAAGTCATGGCGTTGGTCAAACGGCACCTCGACATCGACGACCCCCGGCGGGTCAGACTCGCCCGGCGACTGCGCCCCATCGTCGCCGGGAGCATGACGCAGAGCGACCGGGACCTCATGGTCCGGGCGCTCGACGCCGCGTACAGCGCCCTGGACGACGAACTGTCCCGGGTGCGCAGCCTGCGCAACATCCTGTGGACCGCGACCTTCCTCGTGCTGCTCGGCGTGACCGGCCTCGCCCTCTACGGCTGGTTCTCACCCGGCTCGCTGAGTCTGTGCTTCACGCCCCAGACCGGTCCCAGCGCTTCGGACCAGGTCACCGTCGTCTGCCCCACCGCGGAGCATCACAACGTCCCGGCGGGCACCGACGCCAGCAGCCTGGCAAAGTCGCGCGACATCCTCACCGTCGAGATCGCCGGGCTCGCCGGCGCGGCCCTCACCGTCATCGCCTCACTGCGGCGTATCCGGGGCACCGACTCGCCCTACATGCTGCCCCTGGCGTCGGCGGTGCTGAAGTTCCCCACCGGCGCCCTGTCGGCCTTCCTCGGGCTGCTGCTGATCCGGGGCGCCTTCGTCCCCGGGCTGAGCGATCTCGACAGCAGGGCGCAGGTCCTCGGCTGGGCCGCGGCCTTCGGTGCCGCCCAGCACCTGGTGACCCGACTCGTCGACGACCGCGCCCAGATGACGCTGGCGGAGGTGGGCAGACCCACGGACGCCGCGACCGACCCGGAGCGGGCCGCCGTCAAGGAGATCGCCGCGGAGGGAGAGCCCGCGGCGCCCGGACCGCCGGCCGCCGACCGATCCGGCAACGGAGAGTACGAAGGGCCTCTCGAGGCCACGCGGGAGGGCCCGGGCGAGGAGGAGCGGGCGGTGGAGCCCGGCCGGCGACCCGGGTCGTGACCCGGCCGGCCGCTCACCGCCGCAGCGGTGTGTGCGCCGTCTCCGGCAGCCGCAGATACGCCAGCGACGACAGCAGGCAGATCACCGCGACATACCAGGGGAACAGCCCCGAGTGCCCCAGCTCCTTGAACAGGGTGCCGACGTAGGGAGCCGTGCCGCCGAAGAGGGCCACTGTCAGCGAGTAGGGGAAGCCGATACCGGCCGCGCGCACCCGGGGCGGGAAGATCTCCGCGTTCACGGCCGCGCTGATCGAGGTGAAACCGGTCAGCAGCACCATGCCCGCGCACTGCACGAGCAGCAGCACGGCGAACGAGTCGCGCAGGCTGTGCAGCAGCGGCACCGTGAGCAGGGCGAACCCCAGGCCGAAGAAGAGCAGCAGGGGGCGGCGGCCGAAGCGGTCCGAGAGCAGTCCGCCGAGCGGCTGCAGCAGGGCGAAGAAGGCCAGTGAGATCGTGCCCGCGAGCAGCGCGTCCGACTTCGAGAGACCCGCGTTGAGTTCGGCGTACGTCGGCAGATACGACGTCCACGTGTAGTAGGCGATGGTGCCGCCCGCCGTGATGCCGCAGATCAGGAGCGACTCGCGCGGGTGCCGGCGCAGCGCCTCGAACAGGCCCGGGCGCGGGGCCTCCCGCTGCTCGGCGCTGCGGGTCTCCTGCGCACCCCGCCGGATCCAGAAGCCGACCAGGCTCAGCACGGCCCCGAGCACGAACGGGACCCGCCAGCCCCAGCTGTCCATCTGCGCGACGCTCAGCGTGCCCACCAGCAGCGTGGCGATGCCGGAGGCGACGAGCTGCCCCACGGTCGTCGACACGTACTGGAAGCTGGAGAACAGCCCCCGCCGGCCCGGGCCCGCCGACTCCACCAGGAAGGTCGTCGAGGCCGCGAACTCGCCGCCCACGGACAGGCCCTGCAGCAGCCGGGCGAGCACGAGGACCACCGGAGCCAGCACGCCCACCGAGGCATAGGTCGGGGTGAGCCCGACCAGCAGGCTGCTGCCGCCCATCAGCAGGATGGTGACGGTCAGCGCGGCCCGCCGCCCGTGCCGGTCAGCGACCGCGCCCATCAGCAGCCCGCCGACCGGCCGCATGAAGAAGCCCACCGCGAACACGGCGAACGTCGACAGCAGCGGCACCAGCGAGTTGTCCGCGCTCTTCGGGAAGACCTGGTAGGCGATGAAGGTCGCCAGGAACGTGTAGGCGTACCAGTCGTACCACTCCACGGCGTTGCCCACGGAGGCGGCGAGGAGCTGGCGGACGGGCCGTTTCGTCGGCGGGGAAACCGTCTGCGTCTCTGTCACGCCCCTCACCCTCCCCGGGCAAGGCCCCGCCACACCTGTCGTACCCGCGACTTTCACATGAGTGTCACCAGCCCCTTCCTTGGCGTTTGGTGTCCCTGAAACACTCCTTCCGCGCAGATTCCGTCATGTTCCGGCCATCCAGCACCTCAGGATGAGAGGTCTGTCCTTCATGTCCGAAGTAAACCGGCGCCGCTTTCTTCAACTCGCGGGTGCCACCACGGCCTTCAGTGCGCTGTCCGCCAGCATCCAGCGCGCCGCCGCGCTTCCGGCGAACCATCGCACCGGGTCGATCGAGGACGTCGAGCACATCGTCGTCCTGATGCAGGAGAACCGTTCCTTCGACCACTACTTCGGGACCCTGAGAGGCGTCCGCGGCTTCGGCGACCCGCGTCCGGTCACGCTCGACAACGGCAAGCCGGTCTGGCACCAGGAGAAGGACGGCAAGGAGATCCTGCCGTTCCACCCGGACGCCGACGACCTCGGCATGCAGTTCCTGGAGGGCCTGCCGCACTCCTGGCCCGACGGCCACCAGGCCTACCGCGGCGGCAAGTACGACCGGTGGGTGCCCGCCAAGGGCACCACGACCATGGCGTACCTGACCCGCGAGGACATCCCGTTCCACTACGCCCTCGCCGACTCGTTCACCGTCTGCGACGCCTACCACTGCTCGTTCATCGGTTCCACCGACCCGAACCGCTACTACATGTGGTCCGGCTACACGGGCAACGACGGCACCGGCGGCGGCCCGGTCCTCGGCAACGACGAACTCGGCTACGGCTGGACGACCTACCCCGAGCGCCTGGAGCAGGCCGGCCTCTCCTGGAAGATCTACCAGGACATCGGCGACGGCCTCGACGCCAAGGGCTCCTGGGGCTGGATCGAGGACGCCTACCGCGGCAACTACGGCGACAACTCCCTGCTGTACTTCAACAAGTACCGCAACGCCCAGCCCGGTGACCCCTGGTACGACAAGGCCCGCACCGGTACGAACGCCAAGGCGGGCGAGGGTTACTTCGACCGGCTGAAGGCGGACGTCAAGGCGGGCAAGCTGCCGCAGATCTCCTGGATCGCCGCCCCCGAGGCCTTCTCCGAGCACTCCAACTGGCCGTCGAACTACGGTGCCTGGTACATCGCCCAGGTCCTGGACGCCCTCACCTCCAACCCGGAGGTCTGGTCGAAGACCGCCCTGTTCATCACGTACGACGAGAACGACGGCTTCTTCGACCACGTGGTGCCGCCGCTGCCGCCCAAGGACGCCTCCCGAGGCCTGTCCACCGTCGACGTCTCCCTCGACCTCTTCCCGGGCGACGCGAAGAACACGGCCGGCCCCTACGGCCTCGGTCCCCGGGTGCCGATGCTGGTCGTCTCGCCGTGGAGCAAGGGCGGCTACGTCTGCTCGGAGACCCTGGACCACACGTCGATCCTGCGGTTCATGGAACGGCGCTTCGGGGTGCGCGAGCCCAACATCTCGCCGTGGCGCCGGGCCATCTGCGGTGATCTGACGGCCGCGTTCGACTTCTCCCGCAAGGACGCACGGCCGGTCCCGCTGCCCGGCACCGACGAGTACGAGCCGCAGGACCGCGAACGTCACCCCGACTACAAGCCGGCCCCGCCCGCCGACCCGCGCATGCCCCGGCAGGAACGCGGCTCGCGCCGCACCCGGCCGCTGAGGTACGCCCCGCACGTGGACGCCTCGGTGGACGCCGCCGCCGGGAAGCTCACCCTCGCCTTCGCCTCCGGGCCGAAGGCCGGCGCCGCCTTCCACATCACCTCCGGCAACCGCGCCGACGGCCCCTGGATGTACACCACCGAGGCCGGCAAGTCCCTCTCGGACACCTGGAACTCCGCCTACTCGGCGGGTTCGTACGATCTGACCGTGCACGGCCCGAACGGCTTCGTGCGGGTCTTCAAGGGGTCGAACAAGAAGGCCGGCTGCGAGGTCACCGCACGCCACACCGGTGACGACATCGAGCTGACCTTCACCAACAAGGGCTCCGGCACGGCACGGCTGAAGCTCTCCGACCGTTACGGTGCCAAGCCCACGACCGTCACCGTCCGCCCGGGCGCGAAGGTACGGCGGACCGTCGACCTCGACCGCAGCCGCCGCTGGTACGACCTGACCGTCACCGTCGAGGGCGACGCGGCGTTCCTGCGGCGGTTCGCGGGGCACGTCGAGAACGGCCGGCCGGGGGTGAGCGACCCGGCGATCGTCACCGGGTAGCCGGGAAGAGGTGCCCCGGATCGTGCGGCCGGGGCACCAACGCCGGTTCGGCCGTGGCCGAGCCGGGCTCCAGCGCCAGGACGGCGGCCACCGGGTGGTCGTCGTCCACCGGACGGTCGTGGTCCACGGGCGCCGCCCTGCTGAGCAGCACCACGCCCCAGGACGCCAGGCCCGCCCCGGCGAGCGCGAGCAGTACGCCCGCCGGTCCGCCCTGGAGTCGTTCCCCCAGCAGCGACAGCCCGATCACCGCCGCGGCCAGCGGGTTGGCCAGCGTCACCATCGCGAGCGGGGCGCCCAGACCGCCCCGGTACGCCACTTGCGACAGCAACAGCCCGCCGGCCGCGAAGGCCGCCACGAGCAGCGCCACCCCGACCACCTGGACGCTCAGCAGCGGACCCGACCGGTCCGTCGCGGCCACCGTCACGGTCTGGGTGAGGGCCGAGGCGACTCCCGACGCGATGCCGGACGCGGTCGCGTGCCGCAGCCCCGGGCGGGTACCCGGCCGGGACAGCACCCAGATGAGGGCGGCGGTGGCACCCGCCACGGCCAGCGCCTCGGGAACGCTCAGCACATCGTCGGGCGCCGGGCCGGACGCCGTGACCAGGATCGCGCCCAGGCCGAGCAGCGTCAGCGCGGTGCCCTTCCACTCGACCGTGCTCACCCGCCGTCCCGCGAGCCGCGCCCCCATGGGCACCGCCGCGACCAGGGTGAGCGCGCCGAGCGGCTGGACCACGGTCAGCGGCCCGTACCTCAGGGCCACGACGTGCAGCAGCGCGGCCGACGCGTTCAGTCCGACCGAGCACCACCAGGCGCCGCTGCCGAGCAGCCGCAGCACGCCCGAGCCGGGGGAGCGGGAGGCGAGCCGCTCCTGGGAGACGGCCGCTGCCGCGTAGGCGACGGCGGAGACCAGGGACAGGGCGACGGCGACGACGACGGCGTTCATCGGCCGGCTCCCGCGAGTGCCTGCTCCTCGGTACGGCCCTGGGCCGGTACGAGGGTGCCCTGCGCGCGGCCGGCTGTGGTCGCTGTGCGGTGCGGCACGTGGATCACCGCGAGCGCGAGACCGAGCAGGGCCGTCGCCACGATCGCGTCCAGCCAGTAGTGGTTCGCGGTGCCGACGATCACCAGCAGCGTCAGTAGCGGATGCAGCAGCCAGAGCCAACGCCACCGCGACCGGGCCGCGACGATCAGGCCGATCGCCACCATCAGGGCCCAGCCGAAGTGCAGCGACGGCATCGCCGCGAACTGGTTCGACAGGGAGTCGGTCGCGGGATCGCCGTAGACCGACGGCCCGTACACGCGCGCCGTGTCCACCAGACCGGTCGCGGCCAGCATCCGGGGCGGGGCGAGCGGGAACAGCAGGTGCAGCGCCAGCGCGGCGGCGGTGACGGCGGCCAGGACCCGGCGGGCCCACACGTAGTGGGCCGGGCGGCGCAGATAGAGCCAGACCAGGAAGGCGACGGTGGCCGGGAAGTGGACGGCCGCGTAGTAGGTGTTCGCGACATGCGCCATACCGTCGCCGTGCAGCAGCAGGGCCTGCACCGCCCCCTCGCCCGGCAGATGGACCGCACGCTCGAAGTCCCACACGCGGTGTGCGTTGTGGAAGGCCTCGCCGGTGTGGCCCGTGGCCAGCTGTCGGCCGAACTTGTAGACGAGGAAGAGCCCTGCGACGAGCAGCAGCTCCCGGACGAGCGGCGGTCGGGCTATGACGTGCGGCGGTCGCGCTGTCGCGTCGGACCCCGCCGGCGCAGGCTCGGTGCGGGCATTCATCCCCCGGCCCCTTCGGTGACGGTGGTGCTGTTATCGGTACGAGTGCGTACCGATACGCCAGTGTACCGATACGCTCGCGTTCCGGTACACTGGCGTATCGATAGACGTAGAACACACTGCCGGCCGGAATTTTTTCGGCCGCCCGAGGGAAGCCAGGAGCACGGTCATGACGTCGCAGGCTGCGGACGACCGACCCGAGCCGGTCGGTTCCACCCGCCGCTCCAAGATCACGCCGGAGCGTGAGCAGGAGTTCTTCGACGCCGTGCTGGAACAGCTCCGCGAGTGCGGCTACGACTCCGTCACGATGGAGGGGATCGCCGCCAGCACCCGCTGCAGCAAGTCCACGCTCTACCGGCAGTGGAAGACCAAGCCCCAGTTCGTGGCGGCGGCGCTGCGCTCGCACCGGCGGACGCGCTGCATCGACACCGGCTCGCTCGCGGACGACCTGCGCGAGGCCGCCCGGGCGGCGGGGGAGTTGTCGGGCCGGGACACCCAGCTTCTCCAGGCGCTCGCCCACGCGGCCCCTCAGGACCCGGAGCTGCAGCGGGCGTTGCGCGAGGCGCTGATCGAACCGGAGATCGCCGCACTGAAGGAGATCATCCGGCGCGGGGTGGAGCGGGGAGAGGTGCCCGCCGATCACCCGGCGCTGGAGTACATCCCTGCGCAGATGTTCGGCGTCCTGCGGGTGCGGCCCGTACTGGAGGGCGAGTGGGCCGACCCGGACTATCTGGTCCGGTTCGTGGAGGCCGCCGTGCTGCCGGCCCTGGGCCTGAGATGAGACCCGGGCCGCCGTCCGTCGGATGACAGGACGGTGACCCGACCGCGCCGACCCGTGGGGACGGGGGCGGCGCGCACCCCCCGGCCGGGTGGGGTTCCCCTGTAAGCGGCGGGGGGCGCCCCACCCGGCCGACCGGTTCTTGTGCTCCTGGTCAGACGTCCTGGCCGTTGCCGCTGCCCGTCGAAACCTTGATGCCCTTGGCGATGTCGTCGAGGACGGACTCCTTCTGGTCGGCGTCCACGCCGAACCGGACGACGACCATCTGCTTCGCGTTCGCGGGGGAGGGGAACGCGAGCGACTCCACGATGCCGTCGGCGCCCTTGGTGGTGACGGCCTTCCAGCGGACCAGGTAGCCCTTCTGCCCGGCCACGGTCACCGCCTTGGAGGCCAGGACGTCGTGCGAGGTGATCCCGCCGTAGGACTTGCCGCCGTAGGACTCCTCCGCGTTGGCCGAGATGTCCGCCTTGGCGATCTCCTCGGGGGTGCTGCCCTTGGCGCCGAGGGCCAGGGCCGGTGCGGAGTAGGCTCCGCCCTTCGTGCAGGTCGAGGAGGTGTCGCCGGGGCACTTGTAGGAGTCGTCGGACGTGACCTGCGCGCCGACCGTGATCTCCTGGCCGTACCAGCCCTTCGGGATCGGCATGCTGATCCCGCTGACGGCGTCGGTCACCGACCCGCTCCTGATCTTCGGCGGCTCGGACTGCTCGGGGGACGGGCTCTGCCCACCGGAGCCGCCGGAACCTCCGGAGCCGCCATTGCCTCCGGACCCGCCCGGCCCGCCGAACGGCCCACCCTGGCCACCGGTTCCGCCCGGGCCGCCCGGCCCCTGCGAGGTCGCCGAGCCGCCGCCCGAGCCGCCGTTGCCGGTCAGCGCGTACACGCCGACACCGATACTCGCGAGAACGACGACGGCCGCCCCGACGGCAATCCCGATCCGCAGCCGGCTGCCCCGGGCGGCCGGGGGTGCGGCGGGATAGCCGGGGTAGGCACCGGCGCCCGGGTACCCGGGGGTGTTCGGGTAGGGGGCCGGGCCTGGGGGTTGTCCGGGGGCGCCTGGGTATCCGGGCGTGCCTGGATATGCGGTGGCGCCTGGGTGTCCAGGGGTGCCGGGGTATGCGGTGGCGCTCGGGTGCCCGGGGGTGCTCGGATGTCCCGTGGTGCCTGGGTATCCGGGAGGCCCCGGGTGCCCGGCGGCGCTGCCATGACCGGCAGCGTCCGGATGTGCGGCAGTAGTCGGATCCCCCGCAGGGGTCGAATCACCCGCAGCGCCCGAGCCTGCAGCAGGGGCAGAATCGCCGGCGGCGCCCGAGCCTTCCGCAGGGGCCGCATTCACGGCAGGGGCGTGGTCGCCCGCAGTGCCCGAGCCTGCCGCAGGGGCAGGATTGCCGGCGGCGCCCGCGTCTGTCGCGGCCCCCGCGCCTTCCGCAGAGGCCGCATTCACCGCAGAGCCGGAGCCCGCTGCAGAGGCGATATCGCCCGCAGCGGCCGAACTGTCCCCGGTGCCCGAGTCTCCCGCAGAGCCCGAGCCTGCCGCAAAGGCAGGGTCGCCGGCGGCGCCCGCGTCTGTCGCCGCCCCCGCGCCTTCCGCGGAGGCCGCATTCACCGCAGAGCCGGAGCCCGCTGCAGAGGCGATATCGCCCGCAGCGGCCGAACTGTCCCCGGTGCCCGAGTCTCCCGCAGAGACAGACCCCTCCGCGGCGGCCGGATTCCTCGCGGCGGGAGCCGGGCCGTCAGCCGCCCCCGAAGCCCCAGCAGAGCCCGGGGCGCCCGAGTTCGTCGCAGCCGAAGCCTCCTCGGCCGCCGGAGGAGTCGGCGGCTGGGCCGGGCGGATGCGGGCCGTCCAGGCCTTGCCGTCCCACCAGCGTTCGGTGGCGGGCCCGTCACTTTTCTGGCCGGGGTCCGGGTACCACCCGGAAGGAGTCTCCTGCGTCATGCCCCCACCGTATGAGGCGTCGGTGAAAGAGGCATGAGAGGAGTCGACCAGGATCGGTCATTCCAGGATCAAGCGGGTCGGCAGAAGGTGGGCGGGCGGTGGGAGTCGCAGTCCGTCCCGGCCCGGAGTCACCGAACCGAGCACGCTCGGATGCCGGGCACCCGTGCTCGCGGGGGACGTGCCGGGCAGGCCGTGCAGGGTCAGGAACCCCAGGACGGCGAAGGCGTAGGCCTCCTTCGCCCCGGACGGCAGCCCCAGTTCGTCCGAGGCGCGCACCGAAACCCCGGGCAGCAGCTCCCCGAGCATCCTCATCAGCACCGGGTTGCGCGTCCCGCCGCCCGAGGCGATCACCTCCGTCGCGTCCACCGTCCGCACGGCGTCCGCCACGGTCCGGGCCGTGAGCATCGTCAGCGTGGCGACGACGTCCTCGACGGGCAGCGTCCCGAACCCGGCCAGCGCGTCCCGCAGATGACCGAGATGGAACAGCTCCTTGCCCGTCGTCTTGGGCGCGGGCAGCGCGTAGTACGGCTCCTGGAGCAGCCGTTCCAGCAGCGGCCCGTGCACCCGGCCGCGGGCGGCCAGGGCGCCGTCCGTGTCGTAGGACAGGGCACCGCCGCTGAACCCCCGGGCCGCCGCGTCGATCAGCGCGCAGCCCGGCCCGGTGTCGAAGGCGGTCCCGTCGGGTGCGGTGAGGTTGGCGATACCGCCGACGTTGAGTGCGACGGGCCGGCCCGGACGGCCGCGCAGCCACAGCAGGTCGACCAGGCTGACCAGCGGCGCGCCCTGCCCGCCGGCGGCGATGTCGCGCGGCCGGAAGTCGGCGACGACCGGCAGCCCGGTCGCCTCGGCGATCCAGGCCGGCTGCCCCAGCTGGAGCGTGCCGTGGACCTCGCCCTCGGCGACCCAGTGGTACACGGTCTGCCCGTGCGAGGCCACCAACTCGGCCCGCCCCTCGCACAGTTCGCGGTCGGCCCGGAGCGCGGCCGCCGCGAAGGCCTGCCCGATGCGGGTGTCCAGCCGGCACACCTCGCCCAGGGTGGTGGTCCCCGGCGGCAGGGCGGCCGACAGGGCCTCGCGCAGTTCGCCGTTGTACGCCTCGCTCACCATGCCGAGCGGCTTCAGCACCAGGCTGTCGCCGACGAGGTCCAGCTCGGCCGCCGCCGCGTCGATCGCGTCGTACGACGTGCCGGACATCAGGCCGATCACCCGCATCGCCTCAACCGGTCCTCTCCTCCACCGCCTTCGCCCCGCGCACCCGCCGCGCGGGCAGCGTGAGCAGGGCCGGTACGCTCACCGCGCACGCCGCCGCCGCGTAGTACGCGGGGATGTCCACGCTCCCCGTCCGCTCGATCGTCTCCGTGATGATGAGCCCGGCACACCCCGAGAACACCGCATTGGACAGCGCGTAGGCGAGTCCCAGGCCCGTGTACCGCACCCGCGCCGGGAACATCTCCGACAGCATCGCCGGGCCCGGCCCCGCCATCAGCCCCACCACGGCACCCGCGCCGCACACCGCCGCACCCTTCACGGTGTTCGAAACGCCGGGCTCCTGCAGAAGGTCGAGCAGCGGCACCGAGAGGACCACGACCAGCACCGCGCCCGTCAGCATCACCGCCCTCCGGCCGAACAGATCACTAGCCAGCCCCGCCGGCACGATCGTCACAGCGAAGCCCAAGTTGGCCAGCACGGTGGCGACCAGCGCCTGCTGGAAGGTCGCGCCCAGCGAACTCTGCAGATACGACGGCAGCACGACGAGGAACGTGTAACCGGCCGCGGCCCAGCCCATGATCCGTCCCGCCCCCAGCGCGATCGCCCTCGCGACCTCGCGCGGGGGAGGCTTCTCCCGTGACCGCTCCGCCACGAACTCCGGTGTCTCGTCCAGCCGCAGCCTCAGCCACAACGCCCCGAGCCCCAGCGGCAGCGTCAGCAGGAACGGCAGCCGCCAGCCCCACGCGCCGAGCTGCTCCTCGGTCAGCACGGTGGCGAGCAGCGCCGCGACGCCCGCACCGCCCAACAGCCCCAGTGCCACCGTGAACGACTGCCACGACCCGTACAGCCCCCGCCGGCCCGGCGGAGCGAACTCCGTCATCACCGACACCGCCCCGCCGAACTCCCCACCGGCCGACAGCCCTTGGAGCACCCGCAGAAAAGTGAGCAGCCAGGGCGCCAGCGCACCCGCCTGCGCGTACGTCGGCAGCACACCGATCAGCGTCGTCGCCACCGTCATCAGCGTGATCACCAGAACCAGCACCGGCCGACGGCCCACGCGGTCCCCGAGACGGCCGAAAAACGCCGCCCCGACCGGTCGGAAGAAGAACGCGAGCGCGAACGACGCGTACGTCTTCACCAGAGCCTCGATCTCGCTTCCGCCCTCCGGCGTGAAGAACCGCGCCGCGATGATCGTCGCGAAGTAGCCGTAGACGCCGAACTCGTACCACTCGATGAGATTCCCCACCGACCCCGCGACCAGCGCCCGCCGGCCGCCCCGTGTGTCCCGTCCCTGGTGAATGACCGTCACCTCCCGTACCGTTGTGCCTTGTTGACCACAAGGCGGCTGGTGACGGGCCGGATGCGTCGTACGGTCGCCGTCGGTTTCACCCGTCACGGCAACAGGTGCCCGGACCGCCCTCCGCTCAGGCAATCGGACGGCTACGCTCGACGTCTGTACGTCGTTCGGGCGACTTGGGGAGGTAGCGGGATGACGGAGGTACGGCCCACGGCCGGCCCCTCGGCTTCCCTTTGGGAGCGCGACGAGGAAGTCGCCGCCGTCGCGCGGGCGGTCGACGGCCTGTGCGCGGACCGCTCCTCGTCCGGCGGACTGCTGGTCTTCCGGGGCGAGGCCGGACTCGGCAAGACCACGCTGCTGGCCGAAACCCGCCGCATCGCCGAGGCCCGCAACTGCACGGTCTGGTCGGCACGCGGCGGTGAGACCCTCCGGTCGGTCCCCTTCAACGTGGTACGGCAGTTGCTGCAGCCGGCCCTGGTGTCGATGCTCCCGGAGGAGGCCCGGGAGTACCTCGGCGACTGGTACGACATCGCCGGCCCCGCCCTCGGCATAGCCGAACCCGGCGACCGGCAGGCCGACCCGCAGGGCGTGTGCGACGGACTGGTCGCCGCCGTGCGCCGGCTCGCCCGCCGGGACTGGCCGCTGGTGCTGCTGATCGACGACGCCCACTGGGCCGACCAGGAGACCCTGCACTGGCTCGCCGGGCTCGCCGGGCGCCTCGACGAGATGTCCGTGCTGGTCGTGGTCACCCGCCGTCCCGGCGAGGTCTCCGGCACCAGCGCCCGCCACCTCGACACCGTCGCCGCCGCCGCGCACGGCCCCGTCACGACGCTGAGCGCCCTCACCCCGGACGCGACGGCCGGACTCACCCGCGCCACCCTCGGCCCGCACGCCGACGCCGCGTTCTGCCGCGAGGTCTGGGCCGTCACCGCGGGCAACCCCTACGAGACCGTCGAACTCCTCGCCAAGGTCCAGGACAGCGAACTCGAACCGGTCGAGGCCCGGGCCGGGGAACTGCGCGAACTGAACCGCTCGGCCCGCGGCGGCGGCCTCGTCGCCCGCCTGGAGGAACTCGGCATCGACGCCACGCGGTTCGCCTGGGCCGCCGCCATCCTCGGCACCGACATCTCCACCGGCCTGGTCGCCAAACTCGCCACCCTGGGGCCCGACGACGCCCGCCGCTGCGCCGAACTGCTGCGCAGCGCCCGCATCCTCACCACACCCGACCCCGCGACCGGCCGCAGCGCCGACGGCGACCTGGAGTTCGTCCACCCGCTGATCGCCACCGCCGTCTACAACTCCATACCCGACGCCCTGTGCACCGCCATGCACGGCATAGCCGCCCGGATCGTCACCGACGAGGGGCGCGGCGCCGCCGCGGCCGCCCGCCACCTCCTCGAAGTCCACCCGGACGACGACGAGGAACTCGTGGGGCAGCTGCGCGAGGCCGCCCGCGAGCACCTCGCCGTCGGCGCCCCCGACGCGGCCCGCCGCTGCCTGGAGCGCGCCCTGGAGGAACCGCCCCGGCCCGAGTCCCACCCCCATGTGCTGTACGAACTGGCCGAGGCCACCTTCCTCACCGCGCCCGCCCGCACCATCGGCCATCTGCGGACCGCGCTCGGCATGCCCGGCCTCGGCGGGGACAAGCGGGTGGACGCCGTGTTCCGGCTCTCCCAGGCCCTGCTCCACAACGACCAGCTGGAGGAGGCCGTCCGCACGGTCGAGGCGGAGGCCGCCCGGCTGAAGCCCGGGCCCGCCCGGATGCGGCTCCAGGCCGTGCACTTCATGTGGGAGGGCATACACGCGGGCGAGGCCACCTCGCCCGACCGCTCCCGGCGGCTCGCCGACCTCGCCGCCACCTGCACCGGCCGGGACAACTCCGAACGCGCGCTGCTCATGCTGCGCGGCTTCGACGCCCTCATGCACGGCGAGAACGCGGAGGAGGTCGCCGAACTGTGCGACCGCGCCCTCGTCAACGGCCGCCTGGCCCCCGGGCTCGGCTGGACCGACACCGAGTGGGGCATCGAACTGCTGCTGATGCTGGCCAACGCGTATGCCTTCACCGACCGCCTCGACCGCGCCGAGACCCTCTACAACGAGGCCCTGCGCGCCTACGAGACGGCCGGCTGGAGCGGCGGCCACCTCGCCCTCGCCCACGCCTACGTCGGGCTCGGCCACCGCAGGCGCGGCCGTCTGAAGGAGGCGGAGGCGTCCCTGCGCGAGTCGCTGCGCCTCGCCGAGCGCGTCGGCCGCGGTCTGCCGCTGTACTGGTCCGCGACCTGCAACCTCGTCGACACACTGCTCGCCCGCGGCCATGTCCAGGAGGCCTGGGAGGTCGCCGAACGGTACGGCTTCGCCCCGCCCTACCCCTCCACCATCGTCCTGCCGGACCCGCGTTCGGTGCGCGGCCGGCTGCTGCTGGCCGTCGGCCGCACCAAGGACGGCATCAACGAACTGGAGGCCGCCGAGAAGGCGGCGGCGGCACGCGGCCACCTCAACCCCGTGCTCGTCCCCTGGGCGGCCGACCTCGCCCGGGCCCTCAGCACCGAGGACCCGGCCCGTGCCGCCCGGCTCGCCGTCGACGTCCGCCGGCAGGCCGAGCGCTTCGGCACGGACACCGCCATCGGCGAGGCCCTGCGCTGCGCCGCCGCCCTGGAGACCGGACAGCGCGCGGTCCGGCTCGCCGCCCAGGCCGTCACCTACCTGGAGGCCTCGCCCTGCCAGTACGAGCACGCGGCGGCCCGCATCGAGTACGGCACCATGGCCCGCTCGGTGAGCGACCTCGAACGCGGCCTGGACCTGGCGGTCTCGTGCGGCGCGGACGGACTGGCGGAACGGGCGCGGGCCGTGCTCAAGGCCGGTGTCGGACCGACGTAGCCCAGACCACGACCGGCGGGGTCACCCTGCTGCGCCGTCCTCCTCCGCGAGCACCCGCTGGGCCGTCGCGAACGCCGAGTTCGCCGCGGGCACCCCGCAGTACACGGCCGTCTGCAGCAGCACCGCGCCGATCTCCTCGGGGGTGAGCCCGTTGCGGCGGGCCGCTCGGACGTGCATGGCCAGCTCGTCGTAGTGGCCGTGCGCGACCAGCGCGGTGAGGGTGATCATGCTGCGCTCGCGGCGCGACAGCGTCGGGTCGGTCCAGATCTCGCCCCAGGCGTAGCGCGAGATGAAGTCCTGGAACCGCGCGGTGAAGGGCGTCTGCCGGGCCTGGGCCCGGTCGACGTGCGAGTCGCCGAGCACCTGGCGCCGCACCTCCATCCCGCGTCCGACGGGCCCGCCGAAGTGGGCCCGCAGCGCGGTCAGTACCGCTTCCGGGCACTGTGCGGGCGCCAGGTGCGAGGCGCCCGGGAACTCGACGAGCGTCGAGCCCGGCACGGCGTCGGCGATCTCCCGCAGATGCGCGGGCGGCGTCGCCGGATCCTCCCGGCCGGCGACCAGCAGCGTCGGTACGGCGATCTCGGGCAGCCGGTCCCGCAGATCGAACGCGGCGAGCGCGTCACAGCAGGCGGCGTACGCGTCCGGGTCGGCGTCCCGGTGGTCCCGCACCAGCTCCGGCACGGTGAACCCGGGCGTGAACCAGCGCGCGTCCGCGCCCTCCGCGAGCCCGGCCAGCCCCTCCCGCCGTACCAGCGCGGCCCGCTCCTCCCACGGCCCGGGGCCGTTGAAGTGCGCCGACGAGCAGATCACGGCGAGCGACGACAGCCGCTCCGGACGGTGCACCGCGAGATGCAGTCCCACGGCGCCGCCCAGCGACACACCCGCGTACGCGAACCGCTCGATGCCGAGCGAGTCGGCGAGCTTCAGCACCAAGTCGGCAAGGTCACCGACCGTCGCGCCCGCCTTGATGAGCCCGGCCGCCGAACCGCCGTGCCCCGGCAGATCCCAGCGGACCACCCGGTGGGTGATCGACAGCTCGGGCGCCACCTTGTCCCACAGGGCGTACGAGGTGCCGAGGGAGGGGCCGAGCAGCAGCGGGGGAGCGGAGGCGGGCCCTTCGGTGTGATGGTTCAGGAGTGTCAACGTCGCTCCAGAGCGCGGTCGGTGAGGGCTCCGGCGGAGCCGGTGTAGTGGGTGGGGTCGAGGTCGACGTCCGCCAGCTCCGGTGCCTCGGCGAGCGGGCGTCCCTCGGCGGCCAGCCGGGTGAGGAGTTCCTTGGCGCGGGCGCGGCCCAGCACCGGGGCCAGTTCGGCGGAGAGCCGCTCGGAGACGATCAGCCCGCCGGTCAGGTCCAGGTGTTCACGCATGGCCTCGGGCCTGACCCGCAGTCCCTCGGCCAGCTCCACGGCGTCCCGGGCGGCCCCGCCGACCAGCCGCAGCAGGTCCCGCAGCGGTTCCCACTCGGCGTGCCAGGACCCGGCCGGCCGCTCGTCCTCCGCGGCCAGCGAGCCGTACAGCGTGGCCGCGAGCTGCGGTGCCCGTCGCGCGGCGGCGGCGAGGAGGGTGGACCGTACGGGGTTGGACTTGTGCGGCATGGCGGACGAGCCCCCGCCGCTGCCCTCCGCGACCTCGGCGATCTCGGTGCGCGACAGGGTGAGGACGTCCACGGCGAGTTTGCCGAGCGCGCCCGCCGTGAAGGCGAGGCATCCGGCGAGATCGGCGACGGGTGTCCGCAGGGTGTGCCAGGGCAGATCGGGTGCCCTGAGGCCGAGTTCACCGGCGTACGCCGCCGGCAGCCCGGTCGGATCGCTCGCGCCGTACGCCCCGAAGGCAGCCAACGTGCCTGCCGCGCCGCCGAGTTGGGCGGGCAGCGAGTCCCGTACGGCCGTCGTCCGGTCGCGCGCGTCGAGGACCAGCGCCCGCCATCCGGCGGCCTTCAGCCCGAAGGTCGTCGGTACGGCGTGCTGGGTGAGCGTCCGTCCCGGCATCGCGGTGTCACGGTGTTCGGCGGCCAGCCGGGCGAGGGCCTGCTCGGTGCGTCCGAGGTCGGCGAGGAGCAGCTCCAGGGTCCGCGCGGCGACCAGCATCGTCGCCGTGTCCATGATGTCCTGGCTGGTCGCGCCCCGGTGGACGTAGGAGCCGTACTCCTCGCCGACGGCCTTCGTCAGCTCCGCGACCAGGGGGATGACGGGGTTGCCGCCGGTGCGGGCCCGCTCGGCGAGGGACCGGACGTCGAAGGCACCGGAGCCTGCCGCCTCGGTCACCGCCGTCGCCGCCTCGGCGGGTGCGAGCCCCAGCGAGGCCTGGGCCCGGGTCAGCGCGGCCTCCGCGTCGAGCAGCGCCCGCAGATACGCGTGGTCGCTCGTCGCGGACGCGGCCGCCGAGTCGGCCCACCCGGGGGCGAGCAGGCCGGTGTCGCCGTGCGCAGCTGTCACTGGAACTCCAGGAAGACCGTCTCGCCTTCGCCCTGAAGGCGGATGTCGAAACGGTACGTGCCGCGCGCCTCCTCCACGGCGATCAGCGTGTCGCGGCGCCCGTCGTCCAGCACAGACAGCAGCGGGTCGGCGGAGAGCGCCGCCTTGTCGCCCGGCAGATAGATCCGCGTGTACAGGTGCACCAGCAGCCCGCGCGCGAAGACGCACACGCTGAGGTACGGGGCGTTCCGCCCGCGTGCGCCGGGCCGCAGGGTGCGCGCGTACCAGTGACCGTTCGCGTCGGTCTGGATTCGTCCCCAGCCCGTGAACTCCACGCCGTTGCGCCCCAGGAAGCCGCCCGACGCCGGGTCGCGCCGCATCGAACCGTCGGCCGTCGCCAGGTTGCCGTCGGGGTCCGGCCCCCACAGTTCGATCAGGGCGTCCGGCAGCGGATCGCCCTCGCCGTCGAGGACGTACCCGTGCACGGTGACCGTGTCCGGATGCCCGGCGGGCGCGATGTCCTCACCGCCGCGGAACGGCAGGGCGTGGCCGTAGAACGGGCCGACGGTGTGCGAGGGGGTGGGCAGCACGTTCTCAGGGCTACTGGTGTCGATCTTCGTCATGGCAGGTCAGCGCCCTTCCTCTATCCAGGTGGCCTGCGGCCCGTCGAGCACGATGTCCCAGTGGTAGCCCATCGAGAACTCCGGCACCGACAGGCTGTGGTCGTACGTGGCGACCAGCCGCTGCCGGGCCGCGTCGTCCGTCACCGACTGGATGATCGGGTCGTAGGGGAAGAGCGGGTCGCTCGGGAAGTACATCTGCGTCACGAGCCGCTGGGTGAACGCCGAGCCGAAGAGCGAGAAGTGGATATGGGCCGGCCGCCAGGCGTTGACGTGCTGGCGCCACGGGTACGGGCCCGGCTGGACGGTGGTGAAGCGGTAGTGGCCCTCGGCGTCGGTGAGCGTGCGGCCCACGCCGGTGAAGTTCGGGTCCAGCGGGGCGTCGTGCTGCTCGCGCTGATGGGCGTAGCGGCCCGCCGAGTTGGCCTGCCATATCTCCACGAGCTGGCCGCGCACCGGGCGGCCGTCGCGGTCCAGCAGCCGGCCCGAGACGGTGATGCGCTCACCGATCGGCTCACCGTCGTGCTGCCGGGTGAGGTCACTGTCCATCTCGGTGATGTCCCGCTCCCCGAACGCCGGGGAGGACAGCTCCACCAGCTCCGGGTCCTTGCTGACGTCGATCGTGACCGGCGGCCGTTTGGGGTGCCGCAGCACCGAGGAGCGGTACGGCGCGTAATCGCGGCGCGGTTGGTTCTCGACGGGCCCGCCGTCGGCGAGGCGCTTCTCGTACGCGGCGTGCTCGGCCGCGATCTCCTGATCGATGTCGTGCTGAGTGAGAGTCATGTGAGTCCCTGGGAGTCTTCTAGCGTTCGAGGACGAGGGCGAGGCCCTGGCCCACCCCGATGCAGAGGGTGGCAACACCGACGCCACTGCCCCGCCGGGCAAGCTGATGCGCGACCGTCCCGGCGAGCCGCGCCCCGGACGCACCCAGCGGATGCCCCAGAGCGATCGCACCGCCCTGCGGATTGAGAATCGCGGGATCGAACTCGGGCCACTCGGCCACACACCCCAGCACCTGCGCCGCGAAGGCCTCGTTCAGCTCCAGCACGGACAGATCGCCGAACCCCTTGCCCGCCTTGGCCAGAGCCCGGTTGACGGCCTCGACCGGAGCGAGTCCGAAGTAGTCCGGGTCGAGGGCGTTGACGCCGGTCGCGGACACCCGGGCCAGCGGCTCGCGCCCCGTGGCCCTCAGACCCTCCTCGTCGACCAGGAGAAGGGCCGCCGCCCCGTCGTTGAGCGGTGACGCGTTACCCGCCGTCACCGTGCCGCCCTCCTTGCGGAACGACGGCTTCAGCTTGGCCATCGTCGCCAGGGAGGCATCCGCACGCACGCACTCGTCGGCGGCGAAGACCACCGGATCGCCCTTGCGCTGCGGGACCGCCACAGGTGCCGACTCCGCGTCGAACAGGCCCTGTTCCCGCGCCCGCGCGGCCTTCTCATGGCTGCCGAGCGCGTACTCGTCCTGCTGCTCGCGGCTGATCTTGTGCTTGCCGGCGATGAGTTCGGCCGACTCGCCCAGCGGAATCGTCCACTGCGGCTCCATCCTCGGGTTGACCATCCGCCAGCCCAGAGTCGTGGAGTACAGCTCGGTGTGCCCGGCCGGGAAGGGCTTGTCGGACTTGGGCAGCACATAGGGCGCCCGGGTCATCGACTCGACGCCACCGGCCACGGCGATCGAGGCGTCCCCGACCGCGATCGCGCGAGCCGCCTGGATGACCGCCTCCAGCCCGGAGGCGCACAGCCGGTTGACGGTCACGCCCGGCACCGAGGTGGGCAGGCCCGCCAGCAGCGCCGCCATGCGGCCGACGTTGCGGTTCTCCTCACCGGCGCCGTTGGCGTTGCCGAAGTACACGTCCTCGATGCGGCCCGGATCCAAGTCCGGGGTGCGGGCGAGCAGTTCGCGGACCGCGTGCGCGCCCAGGTCGTCCGGGCGGACGGAGGCCAGCCCGCCGTTGTAGCGGCCGATCGGGGTGCGGACCGCGTCGACGATGTAGACGTCCTTCACTTCACACCCTCCGGCACGGTCAGTTCGGCGTCTGTCCTGGCGACGATCTCCTCGGCGGTCACGCCCGGCGCGGTCTCGACCAGGACAAGCCCGTCGTCGGTGACGTCGAGGACGCCGAGGTCGGTGATGATCCGGTTCACACACCCCTTGCCGGTCAGCGGCAGGGCGCACTCGGTGAGGATCTTGGGGGAGCCGTCCTTGGCGGTGTGGGTCATGACGACGACGACCGTACGGGCGCCGTGCACCAGGTCCATCGCCCCGCCGATACCGGTGATCAGCTTGCCGGGGATCGCCCAGTTGGCCAGGTCGCCCCGCTCGGAGACCTGCATGGCGCCCAGCACCGCGACGTCGATGTGCCCGCCCCGGATCATCGAGAAGGACAGCGCCGAGTCGAAGAAGGACGCGCCCGGCAGGACCGTCACGGTCTCCTTGCCGGCGTTGATCAGGTCAGGGTCGACGGTCTCCTCGGTGGGGTAGGGGCCGGTGCCCAGGATGCCGTTCTCCGATTCGAGGACGACCTCGACGCCCTCGGGCAGGTAGTTGGGGATGAGGGTGGGCAGGCCGATGCCGAGATTGACGTACTGGCCGTCCCGCAGCTCGCGCGCGGCCCGCGCGGCCATCTGTTCACGCGTCCAGGCCATCAGCTGCTCACCGTCCGCCGCTCGATCTTCTTGTCCGCCGCCTGCTCAGGGGTGAGCGCGAGCACCCGCTGCACGAAGATGCCGGGCAGATGCACCGCGTCCGGATCGATCTCGCCGGGCTCCACCAGCTCCTCCACCTCCGCGATCGTCACCCGCCCGGCCATCGCGGCCAGCGGGTTGAAGTTCCGGGAGGACTTGTTGAAGACCAGGTTGCCGTGCCGGTCGCCCTTCGCCGCCCGGACCAGGGCGAAGTCCGTACGGATACCGCGCTCCAGCACGAACTCCTCGCCGTCGAACTCCCGGACCTCCTTCGGCGGCGAGGCCAGCGCGACCCCGCCCTCACCGTCATAGCGCCACGGCAGCCCGCCGTCGGCAACCTGGGTGCCCACCCCGGCCGGGGTGTAGAAGGCGGGGATCCCGGCACCGCCGGCCCGCAGCCGCTCGGCCAGCGTGCCCTGCGGGATCAGCTCGACCTCCAGCTCCCCGGCCAGGTACTGCCGCGCGAACTCCTTGTTCGCACCGATGTAGGAGCCCGTCACCCGGGCGATCCGGCCCGCGCCGAGCAGGACCGCGAGGCCCGACTCCATCGCCCCGCAGTTGTTGGAGACCACCGACACCCCGGCCACGCCGCGCTCGTACAGCGCCTGGATCAGCACGTTCGGCACACCGCTCAGCCCGAAACCGCCCACCGCGAGCGACGCGCCGTCCGGCACATCGGCCACCGCCTCCAGGGCTGTGGCGACCACCTTGTCCATCCGAGAAGCCCCATCTCTTCCGAGCACCCCGACCTCAATTAGTCAGCGCACTGAGTATTTCCGTGAAGCTCTTTTCACGCTGCCATCGCCACAGCAGGGCGTCAAGACCTCGGTGAATGCGTCTCTGATCCCTTGTGCGGTCGGCAGACAGCCCGGGAGCGGGCCGGTATTGTTCAGTGCACCAACGAAAACGACCGAGGGGTGCACATGGCGGCGGCCGACCTCACCACCCACCCCGGGCACCTGGCCCGGCGGCTCCAGCAGGCGCACTACCTGCTGTGGAACACGATGGTCTCCGAGGAGATCACCTCGCCCCAGTACGCGGTCCTCAACACACTCGTCGCCGAACCCGGGCTGGACCAGCGCACGGTGGGGGAGCGGGTGGGGCTCGACCGGTCCACCATCGCCGAGGTGATCAGCCGGCTCATCCGGCGCGGACTGCTCGACAAGGTCCGTGACCCGCAGGACGGCCGCCGCTTCCTGCTCCGTCTCACGGAAGAGGGCGTGCGCACCCACCGCAAGGTGACGGTGCGCACCGCCCGGATGAACCAGATCTTCCTGGCGCCGCTGACCGCCGAGGAGCAGACGGTGTTCTTCGACCTCATCCGGCGCGTGTCGGACGCGGCCGAAGGGCTGCGCAACCCGGGGGAGTCCCTGGTGGCGCCCCGCTGACCGGCGCGGTCCGCGCGTGCCGGTCAGGGCGCCTTGGCGTACACCACCCACACCTGGCCCTTCGCGAAGTTCACGGGTGAGCCGTCGCGGGTGGTGAACGCCGTGCCGTCCGTGGCGCCCTCGCGCTCCCAGTTCACGTCGTAGGCCCGCCCGTCGCGCAACACCTTCGCCTTCCCGGAGCCCACCGTCTCGGTGTACGGCGTGTTGTTGCCGAGGAAGTCCCGGAAGGCGGACTCGCGCACCTTCACGTACTGCACGACGACCGTCGCGGCCGCCATCCGCTTGCCGTCGGCCGTGGTGGCGGGCGTGCCGTCCATGCCGACCAGCCAGCGGTCCCCGGAGTCCGACCAGGTGAAGGTGAAACGGGCCGCCGGATAGCGCACCGTCTGCGAGGCCGTCGCCGTGCCGCCCGCCGGGGCGGAGCCGTAGCGGAAGCCGGTGGTCAGGGCGGCCCGGCCCGGGGCTTCCGGCACGATCCGCTCGGGCCGCACATAGAGGTTGTGCGGGGCGGACCGGTCCGGGTCGCGGAAGAAGGCGTCGGAGGCGCTGCCCGGTGTCGCCGTCCGCAGCGGTGCCTTGTCGATCAGCGGCAGGAGCTTCGTCTGGGCGCCAGAGAAGGCGAGGGTGGGCCGGTCGAACTGGCGCAGCAGCTCCAGATCCGACTCACGGGCGCTGCGCACCGGACCGACCGCCTTCGGCAGCTTCGTCGCGTACACCGCCATCAGGCGGCTCAGCCCGCCCTCGACCTGCTCCACGTAGACCACGTCCGCGGCATCGACACCCGTGGGCGGGCGGGCCGAGGCGGCATTGTCGATCTTGACGGCGAGTACGGAGCCGTCGGCCGCCGTGGAGGACGTGCCGCGCTCCGACGCACCGGCCGACCCCCGCCCGTCGTCGGGCGACCCGCCCCCGCTCGTGCAGCCCGCCGCCAGGGCCGCCGTCACCGTCGCGGCCAGCAGCGCCGCCGTCGTCGCGGACCGCCGTCCGCGCGCCTCTCGTCCCATGCCCACCCTCGCCACCACGCCTCATGTCAGCTGCTTGTTCTGATTGTGCGCTTATCTGAGCATTGATGGCCATGTCCGATTGTTTCTGAACGGAGGGTGTCCCCGTCGCGTCCGTCGATCGGCTCAAGGTTCACTGCGGGGCACCCGGGTACCCGGGCCTCTCCGAAACGGCCGAGCCGACACGACCGACGCGCACGCCGACGGAGGGAGCGCGAGGCGATGAGGGCAGTGACCTGGCAGGGCAAGCGGGACGTGCGGGTGGAGGACGTGCCCGATCCGACGATCCAGGAGCCGACGGACGCGGTCATCCGCATCACCTCCACCGGGCTGTGCGGGTCCGACCTGCATCTGTACGAAGTGCTCATGCCGTTCATGACACCGGGGGACATCCTCGGTCATGAGCCCATGGGCATCGTCGAGGAGGTCGGCGCCGGTGTACCGGACCTCCAGGCCGGGGACCGGGTCGTGGTGCCGTTCCAGATCGCCTGCGGCAACTGCTGGATGTGCCTCACCGGCCTGCCCACCCAGTGCGAGACCACCCAGGTCAGCGGCGAGGGCATGGGCGCCGCCCTGTTCGGCTACACCCGCCTGTACGGTGCCGTGCCGGGCGCCCAGGCCGAGTACCTGCGGGTCCCGCAGGCGCAGTTCGGCCCGATCAAGGTCCCGGAGGGCCCGCCCGACGACCGCTTCGTCTACCTCTCCGACGTCCTGCCCACCGCCTGGCAGGCGGTCGCCTACGCCGACGTCCCGCAGGGCGGCAGCGTCGCCGTGCTCGGCCTCGGGCCCGTCGGCGACATGGCCTGCCGCGTCGCCCGGCTCCGGGGCGCCGGGCGGGTGTTCGGCGTGGACCTGGTCCCGGAGCGGCTGCGCCGGGCCCGCGCACGGGGCGTGGAGACGTACGACCTCAGGTCCTTCGACGACGAGAAGGAACTGATCGAGGCGATCCGCGACGAAACCGACGGCCGTGGCCCGGACGCCGTGATCGACGCCGTCGGCACGGAGGCCCACGGCAGCGCGGCGGCGCGCATGGTGCAGAGCGCTGCCGCGATCCTGCCCCGCAAGCTGAGCGGCCCGATGGCCGAACGCTTCAGCGTCGACCGTCTCGCCGCCCTCCACATGGCCATCGACCTGGTCCGGCGCGGCGGCACCCTCTCGCTGTCCGGTATCTACGGCGGCACGGCGGACCCGCTGCCGCTGCTCACCCTGTTCGACAAGCAGGTCCAGATCCGGATGGGCCAGGCCAACGTCCGCCGCTGGAGCGACGACATCATCCCGTACCTGACCGACGAGGACCCCCTCGGTGTCGAGGACTTCGCCACCCACCGGCTGCCGCTGTCGGAGGCGCCGCAGGCCTACGAGATGTTCCAGCGCAAGCAGGACGGCGCGGTCAAGGTGCTGATGCAGCCCTGAACCGGCGTGGCGCTACGCGCCGAGGATCTCCGCCAGGTCGTAGCGGACCGGCTCCTGCAACTGCGCGTAGGTGCAGCTCTCGGGGGTCCGGTCCGGGCGCCAGCGGCGGAACCGGGCGGTGTGCCGGAAGCGCTGCCCGTTCTCCATGTGGTCGTACGCCACCTCGGCCACCCGCTCCGGCCTGAGCGGGACCCACGACAGATCCTTCCGGCCCGACCAGCGGCTCGGCGCCCCGGGCAGCCGGGCCTTCTCGTGGGCGGCCTCGTCGGACCAGGCCGCCCACGGATGTCCTTGGGCGTCGTCCAGGCGCAGCGGCTCCAGTTCCTCCACCAGCTCGGCACGCCGCTTCATCGGGAAGGCCGCGGACACGCCCACATGCTGGAGGGTGCCCCGGTCGTCGTACAGGCCGAGCAGCAGCGAGCCCACGACGGGGCCGCTCTTGTGCAGCCGGTACCCGGCGACGACCACGTCCGCCGTGCGCTCGTGCTTGATCTTGAACATGGCGCGTTCGTCCGGGCGGTAGCGCACGGTCAGCGGCTTGGCGATGACACCGTCCAGGCCCGCCCCCTCGTACTGCTCGAACCACTGCCGCGCCACCTCGATGTCGGTGGTCGCCGGCGCCAGGTGCACCGGCGCCGTCACCTCCGCCAGCTCCCCGGCCAGCCGCTCCCGCCGGTCGGTCATCGGGACGTCCATCAGCGACTCGTCCCCCAGCGCCAGCAGATCGAAGGCGACGAGCGAGGCCGGCGTCCGCTCCGCCAGCATCCGCACCCGCGAGTCCGCCGGATGGATCCGCTCCGTCAGCGCGTCGAAGTCCAGATGCCCCTCCCGCGCGATCACGATCTCCCCGTCCACCACACAGCGCTCCGGCAACCGCTCCCGCACAGCCGTCACCAGCTCGGGAAAGTACCTGGTCAGCGTCTTGCCCGTCCGGCTGCCGAGCTCGACCTCGTCCCCGTCGCGGAACACGATCGCCCGAAACCCGTCCCACTTCGCCTCGTACTGCATCCCCGCGGGGATCGCCGCCACGGACTTGGCGAGCATCGGCAGCACGGGGGGCATCACCGGGAGATCCATGCCTCGACTCTAAGAGCCGCCCCCGCGGTCCGCCTGTCGAGCGCGGAGGCGAAAGCCGCAGGTCAGGACGGGATCACCCGAGGATGCGAAGGTGAGGCCCCGGCGACACACTGGAACGTGGCGTGCTCTGATCAGGGGGCGGACGAGGAGGATCCGCGTGGGCTTCGACCAGCTTCCGCTGAAGTCGCTCTTCTCCGGTGCCGAGGACGCGCTGCTGTCGCTGCTGTCCGACGCGCCGCCCGAGGCCGTCGAGCAGGCGCACGAGTACCGGCTCCTGCGCAACGTCCTCGACGGCACCTCGGCCGCCGTGGCCATCGTGGACGAACGGCTGCGCTTCCGGTACGTCAACGACGCCATGGCCCGCATGAGCGGCGTGCCGCCCGACGCGTTCCACGGCCGGACCATGGCCGAAGTGCTGCCGGGCATCCACCGCTCGGAGGACGTCCTGCGCATGATCCTCGGCGACGGCCGCCCCCGGGCGCTGTCCGTCACCGGCACCACGCACGCCCCGTCACCCTTCCGGCAGCGCCAGTGGAGCGCGGTCTACCACCGCCTCGACCACGGCGACCGCGTGCTCGGCCTGTGCGGTATCGCGGTCGAGGTCAGCGGGCTGCGCCAGTACCTGGACGACCTGGAACGGGCCCACCAGCGCCTCGCCCTGCTGGACACCGCGGCGACCAGGGTCGGCACCACGCTCCGCGTCGAACAGACCTGCGCGGAGCTGGCCGACTTCGTCGTGCCGAGTCTGGCCGACCGGGCGTCCGTGTGGACCCTGGACACGGAGGGAACCGTCGACGACGTGCCCCCGCCTGCGCCCGGCGTCCTCCGGCTGCGGGTCATCGCCTCGGCGGGCGGCCCGGAGGTCGTCGGCCGCGTGGGGCTGACCGCGAAGGCCGGATACTACTTCGACGTCGTGCGTGACTCGCCGACCCGGAAGTGCCTCGACACCGGACGCCCGTGGGTCGGGAACCTCGCCTCGGACGACGTCCTGCTGAAGATGGTGCGCACACAGCTCAACGTGGAGGTCTTCCGCGAGGTCGGAATCCACTCCATCGTCGTGGTCCCCCTGCCCACACGAGAGCACCCGGTCGGTGTCCTGTACCTGCTCCGCGCCGGCGACTCGGCGCCCTTCACCGACGAGGACGTCGTCGTGGCCCAGGAACTCGCCGCCCGCGCCGCCGTCTCCATCGACAACGCCCGGCAGTACACCCTCGAACACACCATGGCGCTGGAACTGCAACGCGCCCTCATGTCCGAGCCCGGCACCCCGCACCCCGACGTCGAGACGGCCTCCCGCTACCTCCCCGCCGGGCAACGCGCCCTCGTCGGCGGGGACTGGTTCGACTCGATGGCCCTGCCCTGCGGCCGCACCCTCCAGGTGATGGGCGACGTCATGGGCCACGGCTTCACCGCCGCCGTCGCCATGAGCCAGTACCGCTCCCTGCTGCGCACCATCGCCGCCTCCGGCGCCCCCGTCGAACGCATCCTCCAGGAGGCCGACCACCGGCTGGCGAGCATCGGCCTCGACCGGGTGGCCACCTGTCTGCTCGCCCTCGTCGACCCCGGCCGGGGCACCTGCACCTTCGCCGGCGCCGGGCATCCGCCGCCCGTACTGCTGCACCCCGACGCCCCCGCCGAACTCGTGCACGTCCCGACCGGACCTCCCCTCGGCACCGACCTCGGCGGATACGAGGCACTGACCCTGCCGGTGCAGCCCGGAACCGTGCTGCTCATGTACACCGACGGTCTGATCGAGGACCGCCGCAGGGACATCGACGCCTCGCTGCGACGCCTGACGCATCTGCGCCTCGACCTCGACGGTCCCCTGGAGAGCGTCGTCGACGGCCTCCTCGCACGTCTGGTGCACGGCACCACCGAGGACGACGTCACCCTGCTCGCCACCCGCCTGCGCGCCCCGTGACGCCTGAACGCTCCGCATGCGAGGCCCACGCGCTGCGCCTACCGTGGCGAGCATGGGTGACGCGGTGGAACTGGAGGCGGGAGGCCGGACCGTACGGCTGTCCAGCCCGGACAAGATGTTCTTCCCGGAGCGCGGCTTCACCAAGCTGGACCTCGCCCGCTACTACATCGCCGTGGGCCCCGGCATCCTGCGCGCCCTGCGCGACCGGCCCACGACCCTGGAGCGCTACCCCGAGGGGCTGAACGGCGAGAACTTCTTCCAGAAGCGGGCCCCCAAGAACATGCCCGACTGGATCCCCACCGCACACATCACCTTCCCCAGCGGCCGCAGTGCCGACGAGATGTGCCCCACCGAGGCCGGAGCGGTGGTGTGGGCCGCCCAGTTCGGCACCCTCACCTTCCACCCCTGGCCGGTGCGCCGCGACGACGTCGACCACCCGGACGAACTCCGCATCGACCTCGACCCGCAGCCCGGCACCGACTACGACGACGCCGCCCGCGCCGCCCACGAACTCCGGGCGGTGCTCGACGAGTTCGGCGGACTGCGCGGCTTCCCCAAGACCTCGGGCGGCCGGGGCCTGCACGTCTTCGTGCCCATCGAACCGCGCTGGACCTTCACCCAGGTCCGGCGCGCCGCCATCGCCGTCGGCAGGGAGCTGGAGCGGCGCATGCCGGACCAGGTGACCATCAAGTGGTGGAAGGAGGAGCGGGGCAGACGCATCTTCGTCGACTACAACCAGACGGCACGCGACCGCACGATCGCCTCCGCCTACTCGGTACGGCCCCGCCCGCACGCCCCCGTCTCCGCGCCCCTGAGCTGGGACGAGGTGGGCGTCGCGCACCCCCAGGACTTCGACCTCGCGACCATGCCCGCGCGCTTCGCCGAACTCGGCGACGTGCACGCGGACATGGACGACCACCGCTATTCGCTGGAGTCCCTGCTCGACCTCGCCCGCCGTGACGAGCACGACCACGGGCTGGGGGACCTGCCGTACCCGCCCGAGTATCCGAAGATGCCGGGTGAACCGAGGCGGGTACAGCCGAGCAGGGCCCGCAAGGAGAAGCCTCCTACGGCTTCTCCTTGACGCCTACAGCTCCTTGATCCGGATGTCCCGGTACGAGACCACATCCGTCGTGCCGTGCACCTGGAGCCCGAGGTAGCCGGAGGCGAAGCGCCGCCCGTCCGTGCCCGGGTCGTCCGAGCGGGGCGGGGTGAACGCCTGGCCCCCGGTGTTGTCGAACTCGTTGATCAGAACACCGTTGCGGTACACCGAGTAGTGCTGGTCGACCACGCGGATCTCGTAGTCGTTCCAGGTGCCCTTCTGGGTCACGCCGGCACCGGCGAGCCCCACCCGGTCGAAGCCGTAGACCGACCCCGTCTTGTACATGTCGCCGTCGGGCCGGTCGAGCACCTGCACCTCGTGCCCGTACTTGATGGCGACCCACTCCGGCCGAGACTCCTCGGGGTGGTCGTGGACCCAGGGGAAGCGCACGAACACACCGGAGTTGGCGTTGCCCGTGCCCGGCGCGTCGTCACGCCACTGCAGCTTCAGCGAGAAGTCGCCGTACTTGCGCTCCGGGAACCACAGCATGCCCATGCCGGGCGTCGTGGTGCTTGAGGTGATCGTCCCGTCCGCGTTCAGCCCGAACGAACCACCGCCCACCTGCCGCCACTTGGCCAGCGACTCCGCGCTGCCGTCGAAGAGCGCGCGGTAGCCATCGGTCTGCCCCGGCTTGCCGATGCCGGACTGCCGGGCGGCCTTCCGGACGGCGTTGTACTCGCGCTGGTCGAGCACGCCCTCCTTCAGCAGCGCGTCGAGGACGGACGTCACATGCTTGAGGAACAGCGCGTGGGACGTCCACTCCTTCTCGTCCTCGATCAGCTCTCCGATCCGGCACCGGTTGTCGGTCACCCGGTTGCGCACTCCCGAGTCGACCGAGCCGACGATCACCGTCAACCGCTCGTCGTACTCCGGGCAGTCGGGGGCCGGGACCTGCCCGGAGACGACCGTGAAGGACACGGTGCGTGCCGCCGCGGTGTTGCCGGCCTTGTCGCTCGCCCGGTACGCCACCGTGTGCCCGCCCGCCCGGTCGACCACCACCGGTGCCGAGTAGAGGAGATACGGCCCGCCGTCGAGCGAGTACTCGATCTTCTCGACGCCCGAACCGTGCGCATCGGTCGCCGTGACGGTCACCCGGGCGCTGTTGACGTACGCCCCGGCGGAGTTCTTGGTGCCCTCCACGGACACACCCGTCACCGGCGGAGTGGTGTCCTGCGGCGGTGCCGCGACGACCTTGAACTGCACGCTCTTCTCGGCCGCGACGTTGCCCGCCTTGTCGGTGGCGCGGTAGCGGACGGTGTGGGTGCCGACCTGGTGCACCATCACCGGCACGGTGTACGGCTGCCAGGCCCCGGAACCGATCGCGTACTCGATCGTGTTGACGCCGGAACCCGTGTCGGAGGCGGAGACGGTGACCGTCGCCATGTCGATGTACGCCCCGTCGGGATCGCGCTCACCGCTCACCGTCGCCGAGGTCTCCGGCGCGGTCGTGTCGTCCGACTGCGGCGCCACGACCGTGAACGCCGCGCTCTTCTCGGCGGAGACGTTCCCCGCCTTGTCGAAGGCGCGGTAGCGGACCTTGTGGGCGCCGACCTGGTCGACGACGACCGGCGTGGTGTACGGCTGCCAGGCACCCGTGTCGCCGATCGCGTACTCGATCCTCTCGACGCCGGAGCCGCCCTCGTCCGTGGCACGCAGCGCCACACTCGCCGAGCCGACGTACTCGCCCTGCGTGTTCTGCGTGCCGCTCACCTGCGCCGACGCCTCGGGCGCCGTGGTGTCCTCGCCGGTGCCCTCGGTCACCACGAGGATGCCCTGCATCTGGCCGTGGCCGGGGATCGTGCAGTGGTAGAAGTACCGGCCGGGCGTGAGCGTGACCTGGGCGGTGTGCTTGCCGCCCTGGGCGTCGTTCGGGTTGGCCAGGATGTTGAGCGTCACGTCGTCGTTGAACTCGGGATCGCTCGTCACGAACGTCAGCGTGTGCGGCATGCCCATGGTGTTGCCGGTGGCCACGCTGTTCTCGAACACGATCGTGGCCGTGCCCGCGACCGCCGTCTTCGGCGCCGAGAGGTACTTGTCGATGTCGTTGCCGGCCGTCCAGGTGAGGACCTGATCGGCGGCCTTCGCCTCGGGCTGCCCGGACGCCGGCGTCGCCTGCACGCCGAGCATCACGAGCAGGGCGGCCAGCAGGGCGGCCCAGATTCTTCGGTGCCGGATCACTCGGTCCCCCTCGCCAGCTGGTCGGCGGCCGGGGTCGGCCCGCCGCCCTTGTAGGTGACCCGCCACAGGGCCGACTTGGAGTCCGAGGTGAAGAAGCCGCGGCCGTAGTCGAGGACGTACAGCGCACCGTCCGGACCGAACTTCCAGTCCATGAGGTTCTTGATGCCGTCGTTGCCGATCGGCACGATCTTCTTCAGCGACTCCGAGTGCACCGGCAGACCGCCGTCGCCCTGTGTCTTCGGGTCCATGAGCACCGCGTTGCGCGGCTGGTCGGCGTCGTAGAAGTCACCGACGAACCACTTGCCGTCCCAGTAGGCGGGCCACTTGGCCGCGCTCGTGCTGCCGGCGTCGTAGCGGTAGACCGGCCCGTTCATCGCGGCCTGGCCGCCGCCCTTCAGCCAGGGCAGCCGGTACGTCGCCTGCTCCGGCTTGTACGAGGGGACGCCGTTCGCGTCCCGCGGGTAGTCCGGCGCCCCGCCCTGCGGCGAGTACCAGATGTTGTTGCCGGTGACCGGCGGCAGATCGACCAGGCCGTCGTTGTTCGGCGACTCGTTCTTCGGGCGGTCGCAGTCGTACCAGCCCAGCGGCTTGGACGGGTCCGGCAGATTGCGGTCCCGGTAGGGCTGCTTGTTGCCCATGCAGTACGGCCAGCCGCGGTTGCCCGCCTTGGTGATGGCGGCGAACGTGTCGTACTTGGCCGGACCCCAGGTGGTCGAGGGCGCGCTCGCGTCCGGACCGACCCAGCCCGCGTAGAGCACATCGGTCGACTTGTCGACGAAGATACGGGCGGGGTTCCTGACCCCCATCACGTAGATCTCGCCGCGGGTCTTGCCACCGCCCTCGTCGGTCTCCTTCCCGGTGAAGAGGTTGCCCTCGGGAAGCGTGAACGTCCCGTCCGGCTCCGGGTGGATGCGCAGGATCTTGCCGTTGAGGTTGTTGGTGTTGCCGGCCGTGCGGCGCGCGTCCGCGAAGGAGACGCCCTTGTAGTTCGGCTGCGGGTTGTTGCCCGAGTAACCGGAGCTGAACCCGCTGGAGTTGTTGTCACCGGTGGCGATGTACAGATTGCCCTTGGAGTCCCAGGCCATCCCGCCGCCCGAGTGGCAGCAACTGTGAATCTGCACCGGCCACTTCAGCAGCACCTTCTCACTGGCCAGGTCCAGCTTGTTAGTGGCCTGGTCGAGCGTGAAGCGGGAGACGCGACGCTCGGCCATGCGGGTGTCGCGGTTGATCTGCGCGTGCGGCGTGTAGTGCAGATACACCCAGCCGTTCGTCGCGAAACCCGGGTCCAGCTCGATGCCGAGCAACCCCTCCTCGACCTTGATCAGCTCGTCGCCGCCGCCCTTGTTGCCGAAGACGGTGAGCGCACCCGCGAGCGTGACCTGCTTGGTCTTCGGGTCATAGACGTGGATCTCGCCCTTGCCCTTGCCGATGTCGGGGTTGTTCCAGTCCGTGACCACCGGCTGCGAGGAGTCGGCGCCGCCCCGGCCGATGTAGAACACCCGGCCGTCGGGCGCGGTGACCAGCCCGTGCGGCTCGCCGATCTGGTCGTTCCGCCCCGGCTGGTTGGGCTTGGTCAGCCGTTCCGCCTGGTAGTTGGCGTTGATGGTCGCCTTGCAGTCGGCCTGCTCCAGCCGGGTCGTCCACATCAGCGCGCCGCGCAGATGGGCACGGAAGTCGGTCTCGTCGTACGACGACACCGTGCCGCCCATGCCGGTGTAGAAGGAGCGGCCGCCGTCGTAGTCACGGCACCAGCTGACCGGATGATCCCAGCCGTTGGCGCCCGTCCCAGGCTGGTAGCTCGACTCCCGTACCCGGGCCACCGTATGGACATCGCCCGAGGGGTTCTTCACCCAGTTCAGCCACTTGTCCGGGTGCTTCCACTGCACCGGCAGGTCCTTGGTCGCCGGGTGCCGGCGGTCGCCGACCTCGACGGTCGCCCGCTGCGCGGCCGAAGGGCTCGACGCGGCCGGGCGGGCTCCCACCAGTCCGGTGAACCAGTCGGAGTACGGCTCCGCGCGCGCCGCGTCATGGAGACCGACGAAACCGCCGCCGGCCTCCATGTACGCCTCAAGGCCCGCCTCCTGCTCCGCGTCGAGGACATCGCCCCCGCCGGTCAGGAACACGATCGAGTTGAAGCGGCCGAGCCTCGTCTCGTTGGTGAACACCGAGGCGTCGCCGGTGGCTTCGACCTTGAAACGGCGGTTCGCCGGGCCCGAGAGCCCGATCTTCTCGATCGCCTCGATCCCGGCGTTCACGACGGGGGACTCCTCCCCGGCCGCCGCGGAACCGTGGAAGAGCAGCACTCGTACATTCGCGCCGCCCGGCGGCGACTTGATCGACATCGTTGTCAGCGGGGGTTCCGGATACGGCCTCGCGTTCGCGGCCGGCCCCGACAGCAGCCCGGCGGTCACGACTCCGGCGGCCACGGAGGCCGCCCAGACACGTCTTCCCTTGCTCAACCCTCGTAAGTGCATGGGCACCTCCTCGGTCACAGCAACACCGCCAAGGAAGCTAAACCCCTTTGCTCGGCTCGCCAATACCTATGACCGGGATGGCTCCAACTTTGTCTTGAGTGTGGATAAACGGGAGCGCGGCCGGTACCGTCGCACAGGTTCATCACAGGTACGCCTCTGCAAAAGCCTTACCAGGGTGGGGAGTTCCGCATGGACAGACGCAGCTTCAACCGGCGGGTCCTGCTGGGTACCGCGACCGTCGCGACATCGTTGTCGGTGGCGCCGGAGGCCATCAGCGCCGACGGGCCGGCGAAGACGGCACCCGCCGGAGGCGAGGTGAAGCGCATCAAGCTGTACGCCGAGAAGCTCGCCGACGGCCAGATGGGCTACGGCCTGGAGAAGGGCAAGGCGACGACCCCCGGCCCGCTGATCGAGCTCAACGAGGGCGACACCCTGCACGTCGAGTTCGAGAACACCATGGACGTGGCGGTGAGCCTGCATGTGCACGGCCTGGACTACGAGATCACCAGCGACGGCACGAAGATGAACCGCAGCCATGTCGAACCGGGCGGCACCCGCACCTACACCTGGCGCACCCACGCCCCCGGCCGCCGCAAGGACGGCACCTGGCGGGCGGGCAGCGCGGGTTACTGGCACTACCACGACCATGTCGTCGGCACCGAACACGGAACGCAGGGGCTCCAGAAGGGCCTGTACGGCCCGGTGATCGTCCGCCGCAAGGGCGATGTGCTGCCGGACCGGACGCACACGGTCGTCTTCAATGACATGCGCATCAACAACAGGCCGCCGCACTCCGGGCCGAACTTCGAGGCCACGGTGGGGGATCGCGTCGAGTTCATCGTGATCACGCACGGCGAGTTCTACCACACGTTCCATATGCACGGTCATCGCTGGGCGGACAACCGCACCGGCATGCTGACCGGCCCGGACGACCCCAGCCAGGTCATCGACAACAAGATCACGGGCCCGGCCGACTCCTTCGGCTTCCAGGTGATCGCGGGGGAGGGGGTCGGTGCCGGGGCCTGGATGTACCACTGCCATGTGCAGAGCCACTCCGACATGGGGATGGTGGGCCTGTTCCTGGTGAAGAAGCCGGACGGGACGATCCCCGGGTACGAGCCGCACGAGCACGGGGGCGAACAGCCGGAACACGCGCACGAGCACTGACCTCACGCGCGAGAGCGCTCTCACCACCCTGCCCGCCCGGGGCTATCCTGATCCGCAGCCGCAGATGAGGAGCCCCGAAGTGACCGACACCGCGCCGCGTCCCACTCTGGAGGCCGTGGCCGCCCGGGCCGGTGTCTCGCGGGCCACCGTCTCGCGTGTGGTCAACGGCGGGGACGGGGTGCGCGATGTTCTCGTGGAGCGGGTCCGCAAGGCCGTGGACGAACTCGGGTACGTGCCCAACCAGGCCGCCCGCTCCCTGGTGACCCGGCGGCACGACGCGATCGCGGTCGTCGTCGCCGAACCCGAGACCCGGGTCTTCGCCGACCCGTTCTTCGCGCTCCAGCTGCGCGGCATCAGCAAGGAACTCACGGCCCATGACAACCAGCTCGTCCTGCTGCTCACGGAGGGCCGGGACGATCACGCCCGGGTCGGCCGGTACCTGGCCGGCGGACATGTCGACGGGGCCCTCGTCTTCTCCCTGCACCTCCACGACCCGCTGCCGGAGCTGATCCAGCGGGCCGGTGTCCCCACCGTCTTCGGCGGCCGGCCCGGTTGGAGCGGCGACCGGCAGGGCGTGGTGTACGTCGACAGCGACAACCGGGGCGGCGCCCGCGACGCCGTCCGCCACCTGGCCGGCCTCGGCCGCACCCGGATCGCGCACATCACCGGCGCACTCGACCAGACCTCGGCGGCGGACCGGCTCGACGGCTACCGGGACGTCATGGCCGACGCCGACCCGCGATTGATCGCCGAGGCCGACTTCACCCCGGCCGGGGGCGAGCGCGCGATGCGCGAACTCCTCGACCGCTGCCCGGACCTGGACGCGGTGTTCGCCGCCAACGACCTCGCCGCCTCCGGTGCCCTGCGCGTCCTGCGCGAGTCCGGCCGCCGCGTCCCCGACGACATCGCCGTGATCGGCTTCGACGACATGCTGCCCGTCGCGGAACAGACCGACCCGCCCCTCACGACGGTCCGTCAGGACATCGAGGAGATGGGCCGCCTGATGGCCCGCCTGCTGCTGCGCGAACTCGACCGCGGCACCTCGCACGCGCCCTCGGACGAGGCCGCCGATGGCACGCCCTCCAGCGTGGTCCTGCCGACGACGTTGGTCCGGCGGGCGTCGGCGTAGTCGGCCGGCGCGGTTCGGGGGAGACGTCGCCCCGGCCGTTGTGCGGCAGCGGGGCAGGGCCGGGCTCCCCGGCAGGCCGGGCAGGCTCTCGCCACGCGGGGCGGCCAGGGCAGGCCTGCGCTACGGGGGGGGCGGTTCAGGCCGGTTGGCACCGTGCCAGGGCAAGGGTCGGCGCAGGCCCAGCCTGCACCACGCGGGGAGGGGGCCGGCCCGGGCCGGTTGGCGCGCGGCCAAGGAGCGGCCCAGGTTCAGTCCGCACCACGCCGGGAGGCGCAGCGGCCCAGAGCGGCCTGGCACCACGCCACGACACGGGGCCGACGCCGGCGCATGCCGGCATCACGCCAGGAGTCTGCCTCAGGCCGCCTGCGGCTCGCTGTGGATCACCGCGAAGCGGGCCCCGTACGGGTCCGCGAGCTTGGCGAGGCGGCCGACGCCCGGCAGGTCCGTGGCGGGCAGGCGGATCGTGCCGCCGCGCTCCTCGGCCCGGGCGACGAGGGCGTCAGGGTCGGTGACCTCGAAGTACGGCAGCCAGTACGCCTCCTCCTCCACCGGGTCGTCGGCCAGCGGCACGACGCCGCCGAACATGGCGTCCTCGGGCTCCCCGGCGGGGACGAAGGTGGTGTAGGCGCCGCTGGGGAACTCGACGCCGAAGGTCTCCAGGCCGAGCACGGAGTGGTAGAAGGCGGCCGCTGCGGGGACGTCCGCCGTGTACAGCTCCACCCAGCACAGCGAGCCGTGCTCCTGGACGACGTCCAGGCCCTTGTTGCGCCCCGGCTGCCACAGGCCGAACTGGACGCCCGCCCGGTCGGCGAGGATCGCCATGCGGCCCAGGTCCAGCACATCCATGGGCTGCATCCGCACCGAGCCGCGCGCCTGCTCCGCGGCCTTCGCCGTGGCGTCCGCGTCCGGGGCTTGGAAGTACACCCCCCAGGAAGGCGGGCCCTGCTCAGGCGTGGTCTGCATACCGCCGGCGGCGGTTCTGCCGCCGAGCTGGAAGAGGCCGTACCCCCCGACCTCGGGGTCGCCCGGCTGGAAACTCCAGCCGAACAGATCCCCGTAGAAGGCGGCGGCGCCGTCGATGTCGGGAGTGCCGAGATCGATCCAGTTCGGAGCGCCGGTGACATAACGGGTGGTGAGCATGGCCGCCCTCCTCGCACAGGGTCCCGTCGTCTCTCTGCCGAGTCTCGCACCGCCCACTGACAAGCGCCGCCGGAGCACCGCGAGGGCATGGTGCGCGACGTTCCCGCGCGCCGCCGTGCGTCGGCTCACCGAAGAGGTGATGATCGGAGTGGCCGGGGGCATGAACGCGGTGTTGATCCCGCGTTGATCGAACGTTTTTCGCCGACCGCGACGCTTCTGGCCATGCACATCGACACCATCACCTCGCCCGAACTCGCCTGGCAGCAGGAAGCGTTGTGTGCGCAGACCGGGGCGGACTTCTTCTTCCCCGAACCGGGCAGTTCGGTGCGGGAGGCGAAGCGGATCTGCGGCCTGTGCCCGATCCGTACGGAGTGCCTCGCATACGCGCTGGACAACGACGAGCGTTTCGGCGTCTGGGGCGGCATGTCGGAGAAGGAACGGCTGGAGCTGCGGCGCAGGTCGAGCTAGCAGGCCGTGTCGCACGCAAGAGCCCCCTGGCAGGACGTCCTGCCAGGGGGCTGAGCGTGTGGCTGGGGCCGGTCTACCGGGTCACGCGCCGGCCGCACGCGCCGCCATGCGGGCCTTGCGCGCGGCCAGCTTCTCGTCGAACTTCGACGCCTCGGAGTCCAGGCCGCCCATGAACAGGCCGAGTTCCTCCTGCGCCTTGCGGCCCTCGGGGCCCAGTCCGTCGATCTCCATGATCTTCAGGAAGCGCAGCACGGGCTGGAGCACGTCGTCGTGGTGGATGCGCATGTTGTAGACCTCGCCGATCGCCATCTGCGCGGCGGCCCGCTCGAAGCCGGGGATGCCGTGACCGGGCATCCGGAAGTTCACGACCACGTCCCGCACCGCCTGCATCGTCAGGTCGGGCGCGAGCTGGAACGCCGACTTGAGCAGGTTGCGGTAGAAGACCATGTGCAGGTTCTCGTCGGTCGCGATGCGGGCCAGCATGCGGTCGCAGACCGGGTCACCGGACTGGTGGCCGGTGTTGCGGTGCGAGATGCGGGTGGCCAGCTCCTGGAAGGCGACGTAGGCGACCGAGTGCAGCATCGAGTGACGGTTGTCCGACTCGAAGCCCTCGCTCATGTGGGACATGCGGAACTGCTCCAGCTTGTCCGGGTCCACGGCGCGCGAGGTGAGCAGGTAGTCCCGCATCACGATGCCGTGCCGGCCCTCCTCCGCGGTCCAGCGGTGCACCCAGGTGCCCCAGGCGCCGTCACGGCCGAAGAGCGAGGCGATCTCGTGGTGGTAGCTGGGGAGGTTGTCCTCGGTCAGAAGATTGACGATGAGCGCGATGCGGCCGATCTCGGTGACCTGGGACTGCTCCTTCTCCCACGCCTCGCCGTCCTCGAAGAGGCCGGGGAAGTTGCGCCCGTCGCTCCACGGCACGTACTCGTGAGGCATCCAGTCCTTGGCGACCTGCAGATGCCGGTTGAGCTCCTTCTCGACCACTTCCTCCAGCGCGTACAGCAGCTGAGCGTCGGTCCAGGCGCCGGCGGGGCTGCCGAGATGGGGAGTGGCGATCGTCATGGACTCTCCAGGGGACATACGGACGAGCGGTGAGCGGTAACTTACGGAATCGTAGGCTACGTTTCCGTAGGTTACGATGCCGTAGGTTAAGAACGCTGTAAAGGCCGCTGATCAGCGGGTCGCTCGCGGGCCCGGCGCCGCCCTCGGACGCGCTGGTCGAGGGCCGGAAGAGTGAGGCGCCGGCCCGGTCAGGTGTACAGCTCCCGCAGCCGCACCGAGAGGCATGTCACACATCCCTCGAGCTTCTCGAACTCGCTGATGTCCACGACGACCGGTTCGTACCCGAGATCCGAGAACAGCTCCGCGGTCTTCGGCGCGCTCGCCGCCATCAGCAGTTTGTCACCGCCGAGCAGGACCACGTGTGCGCCGGCCTCCTCGGGCACCGGCAGGAAACGCGCGAACAGCGACGGCGTGTCCATCTTCGGGATGTGCCCGATGACCGTGCCGTCCGGCAGCGCCGTGACCGCCGACTTCAGGTGCAGCACCTTGCTCACCGGTACGGCGACGACCCGCGCGCCCAGCGGCTCGAACGCGGCGCGCAGCTGCTGGACGCCGGCGGCGTTGGTGCGCCCGCCCCGGCCCACGTACACGGTGTCGCCGATCTTCAGGACGTCGCCGCCCTCCAGGGTGCCCGGCTCCCAGATCCAGTTCACCGAGCAGCCCAGACCGGCCACGGCCTCCTCGACCCCGGCGGTCTCCGCACGCCGGGACTCGGCGCCCGGGCGCGCGATCAGCGCCACGTTCCGGTACATCACGACCGTGTCCTCGACGAACACCGAGTCCGGGCAGTCGTCGGCCGGCTCCACCTCGATGGTGTCCCAGCCGTGCGCGCGCAGGGCCGTCACATACGCCTCCCACTGCTCGACCGCGAGGTCGGCGTCGATCCCCTCCCGCTCGATGTGCGTCACCAGCCCCTCGGCAAGACGTGGGCTGGGGCGGCGGACGAGGGCCTTCTTGCTGGGCACGAGCGTGACTCCGTATCGGATGGGACGTGTCGGGACCACCCCGACGGGTCCCCCGGGATCGACCGGAACGCGTCGGGCGTCAGCCGACCATGATGCAGGTCGATTCGATGAGAGGACACCCCCGGGACGGCGGGAGGAGCTGGGGGCGCGGCTCCGGGGTCGGGAAGGGAGCAGGAGGCGCCCCCCCCGCCGGGGTTGGGGGCGGAGTCCCGAGGCAGGGTATGCGCGGCTTGGGGCGCATGGGGTGCAGCCCGGCTGGGAGCCGGGCATGAGGCGTGCCGAGCGCGGCGGGCGACGCGTTGCTGGGGGTGCAGGGGGTCAAGCCCGGCTTGGGGGACAGGGGGGCGTAGCCCCCGCCGGAGTTGGGGGCGCTGAGAGCCGCGCATGGGGCATGCCGAGCACACGGCCGGCGACGCGTTGCTGTGGGCAGGGGACCAGGCCCGGCTCGGGGTGCAGAGGGTGAAGCGCCGGCTGGGGCCCGGGGGGAGTCCCGAGGCAGGGCAAGCCCCGGCTTGGGGCGCAGGGGGCGAACCCCGGCTGGGATGCGGGCATGGGGCATGCCGAGCACGCGACGGGCGACGCGTTGCTGGGGGCAGGGGACCAAGCCCGGCTCCGGGGCGGAGCCCCGGGGCGAGGCGAGCCTCTTGTCCGACCGATTCGGGTGGGTGGGTGGGCAAAGGCACGGCCCCTACCCCCGCACCGCCCGCCGCAGATGCTCCCCGGTGAACGACCCCTCCGCCGCCAGGAGCTGCCGCGGCGTCCCCTCGAAGACGAGCTCGCCGCCGTCCCTGCCGCCGTCCGGGCCGAGGTCGATCACCCAGTCGGCACGGGCGACCACGTCCAGGTTGTGCTCGACGACGATGACCGTGTTGCCCGTGTCGACCAGCCGGTCCAGCAGGGCGACGAGTCCCGCCACGTCCGCCATGTGCAGGCCGGTCGTCGGTTCGTCGAGCACGTAGACCGCACCCGTCCGGTGCAGCCGCGTGGCCAGCTTGATCCGCTGCCGCTCGCCCCCGGAGAGGGTGGAGAGGGGCTGGCCGAGCGTCAGATACGTCAGCCCGACGTCCCGCAGGGCGCGCAGCCGGCGCCGTACGCCCGTGTCGTCGAAGAAGCCGAGCGCCTGCTCGGCCGTCATCTCCAGGACGTCGGCGATGGAACGGCCCCGCACGGTGAGCCGCAGCACCTCGTCCCTGAAGCGCCGCCCCTCGCAGTCGTGGCAGGTCGTCGTCACCGGGTCCATGAAGGCGAGGTCGGTGTAGATGATGCCCCGGCCCTCGCAGGTGCCGCAGGCTCCGCTCGAGTTGAAGCTGAAGAAGCCCGCCTCGGCCCCGGTCTCGCGGGCGAAGATCTTCCGTACCGTGTCCATGATCCCCAGATACGTCGCCGGAGTGGACCGGCCCGAGATCCCGATCGACGACTGGTCGACGACCACGGCCTCGTCGTGGGCGGCGGTGAACTCCGCGACCAGGGTGCTCTTCCCCGACCCGGCGACCCCGGTCACCGTCGTGAGCACCCCGGCGGGGAACCGTACGGTGACGTCCCGCAGATTGTGCCGGTCGGCTCCCTTGACCCACAGGTCGCCGACGGGCCGGCGCACCTCGTCCTTGACCGCCGTACGGGTGCGCAGACAGCGGCCGGTGAGCGTGCCCGACGCGGCCAGCTCGTCCGGCGTGCCCTCGAACACCACCGTGCCGCCCCCGGTCCCGGCCCCCGGCCCCATGTCCACCACATGGTCCGCCAGCGCGATCACGTCCGGGTCGTGCTCGACGACCAGCACGGTGTTGCCCTTGTCGCGCAGCCGCAGCAGCAGATCCCCGAGGCGGCCCACATCGCGCGGGTGCAGGCCGACGCTCGGCTCGTCGAAGATGTACGTCATCCCGGTCAGGCTGGAGCCGAGGTGCCGCACCGTCTTCAGCCGCTGCCCCTCCCCGCCGCTGAGCGTCGCCGTCTCCCGGTCGAGGCTGAGGTAGCCGAGCCCGATCGTCTCGATCCGCTCCAGCGCGGCCACCGCCGCTCCCGCGATCACCCCGGCCACCGGGTCGTCGATCTCCTTCAGTACGGCGATGAGGTCGGTGACCTGCATCCCGGCGCACTCGGCGATGGAACGCCCGTTGATCCGGGTCGCGAGCGCCGCCGCGTTGAGCCGGGCTCCCCGGCAGGCCGGGCAGTCGCCCTCCACCAGGAACTCCCGGACCAGGTCGCGGGTCTTCTGGCTCATGGCCGACAGGTCCCGCTTCAGATACAGCCGTTCGAAGCGGTCGGCCAGCCCCTCGTACTCGGTGGTCCAGGTGCCGCCGGTGCCGTTGACGGTGACCTTGCTGCCGGGCCGCCCGCGCATCAGGAACTCCCGCTCTGCGGCCGTGAACCACCCCACCGGTTTGCCCGGGTCCAGGTCGGCGCTGTTCGTGTACGTCTGCCCCTGCCAGGTCCCGGCGGCGAACGGCGGGAAGCGGACCGCCCCGTCGGCGAGGGAGCGGTCCGGGTCCAGGATGCGGTCCCAGTCGGGCCGGACCGTACGGCCGAGGCCGTCGCAGTCGGGGCACATGCCCGACGGGTCGTTGAACGAGTACGCCGTGGCCGGCCCGGCGCTCGGGGTGCCGTGCCTCGAGAACAGCACCCGGATCACCGAGTAGACGTCCGTCATGGTGCCGACCGTCGACCGGGAGTGGCCGCCGACCGGCCGCTGGTCGACGACGATCGCGGGGGAGAGGTCCTCCAGACCGTCCGCGTGCGGCCGCTCGTACTTGGGCAGCCGGTTGCGGACGAACCACGGATACGTCTCGTTCAGCTGGCGCTGCGACTCCACCGCGATCGTGTCGAACACGACGGACGACTTCCCCGACCCCGAAACGCCGGTGAACACGGTCAGCCGGCCTTTCGGGATGCGGAGGGTGACGTCCTTGAGGTTGTTCTCGCGTGCTCCGGTCAGGGTGATGACATCGTGCGTGAAGTCGGTCATGCCGCCGACGCTAGGCGGAATACCCGACAGCCTCTGGCGTGATTTCCTTCAGTTCTCCGTCCTCCAGCTCCAGCCAGCGCGTGATGCCGATCGACTCCAGGAACGGCAGGTCGTGACTGGCCACGATCAGCGCCCCCTCGTACGACTCCAGGGCCGTGGTCAGCTGCCGCACGCTCGCCATGTCGAGGTTGTTGGTCGGCTCGTCGAGCATGAGCAGCTGCGGCGCGGGCTCCGCCAGCATCAGCGCGGCCAGCGCCGCCCTGAAGCGCTCGCCGCCGGACAGTGTCGCCGCCTTCTGGTCGGCCCGGGCGCCCCGGAACAGGAAGCGGGCCAGCCGCGCCCGGATCCGGTTGTTGGTGGCGTCCGGCGCGAACCGGGCCACGTTCTCGGCGACGGTCAGCTCCCCGTCGAGAACGTCGAGCCGCTGCGGCAGGAACCGCAACGGCACATGCGTGCGTACGTCGCCCGACTCCGGGTCCAGCTCGCCGGTGATCGTGCGCAGCAGCGTGGTCTTGCCCGAGCCGTTGCGCCCGATCAGCGCGACCCGCTCGGGACCGCGCAGCTCGAAGCCGCCCTCCACACGGGCGCCGTACCGGAGCCCGAGATCCTGGAGGGTGAGGACGGTACGTCCCGGCGGCACGGCCGTGTACGGCAGGTCGACCCGGATCTCGTCGTCGTCCCGTACGGCCTCCACCGCCTCGTCGAGCCGCTCCCTGGCCTCGGCGAGCCTCTCCTCGTGCATGATGCGGTGCTTGCCCGCGGACTCCTGCGCCGCGCGCTTGCGTGCCCCCATGACGATCTTCGGCTCACGCTTCTGTTCGAACATCTTCTGCCCGTACCGCTTGCGGCGGGCCAGCTTGACCTGGGCGTCGGCCAGTTCGCGCTTCTGCTTGCGGAAGTCGGACTCGGCCACGCGCACCATGCGCTCGGCCGCCTCCTGTTCGACCGACAGAGCCTCCTCGTAGTCGGAGTAGTTGCCCCCGTACCAGGTGATCTCGCCGGAGCGCAGATCCGCGATCTGGTCCACGAGGTCCAGGAGTTCACGGTCGTGGCTGACGACGACCATCACGCCCGGCCAGGACTGGACGGCCGCGTACAGCCGCCTGCGCGCGTACAGGTCGAGGTTGTTGGTCGGCTCGTCCAGCAGCAGCACGTCGGGTCGGCGCAGCAGCAGCGCGGCCAGGCGCAGCAGGACCGACTCGCCGCCCGAGACCTCGCCGATGGTGCGGTCCAACTCGACGTGCCCGAGTCCGAGTTCGCCCAGGGTGGCCAGGGCGCGCTCCTCGACGTCCCAGTCGTCGCCGACGGTCTCGAAGTGCGCCTCGGCCACATCGCCCGCCTCGATGGCGTGCAGCGCGGCCCGCTGTGCGGCGATGCCGAGCGCCTGGTCGACGCGCAGGGCGGTGTCGAGCGTGACGTTCTGCGGGAGGTAGCCGACCTCGCCGGCCACGCGGACGGCGCCGTCGGCCGGTGCGAGCTCACCGGCGATCAGCTTCAACAGGGTGGATTTCCCCGACCCGTTGACACCGACCAGGCCGGTCCGGCCCGGGCCGAACGCGGCGTCCAGGCCCTCGAAGACGGAGGAGCCGTCGGGCCAGGTGAAGGAGAGGGACGTGACAGTGATGGAAGTAGGCATGCGGGCCTCTTTCGCGGTTGCTTGATGCGGTCAGGGGCAAACGCGTATCGAGACACCTGCGACCAGGGAGGAGGGACTCCACGGGCATGAGAAAAGCCCTGCACCGGAGGACGGCTCAGTCGCCGAGGTCGCACGCAGCGCACACACCTGATGGGTGTGACGCGGTGTCTCAGGACCTCAGACGAGCAACGTCCTTCTCCAATCGGCGGCAACAGGACGCTGTCCAACGTACGAGGGGGTGTCGGGCCTGTCAACGAATTAACGTGCGCCCCGAGCGTCCCGAGGAGGCCCCGTGACCGACGGCCCGCTCTCGCTGCCGGCCCGGCTCTGCCTGCTGGCCTGGGACTCCGCGCGTCCGCCGGCCGCCGACGCCGGCCGGCTGGCCGGCCTGGTGCGGGCCGGTGCCCTCACCGAACTGGCCCAGCGCGGCCTGCTCATCGACGAGGACGGCATCGCCACGCCGGTCGACCTCGACGCGCGCGCCGGTGACGCGGTCCTCGACGGGCTGCTGGAACTGGTCCACGAGTCGTGCCCGCACTCCTGGCGGACCTGGGTGACACTGCGGGCCCGGGTGACCCTCGACGCCGTGCGGGAGCAGCTCGTGGCCGGAGGGTATCTGCGGGCGGAGAAGAAGCGGGTCCTCGGCGTGTTCCCCTCCGTCGACCACGCACTGGAGCGGGTCACCGCCGTGGAGGCGCTGCGGGAGGAGACGCGGCGGATCCTCCGGGGACCGTGGCCCGTCGCCGAGACCTCCTGGCGCGACGCGGCGCTCGTCACCCTCACCGCGGCGGCGGACCTGCTGCCCGAGCAGGACGTCCACGCCCACGAGCAGCGCGTCGAGGAGCTGACCGAGCGAGCCGGGGCGACGGCGCCCGGGCTGCGGAAGATCGTGCGCGAGCTGCGTACGGCGGTGACGACGGAGCCGACACCATCCGCCCTGCGCTGACCACGCCCAGGCCGGATTCCCGCCGGCCACGGCCCCGTCCCGCTGCCTGGGACGCCGTGAGCGCCCGGCCGGTCGAGGACGCGGGGTCGCCGTCGTGGCCACCACCAGCACCGGGCTCGTCCGGGGTTCGGCGCGTCGGGCGGCGAACAGGTGGATCGCGACGGCGCCCTCGAAGCCGTCACCCGCATCGCCGGTGCCGGCCGTCGAGCGGAGGGCAACCCTGGTCCGCCGAGCCGCGCGGGAGCTGCTGGGCACGGGGACATACGGGTCTCTGATGGACTGGACTGCACGAGGTCAACACCCTGCCGGCACAGGGACGTCAGCTCAGCACGCGTCCCGCATCAGCTCCGCCAGGCCGTGGTCCAGATCCAGCTGGAGGTGCTCGAGACCGACCGGTACGAGTTCGCTCGTGGCCTCCAGGAACCGGCGTATCTCACTGGAGCGGACATGCACGACGGCGGTGCCCTCGGGGGCGTGGAACTCCAGCACGGTGCGGTCGTACCCGTACGGCCGCACCCGCACGTCGCCGTGTCCCTCGGCCTCCTTCAGGCCCGCGGCGAGCAGCTCGCGGGAGAAGGTCCAGCAGACCTCGACGCCCTCCAGCGTGGCCGGGGCGGGGAAGGTCATGCGGACGGCGAACGGGTCACGTCGGTCGTAGTGCAGCGTCGCGGGAATGCTCGGCATACGCGGCGCGGCGGCGACGAGACGGGCCTCCACGGGTTGCTCGATGACGATGGACAACGCCTTGCTCCCTTGTGACGGCTGGACGGACTTCCGGTCGGATTGCGGCCGGGCATTGGAAGAGACGCCGGATTCAGCCAATCCGTGCACACGAAGTGCGAGTGACCTCTGTCACCGTCTTCATGCACCAGAGTGACGTGACTCTCCTCATGTGCCACGGCGGGCACTTGTGGCGCCCGTCGAAACACCCGCCGCGTCCGTGAGGCCGTCTGGACGGCGACCGGACCGTGGGCTAGCTTCCCCGGCCATGAGGCGCTTGGGGAGCACGCGACGGACGGGACGAACACGGCGCAGGGTGACCGCTGCGGCGGCGTGCGCGGCGGCACTGGCCGCCCTGACCGCCGTACCGGCACAGGCGCACGAGCCGGAGCGCCGGGTGCCGCACTGGGAGCTGAAGGACACCGGCACCCCGGACGTACGGTTTCGCGGCCTCGCCGCCGTCGGCCGGAACACCGCCTGGGTCGCCGGGACCGGCGGCACCGTCCTGCGCACCACCGACGGCGGGGCGAGCTGGCGGAACGTCTCGCCCCCGGGCGCGGCGGAGTTGCAGTTCCGGGACGTCGAGGCGTTCGACGCGCGCCGGGCCGTGGTCCTGGCCATCGGTGAGGGAGAGGCGTCCCGGGTGTACCGCACCGACGACGGCGGGGCGACCTGGACGGAGTCCTTCCGCAACACCGACTCGAAGGCCTTCTACGACTGCCTCGCCTTCTTCGACTCCCGCCACGGCCTCGCCATGAGCGACCCGGTGGACGGGAGGTTCCGCATCCTGTCGACCGGCGACGGCGGCCGTACCTGGAAGGTGCTGCCCAACGCGGGCATGCCGGCCGCGCAGGAGGGCGAGGCCGGATTCGCGGCGAGCGGCCAGTGTCTGGTCACCTCCGGGCCGAAGGACGTCTGGCTCGCCACCGGCGGGGCCGCACGCGCGCGTGTACTGCACTCCGCCGACCGGGGGCACACCTGGACGGCCACCGACACGGCCCTCCCCGCGGGCGACCCGGCCCGCGGCGTCTTCGCGCTGGCCTTCCGCGACCGCGCCCACGGCCTCGCCGTCGGCGGTGACTTCCGCCCCGACCAGTCCTCGCCGCAGGCCGCCGCGCGCACCTCCGACGGCGGCCGCGCCTGGCGCCCCGCCGTCACGTCCCCGCCCGCCTACCGCTCCGGCGTCGCCTGGCTCCCGCACAGCCGCACCGCCGCCCTCGCCGTCGGCCCCACCGGCACCGACCTCACCGCGGACGGCGGCCGCACCTGGCGGACGGTCGACACCGGTTCCTACGACACCGTCGACTGCACCCCGCACCGAGGGTGCTGGGCCGTCGGCGAGAAGGGCCGGGTTGCCCGCCTGGAGCACTGAGCATGCGGACCGCCCTGACCGTTGGCAAGGTGGGTACCCGTTCACTGGTCGTGAAAGGAAGTGAGCGGCGATGCCACGCGGTTCGAGCTCCAAGCGGGAGCGTCAGTACGAACACATCAAGGAGAGCGCGCGGGACCGGGGCGAGAGCGCCGGCCGCGCCAAGGAGATCGCCGCGCGGACGGTGAACAAGGAACGCGCCCGCGCCGGCGAGTCGAAGACCGCGAGCCGGACCTCCACCCAGGACATGTCCTCCGGCAGGCGCGGCGGGCAGCGGTCGGGCCAGGGAGCCCAGGGCCCCACCTACGACCAGCTGTACCAGGAGGCCAGGCGCCGCGGTGTCGACGGCCGCTCCACGATGAACAAGAGCCAGCTGCGGCGCGCACTGGGCAAGTGAGGCCGTGCCTCCCGAGGCCGGCCGGACTCCCTGGTCCCGCCGGTCTTCGCGCTGCCCGTAGGCTCGGGCCCACCATGACGACCGTACGCATCCCCGAACACTGGCCCGTGACCGAGGAACAGGCCCGCGCCGTCCAGGACGAACTGCGTGAGCGCGTGATCCTCGACGAACCCGGACCGCCGCCCGGCACGGGCCATGTGACGGGGGTCGACGTGGCCTACGACGACGAACGGGACGTCGTCGCGGCGGCCGCGGTCGTCCTGGACGCGTCGAATCTCGAGGTCCTAGCGGAGGCCACCGCGGTGGGCCGCGTCTCCTTCCCCTATGTGCCCGGACTGCTCGCCTTCCGCGAGATCCCCACGGTCCTGGCCGCCCTCGACGCCCTGCCGCTCCCGCCGGGCCTGGTGGTCTGCGACGGCTACGGCCTCGCCCACCCCCGCCGCTTCGGCCTCGCCAGCCACCTCGGCGTCCTCACCGGCCTCCCCACGATCGGCGTGGCCAAGAACCCCTTCACCTTCGCCTACGACGACCCGGACACCCCGCGCGGCAGCGGCTCCGCGCTGCTCGCCGGCTCCGAGGAGGTCGGCCGCGCCCTGCGCACCCGGGAGGCGGTCAAGCCGGTCTTCGTCTCGGTCGGTCACCGCGTGACGCTCGACGGGGCCTGTGCCCACACCCTCGCCCTGACCCCCGCGTACCGCCTCCCGGAGACCACCCGCCGAGCGGACGCCCTCTGTCGCAAGGCCCTCCGGGAGACCTGTCGGCCCGTGTGATCTGAGTACCGGCTCTGAGTACCCGTACGGATGTCCGGCCGCGGCCCCGTCGGCAGGCTGGGGCGCATGACAACGCACCGCGCTCCCAAGCCTGTTGCCGGTCCGACCCAGACGGTCGAGCGGGCCGTCACGATAGGGCTCGTCCTGGCCGTGCTGGCAGGACTCGCCTGGATCGCCGGGATGATCTACACCCTCGCCGAGTGGCCGATGTAGGACGGATCCCCTCGGCAGTTCCTCGGCGCTCCCTCAGCGGGTCGACGCGACGCGGAAGCGGATCCCCGCCGCGCGCAGCCGGTCGATCAGCGCGTCGCCCATCGCGACCGCCGTGGTGAGCTGACCCGCCCGCTTCGGCAGATCGTCGAAGGCCAGGCACAGCGCCGACTCGGCGAGCATCTTCGCCGTCTCGTCGTACCCCGGATCGCCGCCCGAGACCTCCGTGTACACCCGCCGGCCGCCGCCCTCACCCACGAAGCGCAGGGAGAACCAGCTCTTCGCCCGCTTCTCGGGGCTCGGCCCGTCCCCGGGCTTGAGCCGGTCCGACAACCAGCGCCGCGCGGGCGGCACCTGAGCCGCCGCGACCAGCGCGCCGACGGCCGCGACCCCGCCCACCGCGACGGGCAGGTGCCGGACGGCCGCGTACTGCCGGTAGCGGAAGTCGGGGCCGTACCGCTCGAGGGCCGCCGCCGACCGCCGCACGATCTGCGGGTCGATGGTCGGCATCGGCAGCGCCCAGGCGCCGACCTCCTTGGCGAACCGGGGCGTACCCGTCGGCGCGGAGACCCGCCGTCCCACCAGCCGAGGCTCGTGCCGCCGCCGGTCCCGCACGGCCGCCGCCATCTCCCGCTGCCGGGCGAACTGGTTCAGGGCCGAGTTGAACGTGCCGCCCGAGAAGGCCGCGTCGGCGGTCACGAAGCCGTCCACGGTCAGCGGCACGTCCTCGGGCAGTTGCTGGACGGTGAAGTACACGCCCAGATCGTGCGGGATCGAGTCGAAGCCGGCGGCGTGCACCAGCCGGGCCCCGGTCTCACGCGCGCGTGCGTCGTGCCGGACGTACATCAGGTCCACGAACTCCGGTTCGCCCGCGAGGTCGAGGTAGTCGGTCCCGGCGTCCGCGCAGGCGGCCACGAGCTCCTCGCCGTACATCACGTACGGGCCGACCGTCGTGGCCACCACGCGCGCCTGCCCGGCGAGGGAGCGCAGCGAGGCCGGGTCGGAGACGTCCGCCCGCAGCACCCCCACCTCAGCGTCGTCCGGCAGCCGCTCGCGCAGCCGCTCCAGCTTCTCCGCGCTGCGGCCCGCGATCGCCCAGCGCAGCCCGTCCGGCGCGTGCGCGGCCAGATACTCCGCGGTGAGCACTCCGGCGAAACTGGTGGCTCCGAAGAGCACGATGTCGTACGGACGGTCCGTCCTGTTCAGCCTGCTCATGACACCCCTCGGTCGTGCAGCCCGTGCCGCTGTCGGTGGCCGAGGCTAGCGTGAGGGGTGCGGAGCCCGACGACGAGCCCGGAGGAACGACGATGGCCGTGCCCAGGAATGCCCTGAAGAAGTGGGAGAAAGTGCGCGAGTTCGCGCTGGGGCTGCCGGGTGCCGTCGAGGAGTTCCCCTGGGGCGAGTCCGTCGCGAAGGTCAACAAGAAGGTGTTCGTCTTCCTCGGCGTCCAGGACGGCAGTTACCCCCTGGGTGTGACGGTGAAGCTCAAGGACGAGACGGCCCACGCCCACGCCCTGGCCGGCCCCGGCGCCGAGCCCGCCGGTTACGGCCTGGGGAAGGCCGGCTGGGTGAGCATCCCCCTGGAGCGGCAGGGCGCTCCGGCCGCGGAGATGCTCTGCGACTGGGTGGAGGAGAGCTACCGGGTGATCGCACCGAAACGGCTGATAGCGGAACTGGACGGGGACTGACTCCGTCGGGCAGATTACTAAGCGCTTGCTCTCTTCAGGTCTTGTGCCGATCGGAACGCGTTCTTAGCATCACTGGTGTTACATCGGTTGTGTCACAGCACTGGGGGCTGGATGACCACGGCAAGGACGCCAGGACACGGCCCGCTCACCGGCGTGCGCGTCGTCGAGCTGGCCGGCATCGGGCCCGGCCCGTTCGCCGCCATGCTCCTGGCCGACCTCGGGGCCGACGTCGTGCGCGTGGACCGCCCCGGCGGCCCCGGACTCGCGATCGACCCGGCGTACGACGTCACCAACCGCAACAAGCGCTCGGTGGTCGTCGACCTGAAGTCCCCGGACGGCCCCGACCACGTGCTCGACCTCGCCGCCCGCGCCGACATCCTGGTCGAGGGCTACCGCCCCGGTGTCGCCGAGCGGCTGGGCGTCGGCCCCGAGGCCTGCCACGCCCGCAACCCGCGTCTCGTCTACGGCCGGATGACCGGCTGGGGGCAGGAGGGTCCGCTCGCCGAGCGCGCCGGGCACGACATCGCGTACATCGCCCCCACCGGCACGCTCGGCATGATCGGCCGGCCGGACGAGCCGCCGGCCGTCCCGGCCAACCTGCTCGGCGACTACGCGGGCGGCTCCCTGTACCTCGTCGTCGGCGTCCTCGCCGCCCTGAACCACGCGCGCGCGAGCGGCACCGGCCAGGTCGTCGACGCCGCCATCGTCGACGGCACCGCCCACCTCGCCACGATGATCCACGGCATGCTCGCCGCCGGCGGCTGGCAGGACCGCCGCGGCGCCAACCTCCTGGACGGCGGCTGCCCGTACTACGGGACGTACGAGACGGCCGACGGCCTGCACATGGCCGTCGGCGCCCTGGAGCCGCGGTTCTACGAGGAGTTCCTGGCCCTCCTCGGCATCGAGGACCAGGCCACGGCCCGCAAGGACGTCACCCGGTGGGGCGAACTGCGCGAAGAGATCGCGGTCCGCTTCAAGACCCGGACGCGGGACGAGTGGACGGCTGTCTTCGAGGGCTCCGACGCGTGCGTGGCGCCCGTCCTGTCCCTGCGCGAGGCCCCGCACCACCCGCATCTCGCCGCCCGCGGCACCTTCACCGACCACGGCGGCATCACCCAGCCCGCCCCGGCCCCCCGTTTCTCCGCGACCCCGACCTCCGTCCGCACCGGCCCGGCGCGGCCGGGCGCCGACACGGCGGACGTCGCCCGGGACTGGGACGTCCCCGGGCTCCTCCCAGCGTTCCGCAACCCTCAGTGAAAGGCCCTCTCGTGAGCACCGAAGCGTACGTGTACGACGCGATCCGCACCCCGCGCGGCCGCGGCAAGGCCAACGGCTCCCTGCACGGCACCAAGCCCATCGACCTGGTCGTCGGACTCATCCACGAGATCCGTGCCCGCTTCCCCGGCCTCGACCCGGCCGCCGTCGACGACATCGTGCTCGGCGTCGTCGGCCCGGTCGGCGACCAGGGCTCCGACATCGCCCGGATCGCCGCCATCGCCGCCGGACTGCCCGACACGGTGGCCGGCGTGCAGGAGAACCGCTTCTGTGCCTCGGGCCTCGAGGCCGTCAACCTGGCCGCCGCCAAGGTGCGTTCCGGCTGGGAGGACCTCGTCCTCGCGGGCGGCGTGGAGTCGATGTCCCGGGTGCCGATGGCCTCCGACGGCGGCGCCTGGTTCAACGACCCGATGACCAACCTCGACGTCAACTTCGTGCCCCAGGGCATCGGCGCCGACCTCATCGCCACCATCGAGGGCTTCTCCCGGCGGGACGTCGACGAGTACGCGGCGCTCTCCCAGGAGCGGGCCGCCACCGCCACGAAGGACGGCCGCTTCGAGAGGTCCGTCGTCCCGGTGAAGGACCGCAGCGGCCTCGTCGTCCTCGAGCACGACGAGTTCCCGCGCCCCGGCACCACCGCCGACTCCCTGGCCAAGCTCAAGCCGTCCTTCGCCGACATCGGCGAACTCGGCGGCTTCGACGCGGTCGCGCTCCAGCAGTACCACTGGGTGGAGAAGATCGACCACGTCCACCACGCGGGCAACTCCTCCGGCATCGTGGACGGCGCCTCGCTCGTCGCGATCGGCTCCAAGGAGGTCGGCGAGCGCTACGGCCTCACCCCGCGCGCCCGGATCGTCTCCGCCGCCGTGTCCGGCTCCGAGCCCACCATCATGCTCACCGGCCCCGCCCCCGCCACCCGCAAGGCCCTCGCCAAGGCCGGACTGACCATCGACGACATCGACCTCGTCGAGATCAACGAGGCGTTCGCGGCGGTCGTGCTGCGCTTCGTGAAGGACATGGGCCTGTCCCTGGACAAGGTCAACGTCAACGGCGGCGCGATCGCCCTCGGCCACCCCCTCGGCGCGACCGGCGCGATGATCCTCGGCACGCTCGTCGACGAACTGGAGCGCCAGGACAAGCGCTACGGCCTCGCCACCCTGTGCGTCGGCGGCGGCATGGGCGTCGCCACCATCGTCGAGCGCATCTGACCCCCTCCCGACGGATCACACGGAGCACCTCCACATGAGCACTGAATCCACCACCATCCGCTGGGAACAGGACCGCACCGGCCTCGTCACCCTCGTCATCGACGACCCGAACCAGTCCGCGAACACCATGAACCAGGCGTTCCGCGACTCGCTCGCCGCCGTCACCGACCGCCTGGAGGCCGAGAAGGACTCCATCCGGGGCGTCATCATCACCTCCGCCAAGAAGACCTTCTTCGCCGGCGGCGACCTGCGCGACCTGATCCGCGTCACCCCCGAGACGGCCCAGGAGCTGTTCGACGGCGGCATGGCGATCAAGCGGAACCTGCGCCGCATCGAGACCCTCGGCAAGCCGGTCGTCGCCGCGCTCAACGGCGCGGCCCTCGGCGGCGGTTACGAGATCGCCCTGGCCTGCCACCACCGCGTCGCGCTCGACGCGCCCGGCTCGAAGATCGGCTGCCCCGAGGTCACCCTCGGCCTGCTCCCCGGAGGCGGCGGCGTCGTCCGCACCGTCCGCCTGCTCGGCATCGCCGACGCCCTGCTGAAGGTCCTCCTCCAGGGCACCCAGTACAGCCCGCTCCGCGCGCGGGAGAACGGGCTCGTCGACGACGTCGCCGAGACCCAGGAGGAACTGCTCGCCAAGGCCCGCGCCTTCATCGACGCCAACCCGGAGTCCCAGCAGCCCTGGGACAAGCCGGGCTACCGGATCCCGGGCGGCACGCCCGCCAACCCCAAGTTCGCCGCGAACCTGCCCGCCTTCCCGGCGAACCTGCGCAAGCAGACGGGCGGCGCCCCCTACCCGGCGCCGCGCAACATCCTCGCCGCCGCCGTCGAGGGCTCCCAGGTCGACTTCGAGACCGCCCAGATCATCGAGGCCCGCTACTTCGTGGACCTCGCGGCCGGGCAGACGTCGAAGAACATGATCCAGGCCTTCTTCTTCGACCTCCAGGCCGTCAACTCCGGCGCCAACCGCCCCAAGGGCATCGAGCCCCGCAAGGTCCGCAAGGTCGCCGTCCTCGGCGCCGGCATGATGGGCGCGGGCATCGCCTACTCGTGCGCCCGCGCCGGCATCGACGTCGTCCTGAAGGACGTCTCCCTGGAGTCGGCCCTCAAGGGCAAGGGCTACTCCGAGAAGCTGTGCGCCAAGGCCGTCGCCAAGGGCCGTACGACCCAGCAGAAGGCCGACGCGCTGCTCGCCCGCATCACCCCCACCGCCGAGGCGCAGGACCTGGCCGGCTGCGACGCCGTGATCGAGGCCGTCTTCGAGGACACGTCCCTCAAGCACAAGGTGTTCCAGGAGATCCAGAACGTCGTGGCGCCCGACGCGCTGCTCTGCTCCAACACCTCCACCCTCCCCATCACCGCACTCGCCGAGGGCGTCGAGCGCCAGGGCGACTTCATCGGACTGCACTTCTTCTCGCCCGTCGACAAGATGCCGCTCGTCGAGATCATCAAGGGCGAGCGCACGGGGGAGGAGGCCCTGGCCCGCGCCTTCGACCTGGTCCGGCAGATCAACAAGACCCCGATCGTCGTCAACGACTCGCGCGGCTTCTTCACCTCCCGCGTCATCGGGCACTTCATCAACGAGGGCGTCGCCATGGTCGGCGAGGGCATCGAGCCCGCGTCGGTCGAGCAGGCCGCGGCGCAGGCCGGCTACCCGGCCAAGGTGCTGTCCCTGATGGACGAGCTGACGCTGACGCTTCCCCGCAAGATCCGGGGCGAGACGAAGCGGGCCGTGGAGGAGGCGGGCGGCACCTGGACGGCCCACCCCGCCGAGGCCGTGATCGACCGCATGGTCGACGAGTTCGGCCGCACGGGCCGCAGCGGCGGCGCCGGCTTCTACGACTACGGCGACGACGGCAAGCGCGCCGGGCTGTGGCCGGGACTGCGCGAGCACTACACCAAGCCCGGGTACCAGATCCCGTTCGAGGACATGAAGGAGCGCATGCTCTTCTCCGAGGCGCTGGACACCGTCCGGCTGCTGGAGGAGGGCGTGCTGACGTCGGTCGCCGACGCCAACATCGGCTCGATCTTCGGCATCGGCTTCCCGGGCTGGACCGGCGGCGTGCTCCAGTACATCAACGGCTACGACGGCGGCGCCGGGGCAGGTGTCGGCCTGCCCGGGTTCGTGGCACGCGCGCGTGAACTCGCCGAGCGCTACGGCGACCGGTTCGCCCCGCCCGCGCTGCTGGTGGACAAGGCGGAGAAGGGGGAGCGGTTCAGCGACTCAGCCCGCGGCTGACTCTTCCGAAGGCTCCGTGAGCCACTCGCCCAGCTCTTCCTTCAGCGACCGCTGAAAGGCCGTGAGGAGCGCCTGCACCACCAGAGGGTGCATGTGCGCCGACAGGGACCGCACGTCCCGGGCGTCACGCTCCGCCACCTCGCCCCGGAAGAGCTGGGAGAGTTCACGGGCCGCGGCGCGCGTGTGTTCGATGAGCACCGTGCGCGCCGCGAAGATCGCCTCCTGGGAGAGCGGCACGTCCAGCAGCCCGACGCCCAGCCGGAGCAGCCCGAGGTCGGCCTCGTACCCGTCGTCCCCGGGCCGGACCACGCCCATCGCGACCAGCCGCTCGACGTCCTCGGCGCCGAGCGGCCGCCCGGCCCGCCGCTCCAGCTCCTGCCGGGTGACCGTCTCGACGGTGTCCGGCGCCCAGGAGGCCACCACGGCACGGTGGATGGCGAGGTCGTGCGCGCTCAGGTCCGGTGGCAGTTGCCGCAGATAGCGCTCGATGCCCGACAGCGTCATGCCCTGCCGCTGCAACTCCTCGATCAGCGCCAGCCGGGCCAGGTGCTCCCGCCCGTAGTGGCCCACGCGCCGGGGTCCGAGCACCGGCGGCGGCAGCAGCCCCTTCGTGCCGTAGAAGCGGACCGTGCGCACCGTGACACCGGCCCGGGCGGCCAGCTCGTCGATCGTGAGGGTCGGCTCCTCGGTGTCGGTCGTCATGTGCAGCAGTATCGCTGTCTCACCAGTGCTGTGAAACCTCGCCGCATCCCCGTATGACCATGAAGTGAATGGTCGGTGACCGCTGTGCCTGTTCCTGGTGGACCTTGTGAGAAGTGACGCTGTGTGACGCCCGTCACCGAATGCGAGCAGACCGGTGTGGGAAGGTGCAGCCTTGGTCCGCGCCGCGTCATAAGGGTGGTGCGGACCATCGCACTGTACGGACCCCGGGCCCACGACGTCCGGGGTGATCCAGAGAGTGGAACCACCCGTGAGCAAGGACGCCGTCAACACGGCTGCGGCGACGCCGCGTACCGATGCGGCCCAGGTGCCCGCGGACGCGGGCGACGCCGGCTACAGCAAGGACCTCAAGCCCCGCCACGTCAACATGATCGCCATCGGTGGCGCGATCGGCACCGGACTCTTCCTGGGTGCCGGCGGGCGGCTGCACAACGCGGGCCCGGCGCTGGCGATCGCCTACCTGGTGTGCGGCATCTTCGCCTTCTTCGTCGTGAAGGCCCTCGGCGAACTCGTGCTCTACCGCCCCTCCTCGGGCTCCTTCGTGTCGTACGCGCGCGAGTTCCTCGGGGAGAAGGGCGCCTACGTCGCCGGCTGGATGTACTTCCTGAACTGGTCGACCACCGGCATCGCCGACATCACCGCGATCGCGCTCTACACGCACTACTGGAGCCTGTTCACCGACATCCCGCAGTGGGTGCTCGCGCTGATCGCCCTCGCGGTCGTGCTGGCCGTGAACCTGATCTCGGTGAAGATCTTCGGCGAGATGGAGTTCTGGTTCTCGATCATCAAGGTCGCCACGCTCGTCGGCTTCATGCTCATCGGCATCTTCCTGCTCGCCACGCAGCACAAGGTGGGCGGCCAGACGCCGGGCATGAGCGTGATCACGGAGAACGGCGGCGTCTTCCCGCACGGCATGATGCCCGTCGTCCTGGTCATGCAGGGCGTGATCTTCGCGTACGCCGCGCTGGAGCTGGTCGGTGTAGCCGCGGGTGAGACCGCCGAGCCGGAGAAGGTCGTGCCGCGCGCGGTGAACTCGATCATGTGGCGGGTCGGGCTCTTCTACGTCGGCTCGGTCGTCCTGCTGGCCCTGCTCCTGCCCGGCTCGGTCTACTCGGCCGACCAGAGCCCCTTCGTCACGGTGCTGTCGAAGATCGGCATCCCCGCGGCGGGCGACGTGATGAACCTGGTGGTCCTCACGGCGGCGATGTCCTCCCTCAACTCCGGCCTGTACTCCACGGGCCGCATCCTCCGCTCGATGGCGATGGCGGGCTCGGCCCCGAACTTCACCGCCCGCATGAACCGCAGCCAGGTCCCCTACGGCGGCATCCTGCTCACCTGCGCGGTGTGTGTGCTCGGCGTCGGCCTGAACTACCTGGTGCCGGCCCAGGCCTTCGAGATCGTGCTGAACGTCGCCTCCCTCGGCATCATCAGCACCTGGGTGATCATCATGATCTGCCACCTGGTCTTCGTCCGCCGCGCCAAGGCGGGCCTGCTCGACCGCCCCACCTTCCGCCTCCCCGGCAGCCCGGTCACGGAGATCACCACGATCGTCTTCCTGCTGGCCTGCCTCGGCATGATGTGGAACGACCCCGCGGTCGGCCGCAAGACCCTCCTGCTCGTCCCCGTCATCGCGGCCATGCTGGTCGCGGGCTGGTTCGGCATCCGCCGCAGGGTCTCCGCGACGGCGGACCAGGAGCTGTCGCAGCTCACGAAGTAGCGCCGAGCCGACGGTGGCGTCATGCCGGGATCAGGTCTGTCCGGGGTGATGCCACCGTTGAGTGAGACGGGCCCGGCTCAGCCCTGCCCGTCGAAGCTCCGTACCAGGCACTCGGTCAGGCGTTCCGCGATCGACCCGTCGGGATCCAGTCGGGGGTTGAAGATCGCGACATCGAGGCCCACCGCTCCGTCGTCCGAGAGTGCCGTGCGCAGGACGGCTTCCAGTTCCTGCCAGGTCAGGCCGCCCGGGAGTCGGTAGTCGACGGCGGGCATGGCCGTGTCGTCCAGTACGTCGACGTCGAGGTGGATCCAGTAGCCGGTGCCGGTCAGCATCTCGACCGCGCGCCGGGCCGCCTCGGCCGCCCCCAGGGCACGGACGGTGACCAGGTCCATCGCGTGCAGGGCAGGCGGCAGCGGCTGCATGCCGTAGGAGGCGGACTCCTCCGCGTCCCGGAACCCCAGGGCGACGACGTCCTCGTCGCGCACCAGGGGGCCCCGGCCCTCCAGGTCGGCCAGGACGCGTGGGCCGCGCCCGGTGGCCAGGGCGAGTTCCATGGAGGCCGCCTCACCGGCCGGTTCCGCCGACGGCTGGTAGAAGTCGGTGTGCCCGTCGAGGAAGAGCAGCCCGTGCCGGTCCCGGCGGCGCAGCGCGAGCAGGTTGCCGAGGAGCACGCTGCAGTCACCGCCCAGCACCAGAGGGAAGCGGCCGTCATCGAGGACCGCGGTGACCGCGTCGGCCAACGCGACGGAGTACCCGGCGATGCCGCCCGGGTTGAGAACCCCGGTGTCCGGATCCCGCTCAGGGTCGTACGCCGGCGGCTCCACCCGGCCCGCCCGCACCGCTCCCAGCCCCTCGGCCAGCCCGGCCCCGAGCAGCGCCTCCGGCAGTCCCTCGACCCCGGTCGGCCGTAGCCCCAGCACGGACGGGGCCTCGATGATCGCCACATCCCGCACGCCCGGCTCCCTTCACCGGCCGGCCGACGCGCCGCCCGGGCCCATACGCCTCACGCGCATGGGCCCACCGTAGACCGCCGTGCGGGAGCAGGCGCGTCAGTGCTCGTGCCCGCCGCTCCCGTGCCGCGCGTGCTCGTGCGCCCCGTTCGTCGCGGTGATCTTCTTCCACGACTTCGGCCGCGACACCGTCCCCCCGGCCTTCGCCACGGACGCGGTCCGGGCCGCCGCCGACGCCGGCTTGGACGCCTCGAACAGCCACGTGTCGAACAGCGCGGCCAGGGGCTTGCCTGACACCTCCTCGGCGTAGCGCCGGAAGTCGGCGACCGACGCGTTGCCATGGGCGTACTTCTGCGGCCAGCCCTTGAGGATCGCGAAGAACGCCTCGTCACCGATCTCGTTGCGCAGCGCCTGGACGGCCAGCGCGCCCCGGTCGTAGACCGCCGCGTCGAACTGGTTCTCCGGACCCGGGTCCCCGGGCTTCACCGTCCAGAACTCGTCGTCCGCCGGATGCGAGGCGTACACGTAGTCGGCGAGTTCCTGCGCCGTGCCCTCACCCTCGTGCTCGGACCACAGCCACTGCGCGTACCGCGCGAACCCCTCGTTGATCCAGATGTCCTTCCAGCCCTTGAGGGACACGTCGTCCCCGTACCACTGGTGGGCGATCTCATGGACGACGAGGGACACGTTCGACCCGTTCGCGAACTGCCGCGGGCTGTAGTACGGGCGGGTCTGGGTCTCCAGCGCATAGCCCGTGGTGGTGTTCGGAACGTATCCGCCGAGCGCGTTGTAGGGGTACGGGCCGAAGTACCCGGACAGCCAGTCCGCGATCTCCCCGGTCCGTTCGATGCTCGCCCGCGCCGCGCCGGCGTGGTCGCCCAGGTCCTTGCTGTAGGCGTTGAGGACCGGAATGCCGCTCTCGGTCGTGCCCGTCGTGATGTCGAACTTCCCGACCGCGAGCGTGGCGAGGTACGTGGCCTGCGGCTTGGTGGAGCGCCAGTTCCAACGGGTCCAGCCGAGGCGTGAACTCGTCGACTGGAGCGTGCCGTTGGAGATGGCCTGCGTACCGTCCGGAACCAGTACGGACACGTCGTAGGTGGCCTTGTCGAGCGGGTGGTCGTTGCCCGGGAACCACCACGCCGCGGCCTCGGGCTCGTTCGCCGCGACCCCGCCGTCCGGAGTGCGGTGCCAGCTGGTGAAACCGTAGGCCTGCTTCGACGACGGCACGCCGCGGTAGCGCACGACGACCGTGACGGACGTGCCCTTGGCCAGCGGCGCCCTCGGTGTGATCTCCAGCTCGTGCTCGCCCGAGGTCGTGAACGAGGCCTTCGCGCCGTTGACGCGCACCTCGCCGACGTCCAGCAGGAAGTCCAGATTGAAGCTCGACAGCTCCTGTGTGGTGCGGGCGACGAGGGTCGCCGTGCCCTCCAGTTCGTCCGTGGCCGGCTGGTACTTCAGCCGGAGGTCGTAGTGGGAGACGTCGTATCCGCCGTTCCCGTAGGCCGGGTAGTAGGGGTCGCCGATACCCGGCGCGCCGGGGGAGTGGGGCGCGGCCGACGCCGGGATCGCCAGCAGGAGAACGGCCGCTGCCAGGGCTCCCGGCGCGATGATTCTGCGGTGCACGCAAGGCTCCAAGTCGTAGGTCCCGAAAGCTGTCCGGAGCCTATTGACTCCCTGTGTCACTAGTCATGTCCATGGTCCCTGCTGTCACACGATCGCCATTCGGCCGACATGAGGCACCCGCCCCTCGGGCCCCTGCGGGACACGCCGGTCCGTCAGCTGCCCTCTTCTGAACAGGAGTTCACCGATGTAGCGTCCGGCGCATGCCGAAACGCACGCGCTTCACGACCTGGAGACCGCTCGCGACGGCGGCCACCGCCGCCCTCTTGGCCACCCTGCTCACCCCGGCCGCGGCCCAGGCCGCCCCGCGCGGGAGCGAACCCGTCTACTCGTACGACAAGGCCGTCCGCGAGGCCGTCTGGGTGGACACCGGACTCGACGGGAACGGCGACGGGAAGGCCGACCGGGTCGCCGTCGACATCGTCCGCCCCCGCGAACCCGCCCGGCAGGGCCGCAAGATCCCCGTGATCATGGACGCCAGCCCGTACTACTCCTGCTGCGGGCGCGGCAACGAGAGCCAGCGCAAGACGTACGACGCGAACGGCGACGTCGTCCAGATGCCGCTGTACTACGACAACTACTTCGTGCCCCGCGGCTACGCCTTCGTCGGCGTCGACCTGGCCGGAACCAACCGCTCCGACGGCTGTGACGACGTCGGCGGCCGCTCCGACATCCAGTCGGCGAAGGCCGTCGTCGACTGGCTGAACGGCCGCGCCAAGGCCTACACGACCCGCACCGGCACCACCCGCGCCAAGGCCGGCTGGACCAACGGCCGCACCGGCATGATCGGCAAGAGCTGGGACGGCACCATCGCCAACGGCGTCGCCGCCACCGGCGTCAAGGGCCTGAAGACCATCGTCCCGATCAGCGCCATCTCCTCCTGGTACGACTACTACTTCCAGCAGGGCGCCCCGCTCTACGACTCCGGCCCCGAGTGGCTGTCCGACTACGTCAACAGCCCCGACGCCCGCGAGAAGTGCGGCGCCGTGCAGCAGAAGCTCGTCGACGGGGCCCCGCGCACCGGTGACTGGACCCCGCTGTGGACCGAGCGCGACTACGTGAAGAACGCGAAGAAGGTCAGGGCCAGCGTCTTCCTGATCCACGGCATGCAGGACCTCAACGTGCGCATGAAGCACGTCGGCCAGTGGTGGGACGCCCTCGCGAAGCACGGCGTCGAGCGCAAGATCTGGCTCTCCCAGACCGGCCACGTCGATCCCTTCGACTTCCGCCGCGCCACCTGGGTCGACACCCTGCACCGCTGGTTCGACCACGAACTCATGGGCTACGACAACGGCATCGACCGCGAGCCCATGGCCGACATCGAACGCCACCCCGACCAGTGGAGCACCTCCGAGGTCTGGCCGCCGGCCGGCACCCGGGCCACCACCCTGCGCCCCGACCGGGGAGCCCAGCCCGGCGTCGGCACCCTCGGCCTGGGCCGCGGCCACGGCACCGAGACGTTCACCGACGACCCGAAGCTGAGCGAGACCGACTGGGCCACTCAGATCGACAAGTCGACACCGGAGAAGGCCGGGTTCGCCACCGGGCCGCTCACCCGCGACCTGCGCCTGTCCGGCTCCTCCGAGGTCACCGTCACCGCGACACCGTCCACCCCGACGGCCCATCTCTCGGCCGTCCTCGTGGACATCGGCCCCGACACCATCCGCGACTACGCCGACGCCGGCGAGGGCATCACCACCCTCCCGGACCGCACTTGCTGGGGCGCGAGCACCGCCGGCGACAGCTCCTGCTTCAAGGAGGCGAAGGCCAAGACCGCCGACGTCGACTACACGGTCGTCAGCCGCGGCTGGGCCGACCTCGGCAACCACGCCTCGGACGACAAGGGCTCCCCGCTCACCCCGGGCAGGCGGTACACGATCACCCTCGATCTGGCGGCGACCGACCATGTCGTCCCGAAGGGCCACCGCCTGGCCCTGATCGTCGCGGGCACCGACCAGGGCCTCATCGACCCTCCCGCCGACACGCCGAAGCTCTCGCTCGACCTCTCCCGCACCTCGGCCGACGTGCCGTTCGTCGGCGGACCCGCCGCCTTCGCCCGCGCCACCGCGGGTTCCGCGCTCACCCCGCCCGTCGCCGCGCTCCTGGACGGCGTACGGGAACCGCGCACCACCCACCGCGTCCCGGAGGGAACCCAGTGAACCGCGTCCGCGCCCTGACCCTGACCGCCGCCGCCCTCGCCGCGTCCCTGGTCGCCGTCCCCGCACAGGCGACCACGGCGACCGACTCCCCGCCGCGCACCGGCTTCGAGCGGACCGACGGCGCCCGCTGGACCACCCAGCCCGAGGAACAGGACTTCCTCAGGGCCGTCGACCGCTCCAGCAGCCGGGTCTCCCTGACCCGCTTCGGCACGACGAAGCAGGACCGCCCGCTCCAGGTCGTGCGGATCGGCACCGGCCCGAGCCCGAACAAGGTGCTCCTCGTCTGCAGCCAGCACGGCGACGAACCCTCCGGCCGCGAAGCCTGTCTGACCACCGTCCGCGACCTCGCGTACGCCCGCGACAGCCGCACCCGGCGCTTCCTGGACCGCACCACCGTCCTGGTCGTGCCCACCGCCAACCCCGACGGCCGGGCCGCGAACACCCGCGGCAACAGCGACGGGGTCGACATCAACCGCGACCACCTCGCCCTCAAGACCGCCGAGGGCCGCGCCCTGGCCGCGCTCATCCGCGACCAGCGCCCCGACATCATCTACGACCTGCACGAATACGGAGCAACACCCCAGTACTACGATAAAGCCCTCTTCGACCTGTGGCCGCGCAACCTCAACACCCACGACGCGGTCCACGACGAGGCGAAGACCCTCTCCGAGGCCTACGTCCGCCCCGCGGCGCAGCGGGCCGGCCACTCGACCGGCACCTACGGCATCTGGACCGACCCCGAGACCGGCGAACCGGTCAAACAGGTCGCCGGAGACGGACAGGAGCGCATTCTGCGCAATATGTCCGGTGTGAAGCATGCGATCGGACTGCTCATCGAGAGCCGCGTGGACCCGCTCACCGAAGCGGAGAAGGCGGACGAGGCGCTGAACAACCGGCGCCGGGTCACCTCCCAACTGGACGCCCTCAAGGGCCTGTTCGGATACACCGAGCAGCGCCGGGACCGCATCGAGGCGACGACGGCCGAGGCCCGGCTCGCCGGCTACACGGCCACCGGCCCGGTCTACGTCGGCGGCGCCGACAACGACACGCCCGAACCCGCCGAGGTGATCCAGAACCCGCCCTGTGGCTACCGCCTCACCGCCGCGCAGTACGCCGAGGTCGGCGACGAACTCGCACTGCACGGTGTGCGCGTACGACGGGACGCCGAGGGCGTGCTCGTACCCCTGCGCCAGCCCCTGCGGGCGCTCGTCCCGCTGCTGCTCGACGGGCGGGCCACCTACCACCTGACCGAGACCGAGTCCGAAACGCAATGTTGAGAGGGGTGTAATTGCGCCACACGTGGTAGGGGCGTTACGGAGGATTTACCTTCCTCCTACGTTCAATGAAAGGTGCCGCCAGTGACACACGACCGACCAAGCGAGAACGATCCCCAGGGGGGAGGCGCGCTGCCGGGTTCGGAAGCCGGCCTCCCCGGTCAGGAGGGGCCCCAGACCGACCGGATCGTGTTCGGTGTCACGGCGGCTCTCACCCTCGCCTTCGTGATCTGGGGCGCCACGGCGACCGACTCGCTCGAATCCGTCTCCTCCAGCATGCTCAGCGGGCTGATGCACAACGGCGGCTGGGCGTTCATGCTCGCCGCCTCCGGCTTCGTCGTGTTCGCCCTCTGGCTCGCGATCAGCCGTTACGGCCGTATCCACCTCGGTGCGGAGGGTGAGGAGCCCGAGTTCCGCACGGTGTCCTGGGTCGCGATGATGTTCAGCGCGGGTATGGGCATCGGCCTGATGTTCTACGGCGTGAGCGAGCCGCTGTCGCATTACTCGACGCCCCCGCCGGGCACCGACCCGGCCGACTCCGGCGAACGCATGGAGACGGCCATGGCCACCACCCTGTTCCACTGGACGCTCCATCCTTGGGCGATCTATGCCGTGGTGGGCCTGGCCATCGCCTACAGCACCTTCCGCAGGCGGCGCCGCCAGACCATCAGCGCCGTCTTCACCCCGCTCATCGGCAAGAAGCACGCGAACGGCTCCGCCGGCCGCGTCATCGACATCCTCGCGATCGTCGCGACCATCTTCGGCTCCGCCGCGTCCCTGGGGCTCGGCGCGCTCCAGATCGGCTCCGGTGTGCAGGAGCTGAAGTGGATGGACAAGGTGAGCACCGGGCTGCTCGTCACGATCATCGCGGTGCTGACCCTGGCCTTCGTCGCGTCCGCGATCTCCGGTGTGGAGAAGGGCATTCAGTGGCTGTCCAACACCAACATGGTGCTGGCGCTGGTCCTCGCCCTGTTCGTGTTCGTGGCGGGCCCGACCATCATCGTCCTCGACCTGCTGCCGACGTCGGTCTTCGCCTACCTCGGCGACCTGCCCCAGCTGGCCGGCCGTACGGAGGCCAGCGGCGGGGAGGGCGTCGCGGACTGGCTGGGCAGCTGGACCGTCTTCTACTGGGCGTGGTGGATCTCCTGGACGCCGTTCGTCGGCATGTTCATCGCCCGCATCAGCCGGGGCCGGACCATCCGGCAGTTCATCGGCGGCGTCATCCTCGTGCCCAGCACGGTCAGCCTGATCTGGTTCGCGATCTTCGGCGGCTCGGCGATGAAGCTGCAGGAGGAGGGCAGGCTCGGCAAGGAGGCGACCGCGGAGGGCCAGCTCTTCGACGTGCTGCAGCAGTTCCCCATCGCCACCGTCACCAGCCTGCTGGTGATGGTCCTCGTCGGCATCTTCTTCGTCTCGGGTGCCGACGCGGCGTCGATCGTCATGGGCACGCTCTCGCAGAAGGGCGCGCTCGAACCCGGCCGCCTGGTGGTGGTGTTCTGGGGCGTCGTCACCGGTGCGGTGGCCGCGATCATGCTGCTCGTCGGCAGCGGCTCCGGCGACGCGCTGACAGGTCTGCAGAACCTCACCATCCTCGCGGCGGCGCCGTTCGTCGTCGTGATGACCTTCATGTGCGTCGCCCTCATGCGCGATCTGCGCCGCGACCCGGTGATCGTGCGTGAGCAGATGGGCTCCGAGGCCGTCGAGATGGCCGTGATGGAAGGCCACACGAAGTACGACGGCGACTTCGAGTTCCGAGTCGGCCCGGGCCGCGGCCCGGACGTCGAGGGCGACCCCATCGGCAAGCACTGACCCGATCGACCGCCCTGCCGGATGCCCCCGACCGGGGCGTCGGAGCCCGACGGCTCCGATGCCTCGGGCCGGGGGCATCCGGCTTTGGCGGCCCGGGCGTTCTTGGCCGAGGCGCTTCGGGCTCCACGCCCCCGGGCCGAGCGGCCCGGCTGCCCGCACCCGGCGGCGTCCGCCTCTCGCCCCGGCTCGGGGCAGTCAGCCGCGCAGCGACCCGTCGCCTCCGTCGCACACCAGCCGCGCCGCCTCCTCCGCGCACCCCCACGCCACCGTGACGCCCGCGCCGCCGTGGCCGTAGTTGTGCACCAGGAGCCGGCCGTCCGGCAGGGCGTCGCGGTCCAGCCGGACCGCGGGGCGGGTGGGGCGCAGCCCGACCCGGTGTTCCAGGACCCGTGCGCCGGTGATCTCCGGCCGTAGCTCCGCGCAGCGGCGGACGATCGCCTCGGCCGTCGCGGGGTCGGGCTCCGGTGACCACGCGTCCTCCTCCGCCGTACCGCCGAGGACGAGCCCGCCCGGCTGCGGAAACAGATACGCGTAGTCCCCGGCCGCGTCGGAGGAGACGAGCCATTCGTCGACCCCGGGGTTCTCCACGACCACCAGCTGCCCGCGCACCGGCCGCACGGACGGATCCGGCACCAGCTCCCGCGCTGCCAGCCCCGTGCAGTTGACCACGACCGGCGCGTCGGCCTCCGCGAACGAGGACACCGTACGAGCCTCGACCACCCCGCCCGCCGCCACGAACCGCTCCCGCAGCCACGGCAGATGAGCCGGCATGTCGATCAGCGGCAGCCGTGCCCGCACGCCCGTCCCCGCGTACTCCCCGGCCGTGGCCGGCCGCAGCCCCGGCACCCGCCCCGCCAGCCATCCGCCGACCTCGTCGAGACGGGTCCCGCCCAGCACCCCTTCGGCCATGCGTACGCCGGTCGGTTCGGGCCGCGCCGCCAGCTCCTCGTAGATCTCCAGCGACCGCAGCGCCCACGCACGCGCGAGCGCCAGGGGCTCGATCCGGTACGGCCACCACAGCGCCCCCGCGACCGCTGAGGTGGTCGCCTCCACGGCGTCCCGCGTCCACACCCGCACCCGCCGCCCGCGTTCGGCCAGCACCACCGCGGTCGTCAGCCCGACGACCCCGCCGCCGACCACCAGGATCTCGTCACTTCGCTCGCCCGCCATGCCGGGACCGTAGCGGAATGTGTCATGCCGTGCTCACATCACGCGCAGTATGGGGATACTCACAGCATGTGTGCCGCATATGCGACCTTCGGCCTGGCACCGGCGATGCGGGCGGGCGGAGTTCTCCACGACGGTGGATACCAGGTCCACCGGGACTTCGTGGACTTCATCGTCGACGGACGCCCGCTGCTGTTCCGGCTCTCCGACCTCGACGCGGTCTCCCCGCTCGCCTCCGACATCCCGCCCGCCATCTTCACCGCGCAGGTCCGCAGCCTGCTCCTGGAGAGCCCGGCACCCCTGCCCGGCGGCCGCTACGTCGTCTACGGCTGCCCCGAGTGCGAGGACCTGGCCTGCGGAGCCGTCACCGCGGTCATCCGACGGGACGGCGAGGACTTCATCTGGCGGGACTTCGCCTGGCAGACCGACGAACACGCCGACCTCGACCTCAACGGCTACCACGGCATCGGCCCGTTCCGCTTCCGCGGCGCCGAGTACCGGACGGCCCTGAGCGCCCTGCTGAACGGCTCCGCCCCCGACACGCGCCCCCGTGTCCTGCTGATCGGCGCCCGCGTCGCCGTCCTGGCCAAGCTCGCCGCGGCGTTACGCACCATCGGCGTCGGGGCCGACATCGCCCACGACGCCGACGGAGTGCCCGCCGACGAACTGCGCGCCTACGGCGCCGTCGCCTTCGGCCACGCGACCGACGAGCGGGACCGCGCCGCCGTCCGCCGCGCCTTCGAGCAGGCCGAGGTCCCCGTCGTCCACGTCGACGGCCTCGCCCCGATCGTCCCCCTGCTCGTCGCCCAGATCGAACACGCCCTGGACCGCGGCCCGCTGGCACAGCACCGCCTCACCGACCTGACCGCCGCCGACGGCGGGGCGGACATCGAGGTCACCTCCGCCTGCCGGGTCACCCTCACCGCGTACCGCCTCGACCGGCTCTCCCGCACTCACACCCACGAGATCTTCGACGGCGTCCTCGAACCCGGCCGTCACCGCGTCGCCCTCGACGCCAGGGCGGTGAAGGGCCGGTCCTACGTCGTGGCGCGCACCTCCGGAAGCGTTTTGGTGACGGCAGTGACCCACTGAGCGGCCCATTAAAATCAGCGACCTGATGACTGCCACCCTCGTCGCCAAGAACCTCGCCGCCGGCCACGGCGACCGCTCCCTGTTCACCGGACTCGACCTCGTCGTCGCGCCCGGCGATGTGATCGGCCTGGTCGGAGCCAACGGCGCCGGCAAGTCCACCCTGCTCAGGATGCTCGCCGGACTCGTCGCACCCGAGCAGGGCGAACTGCGCCTGTCCCCGCCGACCGCCACCGTCGGCCACCTCCCACAGGAGCCGGACCGCCGCCCCGGCGAGACCGTCCGGGCGTTCCTGGCCCGCCGCACCGGCGTCGCCGAGGCCCAACGGACCATGGACGAGGCGACCCAGGCCCTGGTCGACGGCGCCCCGGGCGCCGACGACGCCTACGCCACCAGCCTGGAGCGCTGGCTCGGGCTCGGCGGCGCCGACCTCGACGAACGCGCCGAGGAGGTCGCCGACTCACTGGGCCTCGCGATCGACCTGGACCAGCCGATGACGTCCCTGTCCGGCGGCCAGGCGGCCCGCGCCGGCCTCGCCTCCCTGCTGCTCTCCCGCTACGACGTCTTCCTCCTCGACGAGCCGACCAACGACCTCGACCTGGACGGCCTGGAGCGCCTCGAACGCTTCGTGAGCGGCCTGCGCGCCGGCACGGTGGTCGTCAGCCACGACCGCGAGTTCCTCACCCGCACCGTCACCAAGGTCCTCGAACTCGACCTCGCCCAAGGGCAGATCAACCTCTACGGCGGCGGCTACGAGGCCTACCTCGAGGAGCGGGACGTGGCCCGCCGGCACGCCCGCGACGAGTTCGAGGAGTACGCCGACAAGAAGGCGGCCCTCCAGGACCGCGCCCAGACACAGCGGTCATGGATGGACAAGGGCGTGAAGAACGCGCGCCGCAAGGCGGGCAACGACAACGACAAGATCGGCCGCAAGTTCCGCAGCGAGGCCAGCGAGAAGCAGGCCGCGAAGGCCCGCCAGACCCAGCGCATGATCGAGCGGCTGGACGTCGTCGAGGAGCCGCGCAAGGAGTGGGAACTGCGGATGGAGATCGCGTCGGCCCCGCGCTCGGGCGCCGTCGTCGCGACCCTGCGGGACGCCGAGGTGCGCCGCGGCGACTTCGTCCTCGGCCCGGTGTCCCTCCAGATCGACTGGGCGGACCGGGTGGCGGTCACCGGCGCGAACGGCGCCGGCAAGTCGACGCTGCTCGCCGCCCTGCTCGGCCGCGTCCCGCTCGACGCCGGGCACGCCGCGCTCGGCTCCGGTGTCCTCCTGGGCGAGGTCGACCAGGCCCGCCAGTTGTTCCACGGCCAGGAGACTCTGCTCGACGCCTTCCGCGCGGCCGTCCCGGACACCGAACCGGTCGAGGTCCGCACCCTCCTGGCCAAGTTCGGCCTCAAGTCGGAACACGTCCTGCGCCCCGCGGCGACCCTCTCCCCGGGCGAGCGCACGAGGGCCGCCCTGGCCCTGCTCCAGGGCCGGGGCGTCAACCTCCTGGTCCTCGACGAGCCGACCAACCACCTCGACCTGCCCGCCATCGAGCAGCTGGAGTCGGCCCTCGACGCCTACGAGGGCACGCTCCTGCTGGTCACGCACGACCGCCGCATGCTGGACGCCGTCCATGTGACGCGCCGCCTGGAGGTCGCGGACGGCAAGGTGACCGAGCGCTGACGGGCCGCCGGAGGGGAGCCGCGCGACCAGCCACAACGGCCCCGCTGCTCCCCACGGCCTTTAGACGAAGCCGTCAGCGGCGACCGTTCTTCGGATCGGCCAGGCCCGCGCGGCGCAGCGCGTCGGCCATCGCGCTGTTGGCGGGCGGCGGCGCCTGACGCGAACCGCCACCCCCGCTACGACCGCCGCCACCGCCACGACCGCCCTGCCGCTGCTGCGGCGGACGCCCGCCCCGCTGCCGGCGCTCACCGGAACCGGCGCCCTGGCCCTGCGAGGCCGCCGCCTCGTCGTCCAGCCGCAGCGTCAGCGAGATCCGCTTGCGTGGGATGTCCACGTCGAGGACCTTCACCTTGACGATGTCCCCGGGCTTCACCACGTCCCGCGGGTCCTTGACGAACGTCTTCGACATCGCGGAGACGTGCACCAGGCCGTCCTGGTGCACACCGACGTCGACGAACGCCCCGAAGGCGGCGACGTTCGTCACCACGCCCTCCAGGACCATCCCGGACGACAGGTCGGAGATCTTCTCCACGCCCTCCTGGAAGGCGGCCGTCTTGAAGCCCGGACGAGGGTCGCGGCCCGGCTTCTCCAGCTCCTTCAGGATGTCGGTGACGGTCGGCAGACCGAACGTCTCGTCCACGAAGTCCTGCGGCTTCAGCGAGCGCAGCGCACCGGTGTTGCCGATGAGCGCGGCGACCTCCTGGCCGCTGGTCTTCACCATGCGCCGCACCACCGGATAGGCCTCCGGGTGCACGCTGGAGGAGTCCAGCGGGTCGTCACCGCCGCGGATCCGCAGGAAGCCGGCACACTGCTCGTACGCCTTGGGGCCGAGCCGCGCCACCTTCTTCAGACCGCCCCGGGCCGTGAACGGCCCGTTGGCGTCCCGGTGCGCCACGATGTTCTCCGCGAGCCCGGAGGTGATGCCGGAGACCCGGGCGAGGAGCGGGGCCGACGCCGTGTTGACGTCCACGCCCACGCCGTTCACACAGTCCTCCACCACCGCGTCCAGCGAACGCGACAGCTTCAGCTCGGACAGGTCGTGCTGGTACTGACCGACACCGATGGACTTCGGGTCGATCTTCACCAGCTCGGCCAGCGGGTCCTGCAGCCGGCGCGCGATCGACACGGCGCCGCGCAGCGACACGTCCATGTCGGGCAGCTCCTGCGAGGCGAAGGCGGACGCCGAGTACACGGACGCGCCGGCCTCGGACACCATCACCTTCGTGAGCTTCAGCTCCGGGTGCTTGGTGATCAGCTCCCCGGCGAGCTTGTCGGTCTCGCGGGACGCCGTGCCGTTGCCGATGGCGACCAGCTCGACGGCGTGCTCCTTCGCGAGCCGGGCCAGCTTGGCGACGGCCTCGTCCCAGCGGTTGGCGGGGACGTGCGGGTGGATGACGTCCGTGGCGACTACCTTGCCGGTGGCGTCCACCACGGCGACCTTCACACCCGTACGGAAGCCGGGGTCCAGGCCGAGCGTCGCGCGCGTGCCCGCCGGGGCCGCGAGCAGCAGGTCGCGCAGGTTCGCCGCGAAGACCCGCACGGCCTCGTCCTCGGCGGCCGTGCGCAGCCGCAGCCGCAGGTCGATGCCGAGGTGCACGAGGACGCGGGTGCGCCACGCCCAGCGGACCGTGTCCTTCAGCCACTTGTCCCCGGGGCGGCCCCGGTCGGCGATCCCGAACCGGTTCGCGACGATCCCCTCGTAGGACGACGGGCCGTCCGTGGCCTCCTCGGGCTCCAGGGCCAGTTCGAGGACGTCCTCCTTCTCGCCGCGCAGCATGGCCAGCACACGGTGCGAGGGCAGCTCGGTGAACGGCTCGGCGAAGTCGAAGTAGTCGGCGAACTTCGCCCCCGCCTCCTCCTTGCCGTCCCGCACCTTGGCGGCCAGCCGCCCGCGCACCCACATGCGCTCGCGCAGCTCGCCGATCAGGTCGGCGTCCTCCGAGAACCGCTCGGTGAGGATCGCCCGGGCGCCGTCGAGGGCGGCCTGCGGATCGGCCACGCCCTTGTCGGCGTCGACGAACGCGGCCGCCGCGGCGAGGGGCTCGACACCCGGATCACCGAGCAGCCCCTCCGCCAGCGGCTCGAGACCCGCCTCGCGGGCGATCTGCGCCTTGGTGCGCCGCTTGGGCTTGTACGGGAGGTAGATGTCCTCCAGGCGCGCCTTCGTCTCGGCGCCCCGGATCCGTGCCTCCAGCTCCTCGGTGAGCTTGCCCTGCTCGCGCACCGATTCCAGGATCGCCGCCCGCCGCTCCTCCAGCTCCCGCAGATAGCGCAGCCGCTCCTCGACGGTGCGCAGCTGCGCGTCGTCGAGCATCTCGGTCGCTTCCTTGCGGTAGCGAGCGATGAAGGGCACCGTAGAACCGCCGTCGAGCAGTTCCACGGCGGCCCTGACCTGCCGCTCCCGTACGCCGAGTTCCTCGGCGATCCTGCCTTCGATGGACCCTACGTTGATGGACCCGTTGGCCCCGGGTGTCGTCACGATCCCGTACCGCCTTCTCCACTGAGGTTGCGCGGCAATTGTGGCAGGTGACACCGACACTCGGGGGCCAGGGCGGTACCCCCGGCAGGTCGCCGGCGGCCCCCCGGTCAGGCCCTGCGGCCGCGGGTGGCGGAGGAGGCTCCGCCGAAGAGCCGGGCCAGGGCCCGGAAGGGCAGCGTCACGACGGTGGCGACGGCGCCGCCGATCTGGCGCAGCACGTCTGCGATGGCACGGAACACGGTGATTCCCCTTTCCTCTCCCGACCGCACTGATCGGGAGAGGCCGGGTACCTCACCGACGCCTCACCATGCGTCACAGCGGAACATTCATGCGGGTCAGGGGTGCGGGGCGGCCCTCAGGCCTTGCCGATCAGATCCGCCGGAAAGGCCCCGGCCACGAACGCGGCCTGTGCGAAACCGGCGCCGAGCTCGGTCAGCCGGGCCACGCCCTCCGGGCCCAGGTGCTCGTACGGTGCCCGGTCGAGCCGGTCCGTCTCCCGCTCTATCTCCTCGCGCAGGGCGACACCCCGCTCGGAGAGCTCCCCGGCCGGGTCCAGCAGCCCGCGCTCACGCAGCCGGTCCGTCGCCGCGTCCCAGTCCTCCTGGTTCCAGCCCCGGGTGGTGAACACCCACTTCGGCGCCATGCCCTTGCCCGTCGCGGTGTGGGTCACCATCGCCTCGAGGCCGTCCAGGCCCGCGGCCATCAGGGCGGCCAGGTGCCCGTCGCCCCGGTGCTCGCGCAGCAGGGTCGCCGCGTGCCAGTACGCGAGGTGCGGCTCCTCGGGGACGGGCAGGTCGGCATGGGCGGCGTACAGCGGCCGCGCGCCGCGCGAACAGGCCTCGGCGGCGCGCAGCGCGAGCCGCGCGGCCTCGGCCATCTCCTCCGAGGCCAGGGCCTCTTCGCCCAGCAGGCGGCGCAGGGTCGCGTCGACCGCACGGAAGCGTGCCGCCAGCACCTGGCCGGGTGCGGCGCTCTCCCACACCGCCGGCACATGCCGGGCCACCAGCTCGTACTTGTAGTTGTAGAAGGCCGCCGTCACCGCACCGGGCCCGACCGGTCCGAGGGCGGCGGCCCGCACGGCGAAGTTCACGGCGTGGGGATGCGTGATCCCGGCAGCGCCCACTTCCCGTCCCAGATCCGGCGAGAAGTAGTGCGTCGCGTGCAGGGAGTTGAGCACGTTCTGGCAGCGGCGGCCGGCGAGCGGCTCAAGGGCGGCAGTCGTCATGCCCGGCAGGTTACCAACCGCTTGGTATGCCCTCCACGGCCGCACTTCCCCTGGCGCCTCCCATGACACCTCTCATGGCAGGAAAGGTGGGAAATTCGTCATTGCGGCCACACTCCGCGCCCGCGAAGAATCAAGGCCATGGCCCAGCGCACCGTTCTCGCCGTCCTCTTCGACGGCGTGCAGAGTCTCGACGTCACGGGGCCCGTGGAGGTCTTCGCGGGCGCGGAGCTGCTCACCCCGGGGACGTACCGCATCCGCACGGCCTCCCCGGACGGCGCGCCCGTGCGCACCACCAGTGGACTGACCCTCGTACCCGACGGGTCCCTGGACGGTGCGTCCGACCCGCACACCCTTCTCGTCCCCGGCGGGTCGGGCTCCCTGGACCCCGACCCGCGCCTGGTCGACTGGGTGCGCGAGCGCGGGCCGCGTGCCGTGCGTCTGGTCTCCGTGTGCACCGGTGCGGCCGTGCTCGCCGAGGCCGGGCTCCTGGACGGCCGCCGCGCCACGACCCACTGGGCGTACTGCGACCGGCTGGCCCGCGACCACCCGGCCGTCGAGATCGACCCCGACCCCGTCTACGTACTCGACGGGCACATCGCCACCTCGGCCGGTGTCACCGCCGGCATCGACCTCGCCCTGGCCCTGGTCGAGGAGGACCTGGGCCGGGACGCCGCCCTGGCCATCGCCCGCCACCTGGTGGTCTTCCTGCGCCGCCCGGGGAACCAGGCCCAGTTCAGCGCCCAGTTCGAAGCCCAGACCGCTCACCGCGAGCCGCTCCGGGACGTCCAGCGGTTCATCACCGAACGCCCTGACGCCGACCTCTCCGTGGAGGCACTCGCCGCCCGCGCCCGCCTCTCGCCCCGCCACTTCGCCCGGGCCTTCCGGGACGAGACCGGTATGACGCCCGGGCGGTACGTGGACCGGGTCCGCCTCGAACACGCCCGCCGGCTCCTGGAGGACACCACCGACGGCATCGAGGAGATCTCCCGCACCAGCGGCTACGGCACCCCCGAGGCCATGCGCCGAGCCTTCGTCAAAGCCCTCGGGACGCCCCCGGCCGAGTACCGCCGCCGCTTCCGCCCCGCGACCACGCCCTGAGCCCCGTCACATCGACGCGAACCGCCACGAACCGTCTCGAACTGTCGGAAGGTACCCCGCATGCAGATCGCCATCGTCCTCTACGACCGCTTTACCGCCCTCGACGCCGTCGGCCCCTACGAAACCCTCGGCCGCCTCCCGGACGCGGAGACCGTGTTCGTCGCCGAGCGGACCGGCCCCGTGCGGAACGAGACGGGGAACCTCGCGCTCATCGCCGACCGGACTCTGGCCGACGTGCCGAACCCGGACATCGTCGTCGTCCCCGGCGGCCCGGGCCAGGAGGCGCTGATGGCGCACGAGCCGCTCCTGGGCTGGCTGCGCGCCGCCGATGCCGGCACTGCCTGGACGACATCCGTGTGCACCGGCTCCCTGCTGCTGGCCGCCGCCGGACTCCTCCGGGGCCGCCGCGCGACCTCCCACTGGCTGACCCTGGAGGAACTGAAGCGCTACGGCGCCGAGCCCACGGGGGAGCGGGTCGTCACCGACGGAAAGTACGTCACCGCGGCCGGAGTCTCCTCCGGCATCGACATGGGACTGACCCTCCTCGGCCGGATCGCGGGCGACGACCACGCCCAGATGGTCCAGCTCGCCACCGAGTACGACCCGCAGCCGCCCTACGACGCCGGATCGCCCGAGAAGGCCCCCGCGCACGTCGTCGAACTGCTCCGGTCGCACGCCGCCGTCATGCTGACGTAGACACGCTCCAGTCGAACCGCGGCTGCCTGCGCTCCAGGAACGCGGCGACGCCCTCCGCGGTGTCGCCGCTCGCGCGCGCCTGCCCGGCCCAGTGCGCGTCCCGGTCCGTACCGCCGTTCGCGAACTCCTTCGCCGCCGCCTGCGTCAGCTGCGAACGGGACACCAGGATCCGGGTGAACTCGGCGACCCGCTTGCCGAGTTCACCCGCGGGCAGCACCTCGTCGGCCAGACCGGTGCGCAGCGCCCGCTCCGTGTCGATCAGCTCACCGGAGAACAGCAGGTACTTGGCGGTGGCCGGACCCACCAGGGACACCAGCCGCCTGGTCGAGGACGCCGGGTAGACGATGCCGAGCTTCGCTGGCGTCACCCCGAACAGCGCGCCCTCCTCGGCGAACCGCAGATCACAGGCCGCCGCCAGCTGGGCCCCGCCGCCCACGCAGTGCCCGCGCACCGCGGCCAGCGTCGGCTTCGGGAACGCGGCGAGCGCCTCCTCGGCCCGCACGGCAAGGCCCTGTGCCTCCTCCGGCGAGCCCCGGAGCGTCGAGATGTCGGCCCCGGCGCAGAACGTCCCGCCCTCGCCGGTGAGCACCAGCGCCCGCACGGCGGGGTCGCCGGCCGGCTCCTCCAGCAGCTGCGGCAGCGAGCGCCACATCGCGGCCGTCATGGCGTTGCGCTTCTCCGGATGGCGGATGACGACCGTCGCGACCGAGTCGGTCACGCTGTACAACAACTGCGGCTCCATGCGCCGGATGCTATCCGGAAGGCAAACCCGTACAACCCGAATAGTTCGCCGAGATGGCACAACAGGGACAGGACCAGTCCCACAACTGACCGTGTCATACGCCAACGGTCAGAAGTGCTCGATACTTGCTGACTTCTGTTCAGTCCCGGGGTGCGGAGCGCATCGTTACCAACACTCGAGACGTGGCGACAATCGAGCGCGAGGGTGGCGACCGGACGATGGACGACGAGGGGCGTGGGTCCGGCCCACGTCCACAGGGCGGCGCGGTGCCTCTCGGGCCCGCGGATCCGCTGCCGTACGAGGGGGTCTGGCGGTTCACCGCGCCGGCTGTCGACGCCTCGGTCCCGCAGGCGCGGCACGCCGTACGGGACCTGCTGATGCGTCAGGGCGTGCCGGTCTCGGACGACCTGGCCCAGGGGCTGCTGCTGATCGTCTCCGAACTGGTGACGAACGCCGTGAAGCACGCGGCGGTGCTGTCGCCGACGGTCGCCGTCGAGCTGGCCGTCGGGGCGGAGTGGCTGCGCGTGTCCGTGGAGGACAACCACCCGTACCGGCCCACCGCGCTGGAGGCCGACCACGGCCGGACCGGCGGCCGCGGACTGCTCCTGGTGCGCGAGGTCACCCGGGAGGCGGGCGGCATGTGCGACGTCGAATACACCACGAGCGGCGGCAAGGTGATCTGGGCCGCCCTGCCGCTCAAGCCCGTCCGCTTCCTCTAAGGCCGTCCCGGCCCCGCTGTCGGGCCCTTGGTCACCAGCCGGCCGAGTCTCCGGTCAGCTCCCTGATCGCCGGGCGGGCCGAGTCCAGGACGGTCATGAACCAGGACGAGAAGGTGTCCTTGGCATGCCGCTCCGCCAGCTCGGGCGGGGTCACGAACGCCGTCGACGCCACCTCCTCCGGATCCGGCCGCAGCACGGCCTGCACCATGCCGACGAAGAGGTGGTTGTACTCCTGCTCCACGAGACCGGACTCCGGGTCCGGGTGGTTGTAGCGGACCGTGCCCGCCTCGGCCAGCAGGGACGGGGAGGCGCCGAGTTCCTCGAAGGTCCGGCGTGCCGCCGCCGCGAAGGGCGCCTCGCCCGGGTAGGGGTGGCCGCAGCAGGTGTTGGACCACACACCGGGGGAGTGGTACTTGCCCAGCGCGCGCTGCTGGAGCAGCAGCCGGCCGTACTCGTCGAAGAGGAACACGGAGAACGCGCGGTGCAGCTGTCCGGGTGGCTGGTGGGCGGCGAGCTTCTCCGCGGTGCCGATCGTCACGCCGTCCTCGTCGACCAGTTCCAGCAAAATCGCGTCTGCGGTGCCGTTCGACGGGTTGTGCGTCGCGGTGGCAGGTGTGATCGGCATACCCATCCTTCACATCGGTCTTCGCGCCCCAAGTCTGCCGTACGAATCCGGCACTCCCGGCACTTCGCGGCGTGGCCCGCATGTCCCCGCGCGGCAGCGCGGAGCGCGGACGGCGCCGCTGGATGCCGGAAGAGGGACCCAGGAGCAGATCGTGCCCGGCGCGATGGGCCGAAAATCGTCCCTGCCGATGCGGGGAGGGGCAGGGCGTGGGCGTGCGCCGTGGCGCTGCGTCCCCCGGCGCACTCACATCGGAATGCGCCCCACCAGCCCCGGACACCCCATCAGCCACCGACCGTCAGTGGCAGAGATGCGGCTCGTGCTCCGCGTGCCCGGTCGGCTCCAGCTGGAAGGTGCAGTGCTCCACGTCGAAGTGGTCACCGAGGCAGCCCTGCAACTCGTGGAGCATCTTCTCGTGGCCTGTCGCGCTCAGCGCCTCCGGGCTGACGACCACATGCGCCGAGAGCACCGGCATGCCCGAGGTGATCGTCCAGGCGTGCAGGTCATGGACGTCCTCCACCCCGTCGGTCGCCAGGATGTGGGCCCGTACCTCCGTCATGTCGACACCCTTGGGCGCCGCCTCCAGCAGGACGTCGAGCGTCTCGCGCAGCAGCTTCCAGGTACGGGGCGCGATCATCAGCGCGATGACGAGCGAGGCGATCGGGTCGGCTGCCTGCCAGCCGGTGAGCATGATCACGGTCGCCGAGACGATCACCGTGACGGAGCCCAGCGCGTCCGCCGCCACCTCCAGGAACGCGCCCCGCACGTTCAGGCTCTCCTTCTGGCCGCGCATCAGCAGCGCCAGCGACACCAGGTTCGCGACCAGGCCGATCACACCGAACACGACGGTGAGCCCGCCCTCGGTGTCCGCGGGTGTGATGAAGCGCTGGACCGACTCGTACACGACGTACCCGCCGACCCCGAACAGCAGCAGGCAGTTGGCCAGGGCGGCGAGGATCTCGGCGCGGGCGTAGCCGAACGTGGCCCGGTCGCTGGGCGGGCGGTTCGCGAAGTGGATCGCGAGCAGCGCCATGCCGAGGCCCAGCGCGTCCGTCGCCATGTGCGCCGAGTCCGCGACGAGCGCGAGCGAGTCCGCGAGGAGCCCGCCGACGATCTGGACCACCACGATGCCGAGCGTGATCGCCAGCGCGACCCGCAGTCTGCCGCGGTACGCCGAGGTCGCCGTACCTCCGGCCGGCGCCCCGTGCGTATGCCCGTGATCGTGCCCAGCCCCCATGAAAGCCGCCTCCTGTGTCTGCCCGATGTCTGTCCGCTCGTGCCCGGGCACCCCAGTGAACTACGGGGAGGGGGTATGTGCAACGCGGCACTGAACACCGTTGTCATGTGCCCTGACCTGCGGAAACGATACGCAGGTCAGGGCGCCGTCAGGGCGTCAGGAGCCGTGGTGCAGCAGCCAGCCGCGCCATGCCGACTCGGCCATCTCGCGTACCCCGCGCCGCGCGGTCCAGCCGAGCTCCTCGGCCGCCCGGGCCGCCGAGGCCACCGCCCGCGGGGCGTCCCCGGGGCGGCGCTCCTCGATGAGCGGGGGCCGCCGGTCGCCGGTGACCTCGCCGATGACCGTGATGAGTTCACGCACCGAGACACCCTCGCCGCGGCCGATGTTGACCGTCAGATCGCCCGGGACGTTCCCGTCGGCGAGCCGCCGGGCCGCCGCGAGATGCGCCTCGGCCAGGTCGGCGACGTGAATGTAGTCACGGATGCAGGTGCCGTCCGGGGTCGGGTAGTCGTCGCCGAAGATCCTCGGCGCCTCGTCGCGCGTCAGCCGGTCGAAGACCATCGGGACGATGTTGAAGACACCCGTGTCCGCCAGCTCCGGCGCCGCCGCGCCCGCCACGTTGAAATAGCGCAGACATACGGTGGAGATCCCGTGCGCCCGGCCCGCCGCCCGCACCAGCCACTCACCGGTGAGCTTGGTCTCGCCGTACGGGTTCACCGGCGCGCAGGGCGTGTCCTCCGTGATGAGGTCCACACCCGGGTCGCCGTACACGGCCGCCGACGAGGAGAACACGAAGCGCTCGATACCGGCCCCGGCGACCGCGTCCAGCAGGGTCGCCAGGCCCCCGACGTTCTCCCGGTAGTACCGCGTCGGCTGGGCGACGGACTCGGCGACCTGCTTGCGGGCCGCGAGATGCACCACACCCGTCACACCGTGCTCGGCGAACACTCGTTTGAGCAGCTCACCGTCGAGCGACGACCCCTCCACGAGCGGAACGTCGCCGGGCAGCCGCGCGGGCACCCCGGCCGAGAGGTCGTCCAGCGCGATGACGCGCTCCCCGGCCTCGGTCATGGCCCGCGCCACATGTGCTCCGATGTAGCCGGCCCCGCCTGTGATCAGCCAAGTCATGGTCGCCCACCCTATGCCGCCACGACCGGGCCCCACGCAATGTCCCCGATGTCCGGTCTGGGGGGCGCGGTTTGTGGGGCGGGCCCCGGATCCACGATGATGATCGCGGCAAAGGCTTGTGCGAACCACGTTGATCGATCTGCCGAACAGGCGGTGAACGTGGCCTTCCCGGTATCCGATAGCCTCTGCCGACATGCCGCCCGGGAGCCACCGGAGCGGGCGCCCCCACCCAGCACAGCACTGGCGCGGACGCGTCGGTACCAGGGAGTGAATTCGGTTGTCGACCGCCATCCTCACCGGTCAGCCGGTCCCCGGATCGTCGATCGAGGCCGATCTGCGGTCCCTCGGTTTCGACGTGCGGAGCGCGGCCGACACCGCCGAGGCCGAGACCCTGCTCGCCGCGGTGCCGGGCGAGGAACGGGTCGCCCTGGTCGACGCCCGGTTCGTGGGGCATGTGCACGCGCTGCGGCTCGGCCTCACCGACCCCCGCTTCCCGCTCGCCGCGATCCCCGGCGCCGTCACCGCACAGCCCGCCGGCCGCCAGGCCCTCACCCGGGCGATGGCCCGCGAGAACTCCGCGGGCGGCGGCACCACCCTGGTCGACAGCCTCGCCGACCGCATCCTCACGGCCCTGGACACCGACGGCACCGAGGTGCACCGCCCCGAGCTGGGCAGCCTCGTCGCCGTCGTCCCCGCCGACCCGCAGGTCCGCAACGAGGCACGGCAGGCGCTGACGACCGTCGACGACGAGGCCGTACGCCTGAAGTCGGCCGTGAAGTCCCGCGACGGCTTCTTCACCACCTACTGCATCAGCCCGTACTCCCGCTACATCGCCCGCTGGTGCGCCCGCCGCGGCCTGACCCCGAACCAGGTCACCACCGCCTCGCTCATCACCGCCCTCATAGCGGCGGCCTGCGCGGCCACCGGCACCCGCGGCGGCTTCGTCGCGGCCGGCGTCCTGCTGATCGCGTCCTTCGTACTGGACTGCGTCGACGGCCAGATCGCCCGCTACTCCCTGCAGTACTCCACGCTCGGCGCCTGGCTCGACGCCACCTTCGACCGGGCCAAGGAGTACGCCTACTACGCCGGCCTCGCCCTCGGAGCCGCCCGCGGCGGTGACGACGTCTGGGCCCTCGCGCTCGGCGCCATGGTCCTGCAGACCTGCCGGCACGTCGTGGACTTCTCCTTCAACGAGGCGAACCACGACGCCACCGCCAACACCAGCCCCACCGCCGCCCTCTCGGGCAAGCTCGACAGCGTCGGCTGGACGGTCTGGGTCCGTCGCATGATCGTCCTGCCCATCGGCGAGCGCTGGGCGATGATCGCGGTCCTCACGGCGGCCACGACTCCTCGTATCACCTTCTACGCGCTGCTCATCGGCTGCGCCTTCGCGGCGACCTACACCACGGCGGGCCGGGTGCTGCGCTCCCTGACCCGCAAGGCCCGGCGGACCGACCGGGCGGCGCAGGCGCTGGCCGACCTCGCGGACAGCGGGCCGCTCGCCCAGGGCCTAGCGGAGGCGCTCAAGAAGCCCGCCCGCGGGCTGCCGGGCTTCACGGCCCCCGTCGTGGCCTTCCTCGGCGGCCTCGCCGTCGTGCTCACGGCCGCCCTGACCGGCTTCGGCGGACCGTGGGCGATCGTCGCCGCCGTCGTCTACGCCCTGACCTCGGGCCTCGCCGTCGCCCGCCCCCTCAAGGGCGCCCTCGACTGGCTCGTCCCGCCGCTCTTCCGCGCCGCCGAGTACGGCACCGTCCTCGTCCTCGCGGCCAAGGCGGACGTGAACGGAGCCCTTCCTGCGGCTTTCGGGCTGGTGGCCGCGGTCGCCTACCATCACTACGACACGGTGTACCGCATCCGCGGCAACGCCGGAGCGTCCCCGGCCTGGCTGGTGCGTTCCATCGGGGGGCACGAGGGACGGACGCTGCTCGTCACCGTCCTCGCCGCGCTGCTCACCGCCTCGCAGTTCACGGTCGCGCTCACGGCTCTGGCCGTGGCCGTGGCCCTGGTGGTGCTCCTCGAGAGCATCCGCTTCTGGGTGGCCGCCCACAAGGGTGGCGCGCCCGCCGTACACGATGAAGGAGAACCCGCATGATCGGCCTCGTGCTGGCGGCCGGCGCCGGACGGCGTCTGCGCCCCTACACCGACAGCCTTCCCAAGGCTCTGGTGCCGGTGGGTCCCGCGGGCATAGAGGGCGAACCGACGGTTCTCGACCTGACCCTCGCCAACTTCGCCGAGGTCGGCCTCACCGAGGTCGGCATCATCGTCGGCTACCGCAAGGAGGCCGTGTACGCGCGCAAGGAAGCGCTGGAGGCGAAGTACGGCGTCAAGCTCACCCTCATCGACAACGACAAGGCCGAGGAGTGGAACAACGCCTACTCCCTGTGGTGCGGGCGTGACGCCCTCAAGGACGGGGTGATCCTCGCCAACGGCGACACCGTCCACCCGGTCTCCGTCGAGAAGACGCTGCTCGCCGCCCGCGGCGACGGCAAGAAGATCATCCTCGCCCTGGACACGGTCAAGGACCTGGCCGACGAGGAGATGAAGGTCGTCGTCGACCCCGCCAAGGGCATGACGAAGATCACCAAGCTGATGGACCCCGCCGAGGCCACCGGCGAGTACATCGGCGTCACCCTCATCGAGGGCGACGCGGCCGCCGAGCTGGCCGACGCGCTCAAGACCGTGTGGGAGACCGACCCGCAGCAGTTCTACGAGCACGGCTACCAAGAGCTCGTGAACCGCGGCTTCCGTATCGACGTGGCGCCGATCGGCGACGTCAAGTGGGTGGAGATCGACAATCACGACGATCTCGCCCGCGGACGGGAGATCGCGTGCCAGTACTGACCCGGCTCATCCCCTCCCCGCTCGTCGTGGACATCCGTCCGGCTGCCCTCGACGACCTGGCCTGTGTCCTCGCCGACGAGCGCATCTCGCAGTCCGGCCGCCTCGCCGTCGCCGTCAGCGGCGGCTCCGGCGCCAGGCTGCGCGAGCGCATCTCGCCGAGCATGCCCGGCGCCACCTGGTACGAGGTCGGCGGCGGCACCCTCGACGACGCGGTCCGGCTGGCGAGCGACATAAAGGCCGGCCACTTCGACGCGGTCGTGGGGCTCGGCGGCGGCAAGATCATCGACTGCGCCAAGTTCGCCGCGGCGCGCGTCGGCCTGCCGCTGGTCGCCGTCCCGACGAACCTCGCGCACGACGGTCTGTGCTCGCCGGTCGCCACCCTCGACAACGACGCGGGCCGCGGCTCGTACGGAGTGCCGAACCCGATCGCGGTCGTCATCGACCTGGACGTGATCCGTGAGGCCCCGGTCCGTTTCGTCCGCGCCGGCATCGGCGACGCCGTCTCCAACATCTCGGCGATCGCCGACTGGGAGCTGGCCAACCGCGTCAAGGGCGAGCGCATCGACGGCCTCGCCGCGGCCATGGCCCGCCAGGCGGGCGAGGCCGTGCTCCGGCACCCCGGCGGCATCGGCGACAACGACTTCCTCCAGGTGCTCGCCGAGGCGCTGGTCCTCAGCGGCATCGCCATGTCGGTGTCGGGCGACTCACGGCCGTCCTCCGGGGCGTGCCACGAGATCAACCACGCCTTCGACCTGCTCTACCCGAAGCGGGCCGCCGCCCACGGCGAGCAGTGCGGACTGGGCGCGGCCTTCGCGATGTGGCTGCGCGGGGCGCACGAGGAGTCGGCCTACATGGCCGAGGTGCTGCGCCGGCACGGGCTGCCCGTGCTGCCGGACGAGATCGGCTTCACGACGGACGAGTTCGTCAAGGCCGTCGAGTTCGCCCCGGAGACCCGCCCCGGCCGCTACACCATCATCGAACACCTCGACCTGAACACCGAACAGATCAAGGACATCTACGCCGACTATGTCAAGGCCATCGGTAGCTGAACTACGCCCCGTCGTTCACCCCGCGGGGGTGAAGGACCGGCGCAGCGGTGAGCACTGGATGGGACGCCTCTACATGCGTGAGGTGTCCCTGCGGGTCGACCGTTACCTGGTCAACACCAGGGTCACGCCCAACCAGCTCACCTACCTGATGACCGTCTTCGGTGTGCTCGCGGCCCCGGCCCTGCTGGTGCCGGGGATCGCGGGCGCGGTGCTCGGCGTCGTCATGGTCCAGATGTATCTCCTGCTGGACTGCGTCGACGGCGAGATCGCGCGCTGGAAGAAGCAGTACTCGCTCAACGGCGTCTACCTCGACCGGGTGGGTGCCTACCTCACCGACGCCGCGGTGCTCGTCGGCTTCGGTCTGCGCGCCGCCGACCTGTGGGGCAGCGGCCGGATCGACTGGCTGTGGGCCTTCCTCGGCACCCTGGCCGCCCTCGGCGCCATCCTGATCAAGGCCGAGACCGACCTCGTCGGCGTCGCCCGGCACCAGGCCGGAAAGCCGCCGGTCCAGGAGACCGCCTCCGAGATGCGCTCCTCCGGCATGGCGCTGGCCCGCAAGGCCGCCGGTGCCCTGAAGTTCCACCGGCTGATCCTCGGCATCGAGGCGTCCCTGCTGATCCTGGTGCTGGCGATCGTCGACCAGGCCCGCGGCGACCTCTTCTTCTCCCGGCTCGGCGTGGCCGTGCTGGCCGGCATCGCGCTGGTGCAGACCCTGCTCCACCTCGTGTCCATCCTCGCTTCGAGCAGGCTGAAGTGAGCGGCATGAAGGTCGGCGCGGTCATCATCACCATGGGCAACCGCCCCGACGAACTGCGCGCCCTCCTGGACTCGGTCGCCAAGCAGGACGGCGACCCGGTCGAGGTGGTCGTCGTCGGCAACGGCTCGCCCGTCCCGGACGTCCCCGAGGGCGTCCGCACCATCGAGCTGCCCGAGAACCTCGGCATCCCCGGCGGCCGCAACGTCGGCATCGAGGCCTTCGGCCCGGCCGGCCGGGACGTCGACGTCCTGCTGTTCCTGGACGACGACGGGCTGCTCGCGGGCCACGACACCGCCGCGCTGTGCCGGAAGGCCTTCGAGGCCGACCCGAAGCTCGGCATCGTGAGTTTTCGCATAGCCGACCCGGAGACCGGCGTCACCCAGCGCCGCCACGTGCCCCGGCTGCGCGCCGCCGACCCGATGCGCTCCTCGCGCGTCACCACCTTCCTCGGCGGCGCCAACGCCGTCCGCACCCGGGTCTTCGCCGACGTCGGCGGACTCCCGGACGAGTTCTTCTACGCCCACGAGGAAACCGACCTGGCATGGCGGGCCCTCGACGCGGGCTGGATGATCGACTACCGCTCCGACATGGTGCTGTACCACCCGACGACCGCGCCCTCGCGGCACGCGGTCTACCACCGCATGGTCGCCCGCAACCGCGTCTGGCTGGCCCGCAGAAACCTCCCCGCGGCGCTCGTCCCGGTCTATCTCGGCGTGTGGCTGCTGCTCACCCTCGTACGCCGCCCCAGCCGCCTCGCCCTGCGGGCCTGGTTCGGCGGATTCCGCGAAGGCTGGACGACTCCGTGCGGACCCCGCCGGCCCATGAAGTGGCGTACGGTGTGGCGGCTGACCCGACTGGGCCGGCCCCCCGTCATCTGACAAGCTCGTATCCGGGAGTATCCGGGAGCACCCGGGCCGTACCCTGGCCCCCGGCTCATGCAGGCCCGCACAGGCCACGCATCTCGAAGACGAAAGTTTCCACTAGTGAGTGAGACAACGCACGATGCCCCGGTCGCGGTGAGCGCGTCCGCGGCGCCCGACGAGGGACTCACGGCGAGGGAGCTCGCCGCCAAGCACGGGCTGAGCGTCAGCGGCGCCCGGCCGTCCCTCATCGAGTACGTCCGTCAGCTCTGGGACCGGCGGCACTTCATCCTCGCCTTCTCCCGCGCGAAGCTGACCGCCCAGTACAGCCAGGCCAAGCTCGGCCAGCTGTGGCAGGTGGCCACGCCGCTGCTGAACGCGGCCGTGTACTTCTTCATCTTCGGCCTGCTCCTGGAAGCCGACCGGGGCATGACCCGCGACGTGTACATCCCGTTCCTGGTCACGGGCGTGTTCGTGTTCACCTTCACGCAGAGCTCCGTGATGGCGGGCGTGCGCGCGATCTCCGGCAACCTCGGCCTGGTCCGCGCCCTGCACTTCCCGCGCGCCTCCCTGCCGATCTCGTTCGCGCTGCAGCAGCTCCAGCAGCTGCTGTTCTCGATGATCGTGCTGTTCGCCATCACGATCGGCTTCGGTCACTACCCCGACCTGTCCTGGCTGCTGATCGTCCCGGTGCTCCTCCTGCAGTTCTGCTTCAACACCGGACTCGCGCTGATCATGGCCCGGGCGGGCGCCAAGACCCCGGACCTCGCGCAGCTGATGCCGTTCGTGATGCGGACGTGGATGTACGCGTCGGGCGTGATGTTCTCCATCCCGATCTTCCTCGAGTCCAAGCCGGACTGGATCTCGAACGTCCTGCAGTGGAACCCGGCCGCGATCTACATGGATCTGATGCGCTTCTCCCTCATCGACGACTACAGCTCCAAGTACCTGCCCGACCATGTGTGGGCGGCCGCGGGCGGCTGGGCCGTGCTCTTCGCCCTCGGCGGCTTCGTGTACTTCTGGAAGGCGGAGGAGAGGTACGGCCGTGGCTGAGCAGAAGCAGGACGCGAGGATCCCCACCGTCGTCGCGGACGACCTTCACATCGTCTACCGCGTCAACGGCGCCAAGTCCGGAAAGGGCAGCGCCACCGCGGCCCTCAGCCGGATCCTGAAGCGGGGCTCCGACGACGCGGCGCGGGGCGTGCGCAAGGTGCACGCGGTACGCGGCGTCTCCTTCGTGGCGTACCGCGGCGAGGCCATCGGCCTGATCGGCTCCAACGGCTCCGGCAAGTCGACCCTGCTGCGTGCCATCGCCGGTCTGCTGCCCGCCGAGCAGGGCAAGGTCTACACCGACGGCCAGCCCTCGCTGCTCGGCGTCAACGCGGCCCTGATGAACGACCTCACGGGCGAGCGGAACGTCATATTGGGCGGGCTCGCCATGGGCATGTCCCGCGAGGAGATCAAGGACCGCTACCAGCAGATCGTCGACTTCTCCGGCATCAACGAGAAGGGCGACTTCATCACCCTGCCCATGCGCACCTACTCCTCCGGCATGGCGGCCCGGCTCCGCTTCTCCATCGCCGCGGCCAAGGACCACGACGTCCTGATGATCGACGAGGCCCTGGCCACCGGCGACCGCAAGTTCCAGAAGCGCTCCGAGGACCGCATCCGCGAGCTGCGCAAGGAAGCCGGCACCGTGTTTCTGGTCAGCCACAACAACAAGTCGATCCGCGACACCTGCGACCGCGTCCTGTGGCTGGAGCGCGGTGAGCTGCGGATGGACGGCCCGACCGACGAGGTGCTCAAGGAGTACGAGAAGTTCACCGGCAAGTAGCCCGGATCGGCCAGGGCCCCGCCGCAACTGTTCCGGCGGGGCCCCGCGTCTGCAAAGGAAACGTCAACTCCGGTCCATCTCAGGAAGCTTGGGGCCAATCGGTGTGTTCTCGTGATGTGCGGGACACCCTGGCGGACCCCGACACGTTGTACAACGTAAGCTGTACAGGTCCCGAAACACGGCAATCAGGGCGATAATGCGCGACACCGCTCGTCGGGCAGCCGTGCGGACGGCTGGGCGGCGTGTCCGAAATAGTGTGTATTGGGTCGGCAGTGTAGAACGGGAGATGTGACGGCGATGGCTACGGATACTCCCCAGCTCCACGCAGCACGTGCCGTCCCCGCGCCGGGCAGCCGGCGGTGACGGGAACCGGCACGGCACGCGCCCTCGACCCGGAGCGCGGCACCCTCGACAAGGCCGCGGGCGAGAACTTCCCCGTGGCCCCCTTCTTCCTGCCCCGGCCCTGGCGCGCCGACCTCATGGCCGTCTACGGCTTCGCCCGCCTGGTCGACGACATCGGCGACGGCGACCTGGCCCCCGGTGGTGCCGACGCCCGGCTGCTCGGCGTGGCCCCGCAGGACGCCGAGGACCGGCTGGTCCTGCTGGACGCCTTCGAGGCCGACCTGCGCAGGGTCTTCGACTCCACCCCGCGCCACCCCCTGCTGCGCCGCCTCCAGCCCACCGTCCGCCGCTGCTCGCTGACCCCGGAGCCGTTCCTCGGCCTGATCGCCGCCAACCGCCAGGACCAGCTGGTCACCCGGTACGAGACGTACGACGACCTCCTCGCCTACTGCGAACTCTCGGCCAACCCCGTGGGCCGTCTGGTCCTCTCCGTCACCGGCACCTCGACGCCCGAGCGGATCCGCCGCTCCGACATGATCTGCACGGCCCTGCAGATCGTCGAGCACCTCCAGGACGTGGCCGAGGACCTCGGCCGCGACCGTGTGTACCTGCCCGCCGCCGACATGAAGCGATTTCACGTCCGGGAGGCGGATCTCGCCACGAAATCTGCCGGAGCGTCGGTCCGTGCGTTGATTGCGTATGAGGCGCAAAGGGCCCGGGATCTCCTGAATGAAGGCGCCCCCCTGGTGGGTAGCGTCCACGGCAGGTTGAAGCTGCTGCTCGCGGGGTTCGTGGCGGGGGGAAGGGCGGCCGTCCACGCGATCGCCGCCGCCGAATACGACGTACTTCCCGGCCCGCCCGAGCCCGGCAAGGTCCGGTTGCTGCGTGAGGTGGGCGTGACTCTGCGAGGAGAGGGGTGATCCGGACCGTGGAGTCGGAACCACACGCGTCCCCACCGGTACTCGCCGCCTACAGCTACTGCGAGGCCGTCACCGGGCGGCAGGCCCGTAACTTCGCCTACGGCATCCGGCTGCTGCCGACGCCTCAGCGCCGTGCGATGTCGGCGCTGTACGCGTTCTCGCGGCGGGTCGACGACATCGGCGACGGCGCGCTCGCCCACGATGTCAAGGTCGCCAGGATGGAGGAGACCCGGGCGCTGCTCACCCGGATCCGTGAGGGCGAGGTCGACGAGGACGACATCGATCCCGTCGCGGTCGCGCTCACGCACGCCGCCGGGGCCTTCCCGATCCCGCTGGGCGGCCTGGACGAGCTCATCGACGGTGTCCTGATGGACGTCCGCGGTGAGACGTACGAGACCTGGGACGACCTGAAGGTCTACTGCCGCTGTGTCGCGGGCGCCATCGGGCGCCTCTCGCTCGGTGTGTTCGGCACGGAGCCGGGGGCGCGCGGCGTCGACCGCGCGCCCGAGTATGCCGACACGCTCGGGCTTGCGCTCCAGCTCACCAACATCCTGCGGGACATCCGCGAGGACGCCGTGGGCGGGCGCACCTACCTGCCCGCCGACGACCTCGCCAAGTTCGGCTGCTCGGCCGGCTTCAGCGGGCCGCGGCCACCGGAGGGCTCCGACTTCGCGGGCCTCGTGCACTTCGAAGTGCGACGGGCCCGCGCTCTGTTCGCCGAGGGCTACCGGCTGCTCCCCATGCTCGACCGGCGCAGCGGCGCCTGTGTCGCCGCCATGGCCGGCATCTACCGCCGCCTCCTCGACCGCATCGAGCGCGACCCGGAGGCCGTGCTGCGCGGCCGCGTCTCCCTCCCCGGCCGGGAGAAGGCCTACGTCGCCGTACGCGGCCTGTCCGGCCTGGACGCCCGCCATGTGACGCGACGTGCCGTCAGGAGGCGCGCGTGACAGGCGAACGGGGCCAGGAGGAGACCACCGACGACGAGGCACACCCCTGCCGGGGGACCCGTGACGGGTCGGACTGCACCGACCTCCCGGCACGCGCTCCGCACACCTGCCGGGACGCCCGCTACGGTCCGGACACCATCCGCGCCGTCACGGCGCGCGGCCTGCGTGCCTGCTGGCGTGCCCGTGTGAGGCCGGACAGCTGCGGCGTCACGGCGCGCGGCCTGCGTGCCTGTCGGCGGGCCGGTGTGAGGTCGGACAGCTGCGGCGTCACGGCGTGCGGCCCGTTCGCCTGCCGGGAGGCCGGCTTCGGGTCGGACGGCATTCGCGCCGGGGCGTGCGGCTACGGGTCGGACAGCTTCGGCGTCACGGCGCGGGCCCCGTATGCCTGCCGAGGGACCCGCGACGGGTCGGACAGCCTCGGTGCCAGGGCGCGCGGCCCGCGCGCCTGTCGGGAGGTGCGGCCGGGGTCTTCCCCGCGCCGCCGGGGATCCGGCGCCGTAGTCGGCGGCGGCCTCGCCGGTGGGGGTGCGGTGGCCCGGCGTGGCTGCGACGTCCCTCTCCGCCACACCGTCGGAGACAAGCGGTGGGCAACCCTCCGGTGCGGTGTCGCGTCCCAGACGGAGACGGCCGGTCCCGCAGCGTTCTCGGCGCACGGCCGCCGCGCAGGGGAGGGGGCGCGATGACCCACGGCACGCGGTCCCAGGGGCCGGTCGCGGACGGGCGGCACACCGTCGTGGTGGGCGGCGGGCTCGCCGGCATCACCACCGCGCTCGCGCTCGCCGACGCCGGAGTGCGCGTCACCCTGCTGGAGGGCAGGCCGCGACTCGGCGGGCTGGCCTTCTCCTTCCAGCGCGGCGAGCTGACCGTCGACAACGGACAGCATGTGTACCTGCGCTGCTGCACCGCCTACCGCTGGTTCCTCGACCGCATCGAGGGCGCGGCCCTGGCTCCGCTGCAGGACCGGCTCGACGTACCCGTCCTGGACGTCGCGCGGCCCGAGGGACGCCGCCTCGGCAGGCTGCGGCGCGACGCGCTGCCCGTGCCCCTGCATCTGGGACGCAGCCTCGCCACCTACCCGCACCTCTCGCTCGCCGACCGTGCCAAGGTGGGCCGCGCCGCGCTCGCGCTCAAGGGCCTCGACCTCGCCGATCCGGCGCTGGACGCACAGGACTTCGGCAGCTGGCTGACCGCGCACGGCCAGTCGGCCCGTGCCGTCGAGGCCCTGTGGGACCTGGTCGGGGTCGCCACCCTCAACGCGGTCGCGGGCGACGCCTCCCTGGGGCTCGCCGCGATGGTGTTCAAGACCGGGCTGCTGTCCGACCCGGGCGCGGCCGACATCGGCTGGGCGCACGTCCCGCTCGGCGAGCTGCACGACCGGCTGGCCCGCAAGGCCCTCGACTCTGCGGGCGTCCGCACCGAGATCCGGACACGAGTCACCTCCGTCGTGGAGAACACCGACGGCGGGTGGAGCGTTCAGGTTCCCGGCGAGACGCTGGAGGCGGACGCGGTGGTGTTCGCCGTACCGCAGCGTGAGGCCCACGACCTGCTGCCCGAGGGGGCCCTGGACGCCCCCGAGCGGCTTCTGGAGATCGGCACCGCGCCGATCCTCAACGTCCATGTGGTGTACGACCGCAAGGTGCTCGCCCAGCCCTTCTTCACCACCCTCGGCTCCCCGGTGCAGTGGGTCTTCGACCGGACCGAGGCGTCCGGGCTGCGCGAGGGCCAGTACCTCGCCCTGTCCCAGTCCGCGGCCCAGGACGAGATCGACGAGCCCGTGGCCGTGCTGCGCGAGCGGTACCTGCCCGAGCTGGAGCGGCTGCTGCCCCTGACCCGCGGCGCCGAGGTGAAGGACTTCTTCGTCACCCGGGAGCGCACCGCGACCTTCGCTCCCACCCCCGGCGTCGGGCGCCTCAGGCCCGGTGCCCGCACCAAGGCATCCGGCCTCTACCTGGCCGGAGCGTGGACCGCCACCGGGTGGCCCGCGACCATGGAGAGTGCGGTCCGAAGTGGCGTCGGCGCGGCGGACGCCGTGCTGGGCGCCCTGGGCCGGCCCCGCCCACGCCACCTCTTCGAGTTCGAGGAGGCGGCGTGATGCTCGATCACCAGCACCACACGGCAGGCGGCCCCCGCACCTCCGGTACCGCAACAAGAGGAGAGACTGTGCCCACTGTGCCCCCGGCCTCGAAGGCCGCTCGAGAGACCGCGGTGGACGTGGCCGCGCTCCTGGAGCGCGGTCGGACCCTGGCCATGCCGGTCCTGCGGGCGGCCATCGACCGCCTGGCACCTCCCATGGACACTGTTGCCGCCTACCACTTCGGATGGATCGACGCCCAGGGCAGGCCCACGGCGGGGGACGGCGGCAAGGCCGTACGCCCCGCCCTCGCGGTGCTGTCCGCCGAGGTCATGTCCGCCGCCCCCGAGACCGGCATCCCCGGCGCCGTCGCCGTGGAACTGGTCCACAACTTCTCCCTCCTCCACGACGACCTGATGGACGGCGACGAGCAGCGCCGACACCGCGACACGGTCTGGAAGGTGCACGGCCCCGCCCAGGCCATCCTGGTCGGCGACGCCCTGTTCGCCCTCGCCAACGAGGTGCTCCTCGAACTCGGCACCGTCGAGGCCGGCCGCGCCACCCGCCGTCTGACCACCGCCACCCGCGCCCTGATCGACGGTCAGGCCCAGGACATCTCCTACGAGCACCGCGACCGCGTCACCGTCGAGGAATGCCTGGAGATGGAGGGCAACAAGACCGGCGCCCTGCTCGCCTCCGCCAGCTCCATCGGCGCGGTGCTCGGCGGCGCCGACGACCGCACCGCCGACACGCTGGAGAAGTACGGCTACCACCTGGGCCTCGCCTTCCAGGCCGTCGACGACCTCCTCGGCATCTGGGGCGACCCGGTCTCCACCGGCAAGCGGACCTGGAGCGACCTGCGCCAGCGCAAGAAGTCGCTGCCGGTCGTGGCCGCCCTCGCGGCGGGCGGCTCCGCCTCCGAGCGGCTCGGCGAGATCCTCGCCGCCGACGCCAAGAGCAGCGACTTCGAGAACTTCTCCGAGGAGGAGTTCGCGGCCCGCGCCGCCCTCATCGAGGAGGCGGGCGGCCGCGAATGGACCGCCGACGAGGCACGCCGCCAGCACACCATCGCCATCGAAGCCCTCGACGCCGTCGACATGCCCGACCGGGTGCGGGACCAGTTCGCCGCGCTCGCCGACTTCGTCGTCGTACGAAAGAGATGATCACTATCGGCCGAATAGCCCTCGCGTAGTCGCCGGCCGGTGCCGCGAGGCACCACGGAGCACCGGCCGACGGCGGACCCACAGCAGCTGCACACCTTGCACCACTGCACGAAGGGGAAGCCATGACAGCGACGACCGACGGAAGCACCGGGGCCCTGCCACCCCGCGCCGCCTCGGCCAGCGAACACGACACCGACATCCCCGCGGCGGCCGGGGTACCAGAAGCCGCCGCACGCGCCGCCCGGCGTGCCACCGACTTCCTGCTCTCCCGCCAGGACGCCGAGGGCTGGTGGAAGGGCGACCTCGAGACCAACGTCACGATGGACGCCGAGGACCTGCTGCTCCGTCAGTTCCTGGGCATCCGCGACGAGAAGACCACCCGGGCCGCGGCGCTCTTCATCCGAGGTGAGCAGCGCGACGACGGCGCCTGGGCCACCTTCTACCGCGGCCCCGGCGAGCTGTCCGCCACCATCGAGGCCTACGTCGCCCTCCGCCTTGCGGGCGACGCGCCCGACGCGCCCCACATGGCCAAGGCCTCCGCCTGGATCCGCGAGCGGGGCGGCATCGCCGCCGCCCGGGTCTTCACCCGGATCTGGCTCGCGCTGTTCGGCTGGTGGAAGTGGGAGGACCTGCCCGAACTCCCCCCGGAACTGATCTGGTTCCCGAAGTGGCTGCCGCTCAACATCTACGACTTCGGCTGCTGGGCCCGGCAGACCATCGTGCCCCTGACGATCGTCTCCGCCAAGCGGCCGGTCCGCCCCGCGCCCTTCCCGCTCGACGAGCTGCACACCGACCCGGCCACCCCGAACCCCGCCAAGCCCATCGCCCCGATGGCCAGCTGGGACGGCGCCTTCCAGCGGATGGACAAGGGCCTGCACGCCCTGCGGAAGGTCGCCCCGCGCCGGCTGCGCGGAGCCGCCATGAACAGCGCCGCCCGCTGGATCGTCGAACGGCAGGAGAACGACGGCTGCTGGGGCGGCATCCAGCCGCCCGCCGTGTACTCGATCATCGCCCTGCACCTGCTCGGCTACGACCTCCAGCACCCCGTGATGCGGGAGGGGCTGGCCTCCCTGGACCGGTTCGCCGTGTGGCGCGAGGACGGGGCCCGGATGATCGAGGCCTGCCAGTCGCCGGTCTGGGACACCTGCCTCGCCGCGATCGCGCTCGCCGACGCCGGACTGCCCGCCGACCACCCCCAGTTGGTGAAGGCCGCGGACTGGATGCTGGGCGAGGAGATCGTCAGACCCGGCGACTGGTCCGTCAAACGGCCCCAACTTCCGCCCGGCGGCTGGGCGTTCGAGTTCCACAACGACAACTACCCCGACATCGACGACACCGCCGAGGTGATCCTCGCGCTGCGCCGGATCACCCACCACGACCCGGAGCGGATCGACAAGGCCATCGCGCGCGGTCTGCGCTGGACCCTCGGCATGCAGTCGAGGAACGGCGCGTGGGCCGCCTTCGACGTCGACAACACCAGCCCGTTCCCGAACCGGCTGCCGTTCTGCGACTTCGGCGAGGTCATCGACCCGCCCTCCGCGGACGTCACCGCGCACGTCGTCGAGATGCTCGCGGTGGAAGGACTCGCCCACCACCCGCGCACCCGGCGCGGCATCGAGTGGCTGCTGGCCGAACAGGAGCCGGACGGCTCGTGGTTCGGACGCTGGGGCGTCAACTACGTCTACGGCACCGGGTCCGTCGTGCCCGCCCTGGTGGCCGCGGGCATCCCCGCCGCGCACCCGGCGATCCGGCGGGCCGTGACCTGGCTGGAGTCGGTCCAGAACGACGACGGCGGCTGGGGCGAGGACCTGCGCTCCTACCACGACGTCAAGGAGTGGAGCGGCAAGGGCGCCTCGACCGCCTCCCAGACGGCGTGGGCCCTGATGGCCCTGCTCGCGGCGGGGGAGCGGGACTCCAAGGCCGTCGAACGCGGCGTCGAATGGCTCGCCGCCACCCAGCGGGAGGACGGCTCCTGGGACGAGCCCTACTTCACGGGGACGGGCTTCCCGTGGGACTTCTCGATCAACTACCACCTCTACCGGCAGGTGTTCCCGCTCACCGCGCTCGGCCGCTACGTCCACGGGGAGCCCTTCGCCGACCGGCACCAGGGGAGCGGGGAGGCCGGGAGGCCGTACTCCAAGGCCAAGGGGAGCTGATGAGCACCCAGCCGGCCTCGGTCCCGCTGCTGATCGCCTGCGCGCTCGGCATCGAGCAGCTCGCCCTGCGCGCGGGCGACCGGGGCGGCGCCGGCGGGCGGGTCACCGTGCTGCGCACGGGCATGGGGCCGGCGGCGGCCGAGCGGTCCGTCACCCGGATGCTCGCCGAGCCGGCCCTGCGCGACGCCGCCGTCCTGGCCACCGGCTTCTGCGCGGGCCTCGCGCCCGGCATGCACCCCGGTGACCTGGTCGTCGCCGAGGAGACCCGCGACCCGCGGGGCACGACAGCCTGCGTCGGGACCGAGCTGCTGGTCAAGGAGCTGGCCCGGGCCGTACCCGGGCGGACCGTGCACACCGGGCCGCTCACCGGCTCCGACCACGTCGTACGCGGTCCCGAACGGTCCGATCTGCTCGCCACCGGCGCGATCGCGGTCGACATGGAGTCCGCCGTCACGCTCCTGAGCGCCGTGCGCGCTGGCGAGCGCCCGGTTGCGGCCGTCCGGGTGGTCGTGGACGCTCCAGAACATGAACTCGTCCGGATCGGCACGGTGCGCGGTGGAATATCAGCTTTCCGTGTCCTTCGTTCCGTCCTTCCCGCTTTCTTCGAATGGCACCGTTCCTTGCTGCTCCCCAGGAGGTGAGCCAGATGGCCATGCCGCTTCGACAGTCCATCAAGGTCGCTACATATTTGGCTGAACAGAAGCTCCGCCGACGGGACAAGTTCCCGTTGATCGTCGAGCTGGAGCCGCTGTTCGCCTGCAACCTCAAGTGCGAGGGGTGCGGCAAGATCCAGCACCCGGCCGGGGTGCTCAAGCAGCGGATGCCGGTCGCGCAGGCGGTCGGGGCGGTGCTGGAGTCCGGTGCCCCCATGGTGTCCATCGCCGGTGGCGAGCCGCTGATGCACCCGCAGATCGACGAGATCGTGCGGCAGCTGGTGGCCAGGCGGAAGTACGTCTTCCTCTGCACCAACGCGCTGCTCATGCGCAAGAAGATGGACAAGTTCAAGCCCTCCCCCTATTTCGCCTTCGCGGTGCACATCGACGGGCTGCGCGAGCGGCACGACGAGTCGGTGGCGAAGGAGGGCGTCTTCGACGAGGCCGTGGAGGCCATCAAGGAGGCCAAGCGGCGCGGCTTCCGGGTGACCACCAACTCGACCTTCTTCAACACCGACACCCCGCAGACCATCATCGAGGTGCTGAACTTCCTCAACGACGACCTCCAGGTCGACGAGATGATGATCTCGCCCGCCTATGCCTACGAGAAGGCCCCCGACCAGGAGCACTTCCTCGGCGTGGACCAGACCCGCGAGCTGTTCAAGAAGGCCTTCGCGGGCGGCAACCGGCGGCGCTGGCGGCTCAACCACTCCCCGCTCTTCCTGGACTTCCTGGAGGGCAAGGTCGACTTCCCGTGCACCGCGTGGGCGATCCCGAACTACTCGCTGTTCGGCTGGCAGCGCCCCTGCTACCTGATGAGCGACGGGTATGTGCCGACGTACCGGGAGCTGGTCGAGGACACCGACTGGGACAAGTACGGCCGCGGCAAGGACCCGCGCTGCGCCAACTGCATGGCGCACTGCGGCTACGAGCCCACCGCCGTGCTCGCCACCATGGGATCGCTGAAGGAGTCCCTGCGCGCCCTGCGCGAGACGGTCTCCGGGAATCGGGAGCAGATGCCATGACCGCCATTTCGCTGGGTGTCCCCGAGGTGCCGGCCCGGCCGATCGCGGAGCGGCGCGTGTCGCGCCGCATCCAGGTCGGTCCGGTGGCGGTCGGGGGCGGGGCCCCGGTGTCGGTGCAGTCGATGACGACGACCCGTACGTCGGACATCGGCGCCACCCTGCAGCAGATCGCCGAACTCACCGCGTCCGGCTGCCAGATCGTCCGGGTCGCCTGCCCGACCCAGGACGACGCGGACGCGCTCGCGACCATCGCCCGCAAGTCGCAGATCCCCGTGATCGCGGACATCCACTTCCAGCCGAAGTACGTGTTCGCGGCGATCGAGGCGGGCTGCGCGGCCGTCCGCGTCAATCCCGGCAACATCAAGCAGTTCGACGACCGGATCAAGGAGATCGCGCAGGCCGCAAAGGACCACGGCACTCCGATCCGGATCGGCGTCAACGCCGGGTCGCTGGACCGGCGCCTCCTCCAGAAGTACGGCAGGGCGACCCCGGAGGCGCTGGTGGAGAGCGCGCTGTGGGAGGCCTCGCTGTTCGAGGAGCACGGCTTCCGGGACGTCAAGATCTCCGTCAAGCACAACGACCCGGTCGTGATGATCGAGGCGTACCGGCAGCTCGCCGAGCAGTGCGACTACCCGTTGCACCTGGGGGTGACGGAGGCGGGCCCGGCGTTCCAGGGCACGATCAAGTCGGCGGTGGCGTTCGGCGCGCTGCTGTCCCGGGGCATCGGCGACACGATCCGGGTGTCGCTGTCGGCGCCGCCGGCCGAGGAGGTCAAGGTCGGCATCCAGATCCTGCAGTCCCTGGGCCTCAGGGAGCGCAGGCTGGAGATCGTCTCCTGTCCGTCCTGCGGACGCGCCCAGGTCGATGTCTACAAGCTCGCCGACGAGGTCACGGCCGGACTCGAGGGCATGGAAGTGCCGCTGCGGGTCGCCGTCATGGGGTGTGTGGTCAACGGACCCGGCGAGGCGCGGGAGGCCGATCTGGGGGTGGCCTCCGGCAACGGCAAGGGGCAGATCTTCGTCAAGGGCGAGGTCATCAAGACCGTCCCCGAGTCGAAGATCGTCGAGACGCTGATCGAAGAGGCGATGAAGATCGCCGAGCAGATGGAGCAGGACGGCACGGGGCCGGGGGAGCCCGCAGTCACCGTGAGCTGAGCAGCACGGAATTCGAAGGGGGCCCGACGTGACGATTCTGGAGAGCATCCGGGGACCACGCGATCTGAAGGCGCTGTCCGAGGCGGAACTCGGTGAACTGTCCGACGAGATCAGGGAGTTCCTGGTGCACGCGGTCGCCAGGACCGGTGGCCATCTGGGACCCAATCTGGGCGTGGTGGAGCTCACCGTGGCCCTGCACCGGGTCTTCGAGTCACCGGTCGACCGCATCCTGTGGGACACCGGCCACCAGAGCTATGTCCACAAGCTTCTGACGGGACGGCAGGACTTCTCCAAACTGCGCGGCAAGGGCGGCCTGTCCGGCTACCCCTCGCGTGAGGAGTCCGAGCACGACGTCATCGAGAACAGCCACGCCTCCACGGCCCTCGGCTGGGCCGACGGACTCGCCAAGGCCCGCCAGGTACAGGGGGAGAAGGGCCATGTCGTCGCGGTCATCGGCGACGGCGCCCTGACCGGCGGCATGGCCTGGGAGGCCCTGAACAACATCGCGGCCGCCAAGAACCGGCCGCTGATCATCGTCGTCAACGACAACGAACGCTCCTACGCCCCCACCATCGGCGGCCTCGCCAACCACCTCGCGACCCTGCGCACGACCGACGGCTACGAGCGGGTCCTGGCCTGGGGCAAGGACGTGCTCCAGGGCACGCCCCTGGTCGGCCACACCCTCTACGAGGCCCTGCACGGCGCGAAGAAGGGCTTCAAGGACGCCTTCGCCCCGCAGGGCCTGTTCGAGGACCTGGGCCTGAAGTACGTCGGCCCGATCGACGGGCACGCCATCGGGGCCGTGGAGTCCGCCCTGCGGCGCGCGAAACGCTTCCACGGGCCGGTCCTCGTCCACTGCCTCACCGAGAAGGGCCGCGGCTACGAACCCGCCCTCGCCCACGAGGAGGACCACTTCCACACCGTCGGCGTCATGGACCCGCTGACCTGCGCGCCGCTCTCACCGGCGGGCGGCCCCTCCTGGACCTCCGTGTTCGGCGAGGAGATCGTCAGGATCGGCGAGGAGCGGGACGACGTGGTGGCGATCACCGCCGCCATGCTGCATCCGGTCGGCCTCGGCACCTTCGCCGAGCGGTTCCCGGACCGGGTGTGGGACGTCGGCATCGCCGAGCAGCACGCGGCCGTGTCCGCGGCGGGCCTGGCGACGGGCGGACTGCACCCGGTCGTCGCCGTCTACGCCACCTTCCTCAACCGCGCCTTCGACCAGCTCCTGATGGACGTCGCCCTGCACCGCTGCGGGGTGACCTTCGTCCTGGACCGGGCCGGGGTCACCGGCGTCGACGGGGCCTCCCACAACGGCATGTGGGACCTGTCCGTCCTTCAGGTCGTCCCCGGCCTGCGGATCGCCGCGCCGCGCGACGCCGACCAACTACGGCTCCAGTTGCGCGAGGCGGTCGCCGTCGACGACGCCCCGACCCTGCTGCGCTTCCCGAAGGAGTCCGTCGGCCCGTCGGTCCCGGCGCTCGACCGGGTGGGCGGACTGGACGTGCTGCACCGTGCCCCGGAGCCTGAGGTGCTCCTGGTGGCCGTGGGCGTGATGGCGCCCGTCTGCCTCCAGACCGCCGACCTGCTCGAAGCCCGCGGCATCGGCTGCACCGTCGTCGACCCCCGCTGGGTCAAGCCCGTCGACCCGGCGCTCCCGGGCCTCGCCGCCGCACACCGCCTGGTCGCCGTCGTCGAGGACAACAGCCGCGCGGCCGGGGTCGGCTCGGCCGTGGCGCTGGCCCTCGGCGACGCCGACGTCGACGTACCGGTACGGCGTTTCGGCATCCCGGAGCAGTTCCTCGCGCACGCCAAGCGCGGCGAGGTGCTCGCCGACATCGGCCTGACACCCGTCGAGATCGCCGGACGGATCAGCGCGAGCCTGGCCGTCAAGCAAGAGCTGTCCAAGGAGCCACTGGAATGACAACCGCCGAGTCCGCGTCGGAGTCGTCGCAGGCCGGGGAGTTCGACCTCGGCAAGCTGCTGGCCGAGCGCGCGGCCGAGCGCTACGAGCTGCACACCCGGTACCTCAACCACCAGCTCCCGCGCATGCTGCACACCATCGGCTTCGACAAGGTCTACGAGCGCGCCGAGGGCGCCTACTTCTACGACGCGGACGGCAACGACTACCTCGACATGCTCGCCGGGTTCGGGGTGATGGGCATCGGCCGCCACCACCCCGTCGTCCGCAAGGCCCTGCACGACGTCCTGGACGCGCGGCTCGCCGACCTCACCCGCTTCGACTGCCAGCCGCTGCCCGGCCTGCTCGCCGAGAAGCTGCTCGCGCACAGCCCGCACCTGGACCGGGTGTTCTTCGGCAACAGCGGCACGGAGGCGGTCGAGGGAGCGCTGAAGTTCGCCCGGTTCGTCACCGGCAGGCCCAGGGTCCTGTACTGCGCGCACGCCTTCCACGGCCTGACCACCGGCTCCCTCTCCGTGAACGGCGAGTCCGGCTTCCGCGACGGCTTCGCCCCGCTGCTGCCCGACACGGCCGTACCGCTCGGCGACCTCGACGCGCTGGCACGGGAGCTGAAGAAGGGCGACGTCGCCGCCCTGATCGTCGAGCCGATCCAGGGCAAGGGCGTGCTGGCGGCCCCGCCCGGCTATCTGCTCGCCGCGCAGGAGCTGCTGCACCGGCACAAGGCGCTGCTCATCGCCGACGAGGTGCAGACCGGCCTCGGCCGCACCGGCGACTTCTACGGCTACCAGCACGAGGACGGCGTGGAACCCGACCTCGTGTGCGTGGCCAAGGCCCTCTCCGGCGGCTATGTACCGGTCGGCGCCACGCTCGGCAAGGACTGGATCTTCAAGAAGGTCTACTCGTCCATGGACCGGGTCCTGGTCCACTCGGCGAGCTTCGGCTCCAACGCGCAGGCCATGGCGGCGGGCCTGGCCGTGCTGTCGGTGATGGAGAACGAGCAGGTCGTGGCCAATGTCCGGGCCACTGGCGAGCGGCTGAGGTCCCGGCTGGCGGCACTGACGGACCGGTACGAGATGCTCGCCGACGTCCGCGGCCGGGGCCTGATGATCGGCATCGAGTTCGGCCGGCCGAAGTCGCTGAAGCTGCGCGGCCGCTGGGCCATGCTCCAGGCCGCGCGCAAGGGACTGTTCGCGCAGATGGTCGTCGTGCCGCTGCTCCAGCGGCACCGGATCCTCACCCAGGTCTCCGGCGACCACATGGAGGTGATCAAGCTGATCCCGCCGCTGATCATCGGCGAGCGGGAGGTGGACCGCTTCGTCGACGCCTTCACCGCCGTGATGGACGACGCGCACGACGGCGGTCTGGTGTGGGACTTCGGGAAGACCTTGGTCAAGCAGGCGGTGGCCAACCGGTAAGCGTTGCTTCGTGGGTTTGCCTCTGAGGCAAGAAATTTGCCGGTGAGGCAAGCCTCCGGCTGAATGGAGCCATGAGCTCCTCCGAACAGCCTGATGCGCTGCCCGCCGTAGCCCCGCAGCTGCGCGCGCTGCGGCGCCAGGCCTCCCTGACGCTGGAGGCCGCGGCCCGTGCCGCCGGGCTGTCGCCCGCCCACCTCTCCCGTCTGGAGACCGGACAGCGCCAGCCCTCGCTGCCGATGCTGCTCGCGCTGGCCCGCGTCTACGGTACGACCGTCTCCGAACTGCTCGGTGAGACGGTCGCCGGCCGGGACGCCGTAGTCCGCGCCGCCGACATGGAACCGACCACGGCGGGCGGCTGGACGTACTGGCAGGCCGGCGCCTCCGGGCGCGGGATGCAGGCTCTGCGCGTCCATGTGCCGTACGGCTCCCAGGGCGACATCGTGCGCGTCCACCCGGGCGAGGAGTGGCTCCATGTGCTGCGGGGCCGGCTGCGGCTGCGCCTCGGGGACGCCACCCACCGGCTGGCGCCCGGCGACAGCGCCCACTTCGACTCGCTCACCCCGCACCGGATCGCCGCCGAGGACCAGGACGGCGTCGAGCTGCTGTTCGTCCACACCCTGATGCAGAGCCCGACGGCCACCCTGTGCCTCGGCCCCACCCCTGGAGAGACGCCATGAGCGACATGGAGGAGAAATTCCCGCGCGCCCTGTGGGTGCGGCTGTTCGTCTACCTCGTGATGGGGCATGTCTTCGCCGCGTTCGTCTATTTCCTCTTCGAGGCGGGGGCCCGCTAGTCCCGTTCGGTCCCGTTCCTCAGTCGAGGAGCCGGTCGCGCAGGCGCTCGCGGGTCTCCGGAGAGAGGTCGAGCCCCTTCTCCAGGTAGGTGTCGACGCCGCCCCAGGTCTCCTCGATGGTGTCGAAGGCAGTCGTCAGGTACTCGGCGCGCGCGTCGAACAGGGGGCTGAGCAGCTCCATGACCTCGGGAGAGTAGGCCGAGTCGGCGGAGCCGCTGCGCCGCACCTTGTAGCGGCGGTGCTTTTCGTTCGACTTCAGGTAGTCCTCGACGATCGCCTCGCGCTCGACGCCCACCGCGAGCAGCGTCACCGCGACCGACAGGCCCGCGCGGTCCTTGCCCGCCGCGCAGTGCATCAGCGCGGGGACGCTGTCCTCGGCGAGCGCGTGCAGCACCTTCGAGTGCTCGGCGGTGCGGTGCTTGATGATCGTGCGGTAGGACGCGATCATCCGGCCCGCGCCCTTGCCGTCCGAGAGGATCGCCCGCAGCTGCTCCAGGTCGCCGTCGCGGACCAGCTTCCAGAACTCGGCGCCGTCGGCGGGGTCGCTCAGCGGCAGGTTCACATTGCGCACGCCCGGCAGCTCGACGTCCGGCCCCTCGAGCTTCTGGTCGGCCTCGTTGCGGAAGTCGAAGATCGTGTGCAGGCCCAGGCCGGTCAGGAAGGCGGCGTCCTCACCGGTCGCGTGCGCGAGATGGCCGCTGCGGAACAGCACTCCCTGGCGCACCCGCCGACCGTCCACGGTCGGCAGTCCGCCCACATCACGGAAGTTGCGCACTGCGGCCAGCTCGGGTTCGGTCGACGGGACCTGCTGCGTCACGGGGGCTCCTCCCACACGGCGCCGTCGGCGCGGCTCGTCGACGGGCACCACTCGACGATACGACATGCCTGCCAGGGGCAATGAGTTGTCCACAGGCGTTGCCGGAAGCCCCCGCAGCCCTTGATGATGTTCGTGCCTGGTCGCACCTGGTCGGGCTTGTTCGAATCTGTGAGGGCTTGATGCTGGAGATCTCCGAAGACGGTCGTACATGGGTGCTCTCGGGGCCGGCCAGCAGTTACGCCGTCCATGTCACCGACCGGGACGAACTGCTGCACCTGCACTGGGGCGCCCGGATCGGCCTCGCCGACGCCGAGGCGCTGGCCGTCCGGCCGCTGCCGGACTACTGGGCCTTCGAGTCTCCGCTCGACGGACGCGAGGAGTACCCGGTCGAGGGCGGCCCCCGCTTCACCCGCCCCGCCCTGTCCGTGCGCACCGCCGAGCGGCGCGGCACCGAGTGGACCTACGAGGGGCATGACGCCGAGAACGCCGAGAACGCCGAGGACGGCGAGCTGCGGCTCCGCTTCCGCGACGGCGACCTCGCCGTCACGCTGCACTACCGGATGCGCTCCTCGGCCGATGTCGTCGAGCGCTGGGTGACCCTGGAGAACCACGGACCGTCCGTCGAGGTGCTGCGCGCCGACTCCGCCACCTGGACCCTGCCCGACCGCGACACCTGGCGGCTGTCCCAGCTGCACGGCCGCTGGGGCGCCGAGTCCCGGCTGACGCGCTCGACCCTCACCTACGGCGAGAAGATCATCGGCAGCCGTCGCGGCCACACCTCCCACCAGCATCTGCCGTGGGTCGCGCTCGACACCGACGCGACCGAGGAGCGCGGGGAGGTCTACGGCTGCGCCCTGGGCTGGTCCGGGTCCTGGCGGATGGCGGTGGCCCAACTCCCCGACGCGCGCGTGCAGATCACCGGCGGGGCCGGGTACGACGACTCGGGCCTGCTGACGCTGGGCACGGGCGAGTCGTACACGACCCCCGTCTTCGCCGGTCTCTGGAGCGACGGCGGCTTCGGCGGGGCGAGCCGCGCCTGGCACGCGTACCAGCGGACCCACGTCGTCCCGGACGCGGACCGGGACCGCCCGGTGCTGTTCAACTCCTGGGAGGCCACCGAGTTCGACATCTCCGAGGAGCAGCAGCGGGCGCTCGCCGAGCGGGCCGCCGGCATGGGCGTGGAGCTGTTCGTGGTCGACGACGGCTGGTTCGGGTCCCGGACCAGCGACCGGGCCGGGCTCGGTGACTGGACGCCCAACCCCGACCGCTTCCCGGGCGGGCTGAAGCCGCTCGCCGACCATGTGCACGGCCTCGGTATGCGGTTCGGGATCTGGGTCGAGCCGGAGATGGTCAACGCGGACAGCGACCTGTACCGCGCGCACCCCGACTGGGTGCAGTACCAACCGGGACGAAAGCGGACGGAATTCCGCAATCAGCTCGTGCTGAACCTCGCCCGCGAGGACGTCCAGGAGTATCTGTGGGAGCAGCTCGACGGGCTGCTCTCCAGCGCGCCGATCGACTACGTCAAGTGGGACTTCAACCGCTGCTTCAGCGACGCCGGGTGGCCGGACGACCCCTACCCGCAGCGGCTCTGGGTCGACCACGTCCGCGCCCTGTACGCCCTGCTGGACCGGCTGCGGGCGGCCCACCCCGGGGTGGCCTTCGAGTCCTGCTCGGGCGGCGGCGGCCGGATCGACCTCGGGGTGCTGGGCCGCACGGACCAGGTGTGGACCTCCGACAACACCGACCCGCTCGACCGGCTCGCCATCCAGCACGGCTTCAGCCAGATCCATCCGGCCCGGGTCATGGCCGCCTGGGTCACCGACAGCCCGAACGCCATGCTCAACCAGCGGGCCAGCTCCCTGCGGTTCCGGTTCGTCAGTGCCATGGCCGGGGTGCTCGGGGTGGGCGGCGACCTCACGCGCTGGACGGCGGAGGAGCTCGCCGAGGCGCGGCAGTGGGTGGGGCTCTACAAGGAGATCCGGCCCGTGGTGCAGCGCGGCGACCTGTACCGGCTGCGGCCCCCGGAGGGCGGCCTGAGCGCGGTGCAGTACGTCCTCGGCGACGAGGCCGTCGTCCTGGCCTGGCTCCAGGCGCAGCGCTACGGCGAGCCCGTTCCGGCGCTCCGGCTGCGGGGCCTCGACCCGACAGCAACGTACGAATGCCTCGAAACGGGCGAAGTTCACCGAGGGGCCGTACTGGCACATCACGGGCTGCGGGTCGGTCTGCGCGGGGACCTGGATGCCGCGGTCGTCCGCCTTAAGCGCAAGTAGTCGTTCTGTCCGAATAAGGCGAATAAGGCACTTCAGGTGTTTCGGCATAACGTGCCCCGATCGTAAAGGAGATGAGGTCGGGGTGCGTGACCATCGTCATATTCGTGACGATGTGTTGTCGTCATGTTCACGTAATTCTTGCGTTATTCAGGGGCATTGAGGGGAAGCAGAGATCGGAAATCCACGCTCGGTGACGGGAAATGTGCCGACGCGTCAAGAAAAACACCCTCACAGGCAACCGCAAGCTTGTCCCATTGCGTCTCGGTCGCTTACGTTCCACACCAATCCGGACGGACGCCTAATCCTGCCGCCGCCCGGAGCCCGCACACACTCACCCGTGTATGGCAGGAGCGGGGGACCCACAGGTACGACGCCTGTTCCGGTTCCCGGAACGGCTTGGGGTTCAGCCGCACTTCGGCGCGGCCGGGCATCTCCAGCCCGCACCCGACAGCTCACCTCGCAGGCGCCGGAGAGGAATCCGCCATGCCCGCGAAGGGTAAGCACCGCCGCCCGAAGTCCCAGCGTTTCACCCGCTCCATAGCCGTCGCCGGAACCGGCGGGGCCGCCCTCGCCCTTCCGCTCATGGGTGCCGCCGGCGCCCACGCCGCGACCCCGCAGTCGGCTCCGGAAAAGGCCGTCCAGTCCGCTCCGGCCGCTGAGAAGAAGGCCGCCGAAAAGGCCACGGGCGCCCACACGTACACCGTGAAGGCCGGCGACTATCTCGCGAAGATCGCCGACGACCAGAACGTCAGCGGCGGCTGGAAGAAGCTCTACGACGACAACCGTGACGTGGTCGGCTCCGACCCGTCGCTGATCCACCCAGGTCTCGAGCTCTCGGTCGGCGACAAGGCGGCGAGCGCGCCCAAGACGCAGTCGTCCGCGCCGAAGGCGGCCGAGAAGCCGAAGGCGTCGGCCGAGAAGTCGTCCGCCGTCGAGTCGTCCTCCAAGGCCGACACCGCCGCGAAGCCGGCCGCCGCCAAGCCGGCCGCCGAGGCCTCCGGCTTCAGCCTCCCGGTGGACGGCGCCGCCGTCGGCACCCCGTACCACATGTCCGGCAGCATGTGGTCCAGCGGCTACCACACCGGTGTCGACTTCGTCGTCCCGACCGGCACCTCGCTCAAGGCCGTCGGCGCGGGCACGGTCGTCTCCGCCGGCTGGGGCGGCGCGTACGGCAACCAGGTCGTCATCCAGCTCGAGGACGGCAAGTACGCGCAGTACGCCCACCTGTCCCAGCTCTCCGTCTCGGCCGGCCAGACCGTGACGGCCGGGCAGCAGATCGGTCTGTCCGGTGCGACCGGCAACGTGACCGGGCCGCACCTGCACTTCGAGATCCGCACCTCGCCCGACTACGGCTCGGACGTGGACCCGGTCGCCTACCTGCGCTCGCACGGCGTCTCCGTGGGCTGACCGATCGCACGACACCTGCCTGACACGCGGCCGAAGGCCGGACCCCGATCCCCGGGTCCGGCCTTCGGTGTGTGCGGCCGTCGATCGCCTTTCGCCTCAAGGGCCTCAAGGGATCGACAGGAAGCGGCAGTTGGGACACAGTGATCCCGTCGTGAGTGCAAGCGCTTTCTGAAGGAGCTGTGTCCCGTGCCGACCACCCGGAGAACGTTCGGAGCCCTGGCGGCCGGAGCCGCCCTGGCCGCCCTCGCCCCGACGGCGACCGCGAACGCCGCGCCCCGTCACCGCCGCCTGATCGCCCACGACGACTTCTGCCACGGCCTCGCCCAGTGGGCGACCGAACTCCAGGGCGGCGGCACGGTCACCGCCTCCCGCGGCGTCCTGGACATCGACGTGCCGAGCGGAGCGACCGTCTGGTTCCGGCGTCGCCTCGAAGGGCCGTACGTCCTCGAGTACACCGCCACGCCCGTCTCCGAGGGCGGGGTGAACGACCGGGTCTCGGACCTCAACAACTTCTGGAACGCGACCGACGTCCGCTCCCCGGGCGACCTCTTCGCGACGCCGCGTGGCGGGGCGCTGGAGGAGTACGACCACCTGACGACGTACTACGCCGGGTTCGGCGCCAACTACAACACCACGACCCGGCTGCGGCGTTACGTCGGCCAGGCCGGTGTGCGCCCCTTGGTCTACGACTACACCGAGCCGCTGCTGGTCCCGGGCGAGCCGAACCGGGTCCGGATCGTCTCCGACGGGTCGACGGTGCGCTGGTGGAACAACGGGCGGCTCGTCTTCGACTACACCGACCCGCAGCCGTACACGAGCGGGCACTTCGCCTTCCGGACCGTGTGGAGCCACTTCCGGATCACGGGCTTCCGGGTCTGGCGACTGACCCCGCAACATCCCTGAAGGGTGGCCTATTCCGGAGTTGGCGAACACTTTAGGAGTGGCTTATCTCACCGCCCGTCAACCCCTGCCTACGGTCGCGTAGGTCACATTCGAGGGTGAATCATGAGCTGCTGTGGCAGACGATTCGAAGAGTGACAGCAGAGCAGTGATCGGGTCGTACGTGGCGGTGGGGGACAGCTTCACCGAGGGCGTCGGTGATCCCGGCCCCGACGGGGCGTTCGTCGGCTGGGCCGACCGGTTCGCCGTGCTGCTCGCCGACCGCAGGCCCGAAGGCGACTTCCGGTACACCAACCTCGCCGTACGCGGAAAACTCCTCGACCAGATCGTGGCGAACCAGCTTCCGAGGGCCGTAGACATGGCCCCGGACCTCGTCTCCTTCTGCGCCGGGGGCAACGACATCATCCGGCCCGGCACCGACCCGGACGAGGTGGCCGAGCGGTTCGAACGGGCCATCGCCCAGCTGACCGCGGTGGCCGGCACGGTGATGGTGACGACCGGGTTCGACACCCGTGGCGTGCCCGTGCTCAAGCATCTGCGCGGCAAGATCGCCACGTACAACGGGCATGTCCGGGCCGTCGCCGACCGGTACGGCTGCCCGGTGCTCGACCTGTGGTCCCTGCGCAGTGTCCAGGACCGTCGGGCCTGGGACGCCGACCGGCTGCACCTGTCGCCCGACGGGCACACGCGCGTGGCGCTCCGGGCGGGTCAGGTGCTCGGCCTCGAGGTGCCGGCCGACCCCGAGCAGGAGTGGCCCCCGCTGCCGCCCCGCGGCACCCTCGACGTCCGGCGGGACAACGTCCACTGGGCGCGCGAGTTCCTGGTGCCGTGGATCGGGCGCCGGTTGCGCGGGGAGTCGTCGGGGGACCATGTGACGGCCAAGGGGGCGCTGTCGCCGGAGGACATCAGGATGCGGATCGGTTCGGTGGCGTGAGTGCGCTGGGGCGGGGGTGCCCGGGTGTGACCGGCTCACGGCAAGGCCGCTGAGTCCAGACCCAGTTCGCGGGACAGCGCGTCCTCCACCCACTCCTGCGCCCGCGCCCGTGGCACCGCGCCCTCGTAGGACGTCAGCTGGACGGCGAGACCGTCGAGCAGGGCGGTCAGGCGCAGGGCCGTGCCGTGCGGGTCGGGGCAGTGGAACTCGCCGACCGCGACGCCCTCCGCGATGACCTCGGCGATGGCCGCCTTCCACTGCCGGTCGAGCTCCTGGGCGACCTCCCGCAGCGCGGGCTCGCGCAGCGCCGCCGCCCAGCCCTCGATCCACAGCCGCCAGCCCTTGGCCTGGCCCGTCGGGGCGTACCACCGTACGGCCGACCGCAGCCGGCGCAGCGCCGACGTACGGCGTCCCAGCAGCTTGCGCAGATGCGCGAGGTCGCCCTCCGCCGCGTGCCGGAACGCGGCGGCGACCAGCTGTTCCTTCGTCGAGAAGTGATAGAGGACCAGCGCGTTGCTCACACCGAGCACCGAGGCGATGTCGGCGATGCGGACCGCCGTCACACCCCGGGCCTCGATCTGCTCGACGGCGGCCCGCAGCAGATCACCGCGCCGTTCCGCCACGCTCAACCGGACTCTCGTCACGCCGTCACCCTACACACGCGCGTGCACCCCCTTGACGTGTGGATTCGGCCGGTTCGCCGTCCCTCAGCGGTACCAGCCGAAGCGCTCCGCGATCACCGGAAGCCGGTCCGCCGCGATCGCGTGCGCGGCGGCTCGCGGTGTCGTCCCGTCGGCCTGCGCGCGGGCCAGCATCCGCTCGACCAGGGTCCGCATCGAGCCACGGGTGTGGGCGAACGCTTCCTCCGCGTCGGCGCCGATGTCCCCGAAGAGCGTCCACCACCACCAGGCGTTCGTGCCGGAGTTGACCACCACGTCCGGCAGCACGGTCACCCCGCGCGCGGCCAGCAGCAGCTCCGCCTCCGGTCGTACCGGCATGTTGGCCGCCTCGACGACCCAGCGGGCGGTGATCCGCTCCTGGTTCCCGGAGTCGATCGCGTACGAGACGGCCGCGGGTACCAGGACGTCCGTGTCGGCCGACAGCCACGCGTCGCCGGGCAGGTCGCGGTCGCCGGGCCGCAGCGCGGAGCGGTCCACGGTGCCGTGGGCGTCCCGCGCGGCGAGCAGCGCCTCGACGTCCAGGCCCGCCGGGTTGGCGATCGTGCCCTTGAGGTCGGCGACGGCCACGACCGTGAGCCCCGCGCGCGTGAGGAAGCGGGCGGTCGCCCCGCCCATCGTGCCCAGCCCCTGGAGGGCGACCCGCGTCCCCGCGTACGGCACGCCGGCCCGGTCCAGGGCCGTGAGGGCCGCCTCGGCCACACCGCAGCCGCCGACCAGCTCGTCGAGACCGAGGCCGTCCACCTCGACCGCGAACGCGTCCCCGAGCCGCCGCCGCGCCTCGGCCTCGTCGTCCAGCAGCGGATACACGGCCTGTATGGAGGAGACCAGCCCCGCCTCGGCGGCGGCCCGGTCCACCAGGTCCTGGGTGAGCCCGAGGTCCTCGCCTGTCGTCCAGCAGCTCTCGATGTACGGCCGCATCGCGCGCAGATAGCGCACGAGCAGGGGGTACGCCTCCGGGTCCCGGGGGTCGCAGTCGATGCCGCCCTTCGCACCGCCGAGCGGGACGTAGCGGCTCTCGGGGTCGTAGTGCAGGGCCTCCTTCATGGTCATCCCGCGGGCCAGGCCGGTGACCTCCTCCAGGGTGCAGCCCGCGCGCATCCGCAGACCGCCGCTGGCGACACCGCGCACCAGCCGGTCCACGACCAGAAAGCCCTGGTGACCGGTGAGGTGGTCGGTCCAGGTGAGGGACAGCAGGGGGCCGGCCATACGGGCTCCTTCGCCGGGGTCGCTGACGGTGTTACTGAATCAAGGGTCAGTATCACGCTCGGAGGGACCCCTGTGCCCCGGTGTTGTCGGAGGGGCCGACCATAATGGAAAGCCTGACCGACTCCACTTGGAGGTACCGTGGCCGGTTTCCGTTCCCTGAGCACCGGGCTCCGTGCGCTGCGGCCCGGGGCGTTCGGCGCGGATCCGCGCGGTGAGCGCATGGCGCGCATCCGCAGATCACCCCATTTCGAGGACGGGGTCTTCCAGAACCCCGGCGGCCCCGCGCGGACCCGGCCCTCGGGCTCCACCCTGGACTTCGCGAAGGTCTTCTTCGACAAGGAGACCCGGCCCCGCCGCAGCCCCAAGGGCACGGTGCCGATGCACTCCACCACCCTCGCCGACATCGCCCGGCCCCCGGCCACCGGGCTGCGGCTGACCTGGATGGGGCACTCCAGCGTGCTCGCGGAGATCGACGGCCGACGGGTCCTGTTCGACCCGGTGTGGGGCGAGCGCTGCTCCCCGTTCCCCTTCGCCGGACCCAAGCGGCTGCACCCGGCGCCCCTGCCGCTGGCCGCGCTCGGCCCGGTCGACGTGGTGGTCATCTCGCACGACCACTACGACCACCTGGACATGCCCACCATCAAGGCCCTGGCCGGCACGGACACCCTGTTCGCCGTGCCGCTCGGCGTCGGCGCGCACCTGGAGCACTGGGGCGTGTCCGCCGACCGGCTGCGCGAACTGGACTGGCACGAGACCACGAAGATCGGCGGCCTCGCCCTGACCGCCACCCCGGCCCGGCACTTCTGCGGCCGGGGCCTGCGCAACACCCAGCACACGCTGTGGGCCTCCTGGGTCGTCGCCGGCGAGGAGCACCGGATCTACCACAGTGGCGACACCGGCTACTTCGAGGGCTTCAAGGAGATCGGCGCCGAGCACGGGCCGTTCGACGCCACGATGATCCAGATCGGCGCCTACTCCGACTTCTGGCCCGACATCCACATGACGCCCCCGGAAGGGCTCCGGGCTCACCTCGACCTGCAAGGAGGCAAGCCGCACGGCGTGCTGCTGCCGATCCACTGGGGCACGTTCAACCTCGCCACCCATGCCTGGGCGGAGCCGGGGGAGTGGACGAAGGACCTGGCCGGGGAGGCGGGACAGGACGTGGCGTTCCCCCGGCCGGGCGAGCCCTTCGAACCGGCTGGGAAGCTTCCCGGGCAGCCTTGGTGGCAGGCGGTGGCCGCACCCATCGCCCGGCCGTGGCGCGATACCACGAGGGGGGCCACCGCGCCGGCCACTCCGCCCGGAGTGTCGCCCGTGCCGACCGCTCCGACAGCTGCGACGGCTCCGACGGCTCCGGACGGTCTCGACCTCGCGGGTGAGAAGTGATCCGGCGGCGCGGCGCCTCAGGAGTGGGGAGGTCCGCCGCCGGGGTCAGGGCCCATCATCCGTGACCGGCGGAAGCCCCGCGGACCGCAAGGCCCTCTTGAGCGGGCCAAGATCGTAGATCCCCGTCAGGTCATCCGATTCGAGCAGGTGCAACCGGGCGGCGTGCCGGGCCTGGGCGCGCAGGGTCGGGGCCAGCGGATCGTTCGTGAACGTGATGCCCTGCCAGGCGGCGTCGAGCACGGCGGCGGGAAGCGCCTGCCCCGTCAAGCGCTCGAGGTGGGCGCCGGCCGTGGTCCTGGCTTCTTCGGGGTGTTCGGCGATCCAGGCATTGGCGGCGACGGAAGCCCGTACGACCGCGTCGACCACGTCCCGGTGTTTCGCCAGGAACCTGGGCGAGACGATGACGTTCGTCGTGACGAACCGGCGATCGGGCCACAGGTCCGCCTCGTCCAGCAGCACGCGCGCGCCCTCCGCGACCAGGATCGAGGCAGTCGGCTCGGGAACCCAGGCACCGTCCAGCGATCCGGAACGGAAGGCGTCCACCGTCACCCGGTTGTCGGTGCGGATCAGGGAGACGTCACCCCGGCCGGTCACCGGGTCGATCTTCCACCCACGGCTCGCCGCCCAGTGCAGGAACGCCACGTCCTGGGTGTTGCCCAGTTGCGGCGTGGCGATCCGCTTGCCCTTCACCTCGTTCAGGGAGCGAATGCGGTCGGGGTTCACCACGAGCCGCACTCCGCCGGAGGCCGCGCCCGCCACGATCCGCAGCGCGTCCCCGCCCGACCGCAGATATCCGTTGATCGCGGGTGACGGTCCGGTCCACGCGATGTCCACGGAACCGGCGTTGAGGGCCTCGATCACGGCCGGGCCGGCGTTGAAGCTGCGGGGAGCGAGCGCGGTGCCCTTCAGCTCCCGGGCGAAGAAGCCCCGCTCGAGGCCCACGAGCGCGGTGGCATGGGTGAGGTTGGGCAGGTAGCCGACGCGCACGGTGTCGACGGAGAGCTTGGGGCCCCGGGCGGGTGCCCCCGCCGCGTCCGCCGCGATCGGCCGGTTCTTTCCGTATCCGCATCCCGCCAGCAGGCTCAGTGCGACGGTGAGCGCCACCACCGCCGCGGCCAGCCGGATCAGGGGCACTGACGGTAACGGGGCAAGGCGCATGCGGGTCCTCGAGGTCAGGTGTGGAGACCGGCGGAGGGAGGGGAGACGGCCGCGGGGACATGGGCCACGAGGCCGGGGCGCGCCACGTCGATCGGTCCGGTGAAGGCCCGGGCAGCCGCGCTCACGGCTGGTGCCTGACCGGTGCCCGGCCACAGATGTGTGAGCAGTAGCCGTGCTGCCCCGGCCGCCTCAGCGTACTCACCCGCCATACGTGCGCTCAAGAGGAACTCCTCGTCGGCACGCGGTACTTGATCGACATACGTGGCTTCGGACAGCAGCACGTCGGCGTCCCGCGCCAAGGCGGTCACCTCGGGACTGGGCCCGGTGTCCCCGGTGTAGGCCAGGGACGTGCCGCCCGCGGTCAGTCGTACGCCCGCGTTCGGGACGAAGTGCGGCAGCAGGCGCGTGTCGATACGGAAGGGGCCGATCTCGAAGCTGTCGCCGCCCTGGAACTCGCGCAGTTCGAAGGAGCCCCTCAGCATCCCGGGACGGTCCAGGGAGAGCACGGCGTCCAGCGCCGAGGGCAGCGTGTACACGGGCAGGGCGGCCGGTGGCTCCTCGGTGAGGGCGCGGGCACGCAGCAGGGGATTGAGGTCGGCGCAGTGGTCCGGGTGCCCGTGCGTGACCAGGACGGCGTCGACCTGCTCGGCCGTCAGATGCTCCTGGAGCGCGGGGAACGTCGCGTAACCGGGGTCGACGAACAGGCGGAAACCCTCGCTCTCCACCAGATATCCGCTGCACGGCTGGTCCTTGACCGGCCATGCTCCGCAGCCGCCCAGGACGGTGAGGTGCATCATGCGCTGTTCCTGTTCGGACGTACGGCCAGGCGAGCTGACGGGAATTCCGATCTTACGCCCCATCCGTGAGTGCTGAACTCGGTGCGGTCGTCAAGGGTGAGTCGGGGATTCTGGGCGAATCGGCCGGTCGATGTGCCTTCACGGGGGCTTCTCGGACAATCGGATGGCCGACGCAAGCTGCAATGCGCACCGTCCCCCGCCGCCCGGAATACCCCCCTCCATTTCTTTGCGGCGGCTAAGCGAAAGCAAACGTTATGAGCGGTGCGAGTTCACGGGGGTGACCCGGCGCCACGGGGTGAGGTGATTGTTCCGTTCGCCCCTTTTCGCCATAAGGGGCACTTATCAGTGCCGTGGGGGTGGGGAGGGTGTCAAAGGTGAAACATTCTTGGCTGAAAGGCGCCCTGGACGGATGGGGCAGAAGTTTCTTTGGTTGACATTGATGTCAAGGGCTTGCAACGATTTAATCAACATTAGAGTCAGAGTTGTCCGTTGATTGACAAAAGTCATCGGCTGGCAAGTGAGGGGATGGCTGTGCAGCAACAGGTTCCGGATGTCAGCGGTATTCGGGCGGAAAGAGTCATTGTTGTCTCGCTGATGAAATCCGGCACCCATCTCGTACAGGAGCTGATGCTGGCTCTCGGCTACAAGATCTACGGCCAGTCCAGGATCCCACAGGAAATCCGGCCGGTTCTGGGTGACGAGACGCGTGATCGAGTCGTGCGCATGGTGCACGGCGACCATGCGGCCGAAGCCCTCAAGAAGCAGGGGGAAGAGGCCTACCGGGCCGGCGCGGACCAGGCCTGGGAGGCGCTCGGCTGGGCCTGGCAACAGCGTCTCGGAATGCCTCTGGTCAACCGCTACGGCGCTCAGCTCACTCATACCGAAGCCGTCGACAACGCCCTGCGGCGCACCTCGGACACACCTTTCTCCTGGACGCCGGAGAACACCTGCTGGATCGTTCCGGAACTCGACATCAAGAAGGTCGATGGGAAATTCATCGAGGAATGGTCCCGGACCGGTGAGCCGCGCATCCTCTTCATGTACCGCGATCCCCGGGACATGGTTCTCTCGATGGTGAACTTCCTGCTCGGGAGGACCGCTCAGGGATTCGGCAACTTCAGCGAGTTCCAGGTTTTCAACAACATTCTGGCCGCCAAGGGATCCTTGGAGGAGCGCCTTCTCTACGCGCTGTCGGATCCGGCCTTCCCGGGCAGCGGCGACCATGAGCGGATGCTCTGGCTGCTGAACCACCCCAAGGTCTGCAACATATCGTTCGAGGAAATGGTGGGGGCGCAGGGCGGTGGCTCGGCCGAGGCCCAGCTCGACGTGGTACGGCGTGTGATCGAGTTCGTCGGTGCCGACGCGGACCCCGAGAAGACCTCCGACGGGATCTTCCGCAGGGACTCCTTCTCCTTCTTCAAGGGCCAGATCGGCAGCTGGCGGGAGGCGTTCACCCCACGGGTCGAACAGCTCGCGCACGAGCGCCTGGCCAAGGCCCTGGAGCTGTACGGCTACCCCGCCTGAGCCCCGGCCAGAACCCCGCCCTGGGCCGTCGCCCGCGGACTCTGTTCCCTCGTACGCCGAACCAAGGAGCTCCGAAGCCGCATGACAAAGGTCACCGACCGGACACGCACCCTCGTCCTCGTGATGAGACGCGGGCTGAGCACGTCCCCGGACCACGTTCAGACCCTGCTCGACCTGGACATACGGACCCACCTCCTCACCGTTGACACGGAGCCCTGGGCGAACGACCCCCGTTTCGCCTCCGTACGCCGGCTCCCGCACGACTCCGACCAGCGTGACTTCGTGAAGGCCGCCGTCGAGACCGCCCGGGAACGCGGCGCCTCCGCCGTCGTCACCTTCATCGAGCCGGACATCGAGATCGTCGAGGACGCCAACGCGGAACTCGGCCTCGACTGGGCGATCCCCGAGGCCGCCCGCATCTGCCGCGACAAGCTGCGCCAGCGGACGTTCCTGGCCGAGCACGACATCCCTTCGGTCTGGTTCCACCCGGTCACCGACATCGAGTCGGCCGTCCAGGCGGCCACCGCCCGAGGACTGCCGCTCATGGTGAAGCCGACCCGGGCCGCCGCCAGCGACTGCGTCGAACTCGTCAGCGACGTGGACCGGTTGAGGGCCTCGCTCAAGGTGATCCAGGGCTACATCGAAAGCGGACGCAACTTCTACTTCTCCGGCGCCCCGGAGTCCTGGGCGGTCCTCGAGGAGTACCTGCCGGGCGAGGAGATCACTCTCGACGGCGTCGTACTCGACGGGCAGTTCATCCTCGGCGGCGTCCACAACAAGAAGCACTCGGCCGGCCCGCACTTCGAAGAGGACCTGTACACGCTGCCGTTCAAGACCCCGGAGCACGAGGACGAGGTCGCCGGCATCGCCGCGAGCATCACCCGTGCGCTCGGCGTGAAGCACGGCCTGTTCAACGCCGAGATGCGGCAGGACGCCGAAGGGCGCTACCGGGTCGTCGAGTTCTCGATCCGCGTCTCCGGCGGTCACGTCTACCGGCACATCAAGGACGTCTACGCCATCGACTTCGTGCGCATGTTCCTGCGCGCGGCGTGCGGCGAGAGCGTCGAGGACATCCTCGCCCAGGAGAACCGGAAGCAGTCGCCCCGGATGACCGTGTGCGCCAAGGTCGTCTACCGCAACGGGCGGGTCGTGCGCAACAGCGTGGGCGAGGCCATGCACTCGCCGTACTTCCGCACGTACTTCCCGGTGGCCAAGCCCGGCACGGACGTCGTCTCCGGTGAGAAGGGCTTCGACTTCACCGGCCTGCTGTCCGTGTGGCACCCCTGGCAGCCCGGCCAGGACCCGGCCGTCGTCCACGACGTGGCCCGCGCCCTCGCGGAGAAGCTCGACGTGGAAGTCGTCGATGCCGGCGAGACGCAAGGGCAGAAGACTCCGTGACGGCGTCGCCCCACCACAGACGCCGCCGGGCCGTCGGCGGCGCGATGCTGTCGGTGGCTCTCCTCACCGCGTCCTGCGGTGGCACGGCCACCGAGAAGGCCGCGTCACCGCTGGTCAAGAATGTCACGCTGGTCAAGGCCGGGAAGATCGTGGTCTGCACCAACGTGCCCTACGAGCCCTTCTCCTTCACCCGGGACGGCAAGGTCGTCGGCTTCGACATCTCGCTGATGGACAAGGTGGCCGAGCGGCTCGGGGTGAAGCAGGAGATCGTCGACATCGACTTCGACCCGATCCGGAGCGGAGCGGCGCTCAACTCCGGCAGGTGCGACGTCGCGGCGGCCGGCATCACGATCACGGAGGAGCGCAGAAAGAACGTCGCCTTCTCGGACTCGTACTTCGACGAGGCGCTCAGCCTGATGAGCCCCGAGGACAAGCCGGTGGCCACGCTCGACGAGGCCGAAGCCGGCCAACTGCGCGTCGGCGTGCTGACCGGCACCACGAGCATGAAGGCCGCGGTGGACAAGGGCATCGAGCCTCAGGAGTACAAGGACTCCGGCAAGCAGCTCACCGCCCTGCGCTCGGGGAGCGTCGACGTCATCGTGCAGGACCTCCCCGTGGTCACCAGCTGGCTCAAGAAGCCCGAACTGGCCGGGAAGTTCACGGCCGGAGAGCCCATCAGCACCGGAGCGCACTACGGCTTCGTGGTGAAGAAGAAGGGCAGTGAGCACCTGCTGAAGGTGCTCAACGAGGTGATCGCTGAAGCGAAGCGGGACGGCAGCTACGCCCGACTCCACCAGAAGTGGCTCGGTGTCCCACCCGAGCAGAGCGCGACTCACTGAGGGAGCCATGGCAAAGACGTCCGCAGCTCCCCTGAACCTCGACCCCGCTCCCGCACCCTCCGCGACAGCCGGTTCCAGCCCGCGCCGCCGCAGACGCGTCAGCCTGATCGTGCAGTACGCGGTGTTCGTGACCGTTGTCGCCGCGCCGGCCCTGCAGGTCGACTGGGCCGCCGTCCAGGAGCACTTCCTCGACCTGGGCGTCGCCCGCGAGACCTTCCCCGACCTGCTCACGGTGGCGCTGCGCAACACCGTCATCTACACACTCTGCGGCTACGTCCTCGGCTTCCTGCTCGGGCTCGTGCTGGCCCTGATGCGTCTGTCCTCCGTACCGTTGCACCGCTGGACCGCGCTGCTCTACATAGAGATCTTCCGGGGACTGCCGGCGTTGGTGATCTTCCTGATCATCGGCTTCGGGATCCCGGTCGCCTTTCCCGGATTCACGCTGCCCGGGGACATCTACGGTCAGGTGGCGCTGGCACTGGGCCTGGTCTCGGCGGCGTACATGGCCGAGACCTTCCGGGCCGGCATCCAGGCCGTGCCCAAGGGCCAGATGGAGAGCGCCCGCTGCCTGGGCATGTCGCACACCCGGGCCATGGTCTCGATCGTGGTGCCGCAGGCCCTGCGTATCGTCGTGCCGCCACTGACCAACGAACTCGTCCTGCTCTTCAAGGACTCATCGCTGGCGTTCGTCCTGGGGGTCACGGCGGCCACCACCGAACTCGCCAAGTTCGGCTCCGACGTGGCGGCCGACCAGGCCGATTCCACCCCGCTCGTGGTGGCCGGCCTCGGCTACCTCCTCATCACCGTCCCGCTCGGGATCCTGGTGCGTCGGCTGGAGAGCCGCCGCGCCGAAAGGGGCTGACGCATGGCCACGGCTCAACCAGCCGTCGAAGTGGTCGGACTGCACAAGTCGTACGGAGGGCTCGACGTCATCAAGGGAGTCGACCTGAGCATCGCGCCCGGCGAGGTCGTGTGCGTCATCGGCCCCTCCGGGTCCGGCAAGTCCACGCTGCTGCGCTGCGTGAACATGCTGGAGGAGCCCACCTCGGGCGTCGTCCGGGTCGACGGTGTCCGTATGAACCACCCCGACACCGACCTGGACGCGGCCCGCCGACGCATGGGAATGGTCTTCCAGATGTTCCATCTGTTCCCGCACCTGACGGCGCTGGGAAATGTGACCATCGCCCAGCGGCGCGTCCTGAAGCGGAACCGCGCCGAGGCGGAGCGCGTCGGGCGTGACTGCCTGGACCGCGTCGGCGTCGTGGACAAGGCCGACGCCTACCCTGCGCAGCTGTCGGGCGGGCAGCAGCAACGCGTCGCCATCGCCCGAGCGCTGGCGATGAACCCCAGCGTGATGCTCTTCGACGAGCCGACCTCCGCCCTCGACCCCGAGCTCGTCGGCGAGGTACTCACCGTCATGCGCGACCTGGGGCTGGACGGCATGACGATGCTCGTGGTCACGCACGAGATGGCGTTCGCCCGGGACGTGGCCGACCGCGTCGTCTTCATGGACGACGGCGTGATCGTCGAGGAGGGCCTGCCGTCGCAGGTCATCGACGATCCCCGCCAGGAACGCACCCGCACCTTCCTCCAACGAGTTCTCGGACCGCAGGGCTCTGCGGGGCCGGGGCCGGGCAAGACCAGCACGGGGAGAACACATGAGTACCACTGACACACACGACACGGGTGAGGCGCAGCAGGACGACCACGCCTTCGCGCGCGCCTGCGCCGAGGAGGCGGGCGCGCGGCTCATGGCGATCAGGGCGGCGGCGACGCCGGACAACGACCCGCGCGAGCTGAAGGCGGCCGGGGACCGTGGTGCCCAGTCCGTCCTTGCCGACCTGCTCAAGCGGCACCGGCCGTACGACGCGGTCCTCTCGGAGGAGGCGGCCGACGACCGCGGCCGGCTGCGGGCGCGCCGGGTCTGGATCATCGATCCGCTCGACGGCACCCGGGAGTTCGCCGAGCCTCCGCGCGAGGACTGGGCCGTGCACGTGGCGCTGTGGGAGGAAGGCGAGGTGAGGGCGGGGGCCGTCGCCCTGCCCGCACGCGGCACCGTCCTGTGCACCGACGACCCGGTGCCGCCCCGGGCGGCCGTCCGGCGGCGTCCCCGGATGCTGGTCAGCCGCACCCGGCCGCCCGAGTTCGTCACACGTCTGGCCGGGGAACTGGGCGCAGATCTCGTGCCCCAGGGCTCGGCCGGGGCCAAGACGGCATCCGTCGTGCTCGGCGAGGCGGATCTCTACGTGCACGCCGGCGGCCAGTACGAGTGGGACTCGGCGGCGCCCGCGGCGGTCGCCGCCCACTACGGCTGCACCGTTCTCAGGCTCGACGGCAGCGTGCCGCGCTACAACCGGGCGGATCCGATGCTGCCCGACCTGGCCGTCTGCGCGCCGGAGCTGCACGAGCGGTTCCGGGCGGCGTTCGCCCGGGTCTGCCCCGACTGGCCGGTCGCCGAGGAGGGCGCGGGGGTATGACGGCTGTCTTACACCAGGGTTGTACCGTCTGGCTGACCGGACTGCCGAGCTCCGGCAAGACCACCATCGCCACCGCGCTCGCCGAACGGCTGCGCGGCGACGGGCATCGCGTCGAGGTGCTCGACGGTGACGTGATCCGCTCGTTCCTCTCGGCCGGCCTCGGCTTCAGCCGCGAGGACCGCTACACGAACGTACAGCGCATCGGGCTGGTCGCCGAGATCCTCGCCCGGAACCGGATCATCGCACTCGTCCCGGTGATCGCCCCGTACCGGGACAGCCGCGAGGCGGTGCGCAAGCGCCATGAACAGAGCGGGACCGCCTTTCTGGAGGTGCACGTCGCCACGCCCGTGGAGGTGTGTGCCGAGCGCGATGTGAAGGGGCTGTACGCCCGGCAGGCCGCGGGCGAACTGACCGGCCTGACAGGGGTGGACGACCCCTACGAGGTGCCCGAGTCCCCGGACCTGCGCATCGAGACGCAGAACCAGACGGTGCAGGAGTCCGCCGTGTCGCTCCACGCTCTGCTGATCGTGAGGGGGTTGTCGTGACGCGGGCGACCGCAGCTCACTCGCACACGCCGGTGTCGCGGGGCTGGAGCCATCTGGACTCGCTGGAGTCGGAGGCGGTGCACATCATCCGTGAGGTGGCGGGCGAGCTGGAGAACCCCGTGCTGCTGTTCTCCGGCGGCAAGGACTCCATCGTCATGCTGCACCTGGCGCTGAAGGCCTTCGCCCCGGCACCGGTCCCGTTCCCGCTGCTGCACGTGGACACCGGGCACAACTTCCCGGAGGTGGTCGCCTTCCGGGACCGCACGGTGGCCCGGTACGGGCTGCGGCTGCTCGTGGCCGACGTGCAGGACTACATCGACCGCGGAGTCCTGCGCGAACGCCCCGACGGCACCCGCAACCCGCTCCAGACCATCCCGCTGACCGAGGCCATCCGGCAGCACCGCTTCGACGCGGTCTTCGGCGGCGCACGCCGGGACGAGGAGAAGGCGCGGGCCAAGGAACGGGTGTTCTCCCTGAGGGACGAGTTCTCGCAGTGGGATCCGCGCCGCCAGCGTCCCGAGCTGTGGCAGCTCTACAACGGCCGCCACGCCCCGGGCGAGCACGTGCGGATCTTCCCGTTGTCCAACTGGACGGAACTGGATGTGTGGCAGTACGTCCAGCGTGAGCGGATCGAGCTGCCGGAGATCTACTTCGCCCACGAACGGGAGGTGTTCCGGCGCTCCGCGATGTGGCTGACCGCGGGGGAGTGGGGCGGACCCACCGCCTCGGAAGCGGGGGAGAAGCGACTGGTCCGCTACCGGACGGTCGGGGACATGTCCTGCACCGGAGCGGTGGACTCGGACGCCAGGACCGTCGAGCAGGTCATCACGGAGATCGTCGCCACCCGGCTGACCGAGCGGGGCGCCACGCGCGCCGACGACAAGCTCTCCGAGGCGGCGATGGAAGACCGCAAGCGCGAAGGGTACTTCTAGACATGGGGACGACCACCGAGCAGCCCGCCGAGGGGCCGGCGGACACCACCACGCTGCTGCGCTTCGCCACCGCGGGCTCCGTCGACGACGGCAAGTCCACGCTGGTCGGACGGCTTCTGTACGACTCCAAGAGTGTGCTGGCCGACCAGTTGGAGGCCGTTGAGCAGGCCTCCCGCAACCGAGGCCGGGACACCCCGGACCTCGCTCTGCTGACCGACGGTCTGCGCGCCGAACGCGAGCAGGGCATCACCATCGACGTGGCGTACCGCTACTTCGCCACCCCGCGGCGCCGGTTCATCCTGGCCGACTCCCCGGGCCACGAGCAGTACACCAGGAACATGGTCACCGGCACCTCCACCGCCGACCTGGCCGTCGTCCTCGTCGACGCCCGCAAGGGGGTGGTGGAGCAGACCCGCCGCCATGTCGCCATCGCCGCCCTGCTGCGGGTCCCGCACGTGGTGCTCGCCGTGAACAAGATGGACCTCGCCGGATACGAGGAGTCGGTGTTCGCGCGGATCGCGGTGCAACTGACCGCGTACGCGACCGACCTGGGCGTTCCCGAGATCACCACGATCCCGATCTCCGCGCTGGCGGGGGACAACGTCGTGGAGCCGTCCGCGAACATGGACTGGTACGGCGGCCCCACCGTCCTCGAACACCTGGAAACCGTCCCGGTGAGCCGCGACCTGTCCGGGCACCAGGCACGCTTCCCGGTGCAGTACGTGATCCGGCCGCAGACCGCCGAGCACCCCGACTACCGCGGATACGCGGGCCAGATCGCCGCCGGCAGCTTCCGCGTCGGAGAGTCCGTCACCCTGCTGCCCTCCGGCCAGGTGACGACCATCGCGGGGATCGACGCCCTGGGCGTCCCCGTCCCGCGTGCCTCGGCTCCCGAGTCCGTGACCGTCCTGCTCGCCGACGCCCTGGACGTCGCGCGCGGTGACCTGGTCGTGCCGACCGGGGCCGCGCCCGAACTCACCCGGCGCGTCGAGGCGACGGTGTGCCACCTGCATGAGCGTCCCCTGGCCGTGGGGGATCACGTACTGCTCAAGCACACCACGCGCACCGTCAGGGCGGTCGTCAAGGACCTCCCCTACCGGATCGACACGGCGCACGGCCTGGCGCGCCGCCCCCGGCCGGAGTCACTGACGGCCAACGACATCGCGACGGTCGTGCTGCACACCTCCGAGCCGCTCGCCATGGACGGGTACGCGCACTCGCGCCGCACCGGATCCTTCCTGCTGATCGACCCGGCCGACGGTGCCACGCTGGCCGCGGGCATGGCGGGCGCCGCCTTCACGGACGGCTACGGGGGCGGCTTGTGAACCGGCCGGTGTACGACAGTCCGCGTACGGCCGAGTCCCTCGCGGCGGCCGGCGCCCCGCCGGCCCCGGTCACGGCCCCGGTGCGTGCCGTCGCCGTCCCGCCCGCGCTGGAACTCCGTGGGGTGACCAAGTTCTTCGGCCGCCCGGGCCGCGATCAGCTCGTGCTCGACGACATCGGTCTGGCCGTCGCGCCCGGCGAGTTCGTGTGTCTCCTGGGTGCCTCCGGCTGCGGCAAGTCCACCCTGCTCGCGCTGGCGGCGGGGATCGACGAGCCCAGCGCGGGGGAGGTCTCGGCGGTGGGCCCGCGCCCGGCGCTGATGTTCCAGGAGCATGCCCTGTTTCCGTGGCTGACCGCCGGGAAGAACGTCGAACTGGCGCTCAGGCTCAGAGGAGTTCCCCGGCGTGAGCGCCGCCCCGAGGCGGAGCGTCTGCTGGGACTCGTCCGGCTCAGCGGCGCGTACGGCAAACGGGTGCACGAGCTGTCCGGCGGCATGCGCCAGCGCGTCGCGCTGGCCCGCGCCCTGGCCCAGTCATCACAAGTCCTTTTGATGGACGAGCCGTTCGCGGCGCTGGACGCCATCACCCGCGACCTGTTGCACGAGGAACTGATCAGGGTGTGGCAGGAGTGGAACCAGCCCGCCACCGACACCCGCAGTCTGTCCGTGCTCTTCGTGACCCACAACGTCCGGGAGGCGGTGCGGCTCGGCGGCCGGGTGGTGCTGATGGCTTCCCGGCCCGGCCGGATCGCCCGCGAGTGGCGCATCGACCTGACGTACCCCAGGCGTCTGGAGGACGAGGCAGTGGCGGAGAAGTCGAAGGAAATCACCGAAGAGTTACGCAAGGAAATAAGCCGTCATGCCAGGAGCTGACACCAGACGGTCCCGGAACGCTGCCGAAGCCCCAGTCGTCCCGCCGGACACCTCGCGGGACAGCACCGACCTGCACGGGCTGAGCACCGGCCTCGACGCTCTGCAGAGCACCCAGCACAAGGGCGGCGCCAGACTGGGCAGAGTGCTGTTGGCGCGCGTGGCGCCCCCCGTGGTCGCCTGCGCCCTGTTCCTGACGGTCTGGGAGCTGGTCCACCTTTCGGGGGTCAAGCCGGACTACGTCCTGCCCGGCCCGCGTGCGGTGTGGGACGCCCTGGTGGAGCAGTGGTACCTGGGCACCACGCTGGGCGTGATCGGGCAGAGCGTCTCGCGTGGAGCCCTCGGCTTCCTGGCGGCGATCGCCATCGGCACGCCGCTCGGGCTGTTCGTGTGGCGTGTGCGTCCCGTCAGGACCGCGGTCGGGCCGATCCTGACCGGGTTGCAGTCCCTGCCCTCGGTGGCCTGGGTCCCGGCCGCGGTCATCTGGTTCGGCCTGACGGACACGGCCATCTACGCGGTCGTGCTGCTGGGTGCCGTACCGTCCATCGCCAACGGGCTGGTGGCGGGCATGGACCAGGTGCCGCCGCTGTTCGTGCGCGCCGGGCGGTCGCTGGGCGCACGCGGCCTGCGGGGAGTGCGTCACATCCTGCTGCCCGCCGCCCTGCCCGGCTACCTCGCGGGGTTGAAACAGGGCTGGGCGTTCTCGTGGCGGTCCCTGATGGCCGCCGAACTCATCGCGGGATCCCCGGAGATGGGGTACGGACTGGGCCAGATGCTCGAGAACGGGCGCGTGGCGCAGGACATGCCTCTGGTCCTCGCGACGATCCTGCTGATCCTGTGCGTCGGCATCTGTGTCGAACTCCTTCTCTTCGCACCATTGGAGCGGTACGTGCTGCGTACCCGTGGGCTGCTGGAGCGTGCGACGTGAACGGTCAGAACGCCTTCGAGGGCGAGGGCATCACCACCGGAGACCTGCGCAGCCTGCGCTACTTCCTCGCCGTCGCCGACGAGTTGAGCTTCGGCAGGGCGGCGGTGCGACTGCACATGACGCAGCCGGGACTCTCCCAGGGCATCAAGGCGCTGGAGCGCCGGCTCGGCATGCCGCTGTTCGAGCGCGACCGGCAGGGCGTCGCCCTGACGGCCGCGGGCCGGGTACTGGTGCCGAAGGCCCGGCAACTGCTGGCCCACGCGGAGGAGTTCGACCGCTTCGCCAGTGTGCTTGCAGGCCGTCACAACGGGAAGCTCACTCTCTCCTACTCCCGCTCGGGCGGCATCGGGCTGGCATCCGAACTGACCAGCCGATTCCGGGAGCGGTATCCCCACATGACGGTCGAGACCGCGACGGGCCACACGCACTCGAACGTCGAGAGGATCCGGCTGCGCACGATCGACGCCGGCTTCATCCGGCCGCCGATCGACGGCGACGACCTCCAGTGTTCCGTCATCGCCTACGACCGGGTGGTCGTCGCCGTCCCGACCGGCCACCCGCTCGCGGACCGGCCGGGCGTCTCGCCGACGGAACTCCTCGGCGAGCCACTGGTGTTCTTCCCGCGTGAGCGCAGCGGTCTGTGGGAGTCCATCCTCGGCGCGGTGTACGGACAGGGTGCCGCGCCGGAGATCAGCCGGCTGGAACCCGACGAGGCCCACATGCTGGCGGCCGTGGCACAGGGCGCGGGCATCACGCTGGTCACCGAGCCGTCGGCGGCGCTGCTGGCCGTGCCGGGCGTGGTGTTCAAGCCCTTCACCGTGCCGGTCGCGGTGCCGATGGCGCTGGCCTGGCGGAAGGACAACGCCAATGCCGCCCTGCACACCTTCGTGTCGTTCGTGAACGGCGCCGTCGAACCGGCCGTGTCACCCTCGTCCGCGCCGGACGCCGTCGCCCCCGGGCGGGCCCGGCGCATACGGCCGCCGGACGCCGCGGCGGTCGCCCGGATCCCGCGCCCCCCGGCTACACGGGAACTACGGCCGTCCGGTGCTGGGCGGTGAGCGGTGTGCGGATCTCCTGCGTGCAGCACTTGACGCCGCCGCCGGCCTTCAGCAGTTCCGACAGGTCCATGCCGATGGGGTGGAAGCCGTGCGCGCGCAACTGCTCGATCAGCCCGGTCGCGGCCTGTGCCAGGACCACGTTGTATCCGTCGCTGACCGCGTTGAGGCCGAAGACCGCCGCATCGTCGTCGGAGGCGATCAGCGCGTCGGGGAACAGGTCGCGCAGCACCGCGAGGCTGCCGGGGGAGAACGCGGCGGGGTTGTACATGATCTGGTCGTCGTCGAGCACGGCGAGAGCGGTGTCGAGGTGGTAGTAGCGCGGATCGGTCAGGGTGAGGCTCACCACCGGGCGCTGGAAGAACTCCTGCGCCTTGAGGTGGCCCGCCGGGTCGGAGCGGAAGCCGCAGCCGGCCAGCAGCCAGCGACCGGTGACGAGGTAGTCGCCCTCACCCTCGTTCACATGGTCGGACTCGCGCACCTCGGGGAAGCCGTGGCTGCGGAACCACTCGGCGTAGGCGGGCCCTTCGGCGGCGCGCTCCGAGTTGCGGAAGCGGGCGCCCAGCACCCGGCCGTCCACGACGGTGGCCCCGTTCGCGGCGAAGACCATGTCCGGCAGGCCCGGCACGGGATCGATCAACTCGACGGTGTGTCCCAGCGCGACGTACAGGTCACGCAGCCCCTCCCACTGCGTGACGGCCAGCCGTTGGTCGACCGGTTTGCTCAGGTCCATCCACGGATTGATCGAGTACGTGACGTCGAAATGGGTCGGCGGACACATGAGATATCGCCGCCTGCGGAACACGCGCGAGTGCTCATCGAGCATCAGGGCTACCTCCGGCGAGTTTTCGGAATTCCGGTACGGCTTAACCAGTGGCGCACGAAAGGAGAGGGCCTGTCCAATCCCTTCTCCTAATCAGCTCATAACGCGGTTCTATAGCACGGCCAGGCGGTCTGAGATGTTTTCAGGAACCGCTTGACAGGGCGCTCGAGCCGCTGCGAAGGTCACAGGAAATGCTCATATGGCATGGGAAGGATGGGGTGTGGGAAAAGCACCAGCCCTGACGAACAGTGAAGTCGTGTCAGTTTCCGATGCGCGCATCGAGGCGGCTCTGGATGCCGGTGAGCCGGATATCGGAACGCTGTGGGAACTGTGCATGCTCTTCGAGTTCGACCGTGAGGAGACCGCCGACGGAATAGCCAAGTGGCTGGGCGATGCGGAGGGCCTCCGCATTCTCGACTGTGCCTGCGGAAGCGGCTTTCCCGCCCTGGAACTGATCCGCCGCGGCTATGACGTCACCTGCACCGACGGCAGCGAACTGATGCTGACGCACTTCCGGCGCAACGCCCGCGTCGAGGGTCTCGACGTCCGGCCCGAACTCGTGCTGTGGGAGGACCTCCCGCGCCGGCACGCCGAGGGCTTCGACGTGGTGATGAACCGCGGTGGGGGCAACTACATCTACGCCGGCGCCTGGGACGACGAAGGGCTGGCCGACCAGGCCGAGATGGCCGAGGCCATCGGGCAGTGGGTGGCCTGCGTGCGTCCTGGCGGGCGCTTCTACGTCGACATCACGCGTGCGGCGGACCTGGAGCGGCGCGAGGACCAGTCGGTCGTCCACCCCACCCTGCGCATCGGGCAGCACACCGTCGACATCGCCGAGTCCATCTCGATCGACCGGTCCACGGGTATCCGCACCTGGTCGAGCACCCTGACGGTGAACGGCAGCCGCCACGAGTTCCAGCGACGCTCCCGCTATCTGCGCCACGACCAGCTCGTCGAGATCCTCAAGGGCTGCGGCCTCGTCGACGTGCACAAGACGCCCGTCGACGGCGAGTACTACGACATCTACACCGGAGTGCGTGCCTGACATGAAATTCCGGTCACTGCACCCCAACCTCCGCATTCGCATCGTCGTGGGATCCGTGCAGCGCTTCCTCCACGTCATGGTCATGCCCCTGATGACCGTGTTCCTGGCCCAGCGGTTCGGTGTTGCGGTGGCGGGCGCGATGGTCCTGGTCATCGCGGTGTGCGAGGTGTCGGGATCGCTGATCGGTGGCTACCTGGCCGACATCCACGGCCGCCGTCCGCTGCTGCTGGCGGGCGAGGCGGGTGTCGTCGTCGCGTACGTGACGATGACAGCCGCCGCGATGCCCTGGTGGGAGAACGCCGGCGTCATCTACGCCGGCTTCCTCGCCGCGAGCCTCGCGTCCAACCTCGCGGTGCCGGCGAACGACGCGATGGTCGTCGACGTCAGCACCCCCGAGTCACGGCAGTTCGTGTACACGATCAACTACTGGTCCATCAACCTGGCCCTCGCCTGCGGCGTTCTCATCGGCGGCTTCCTGTACGCGGACTACTTCCCCCAGATGCTGGCGGGCGTCGCCGCCGGTTCGCTCGCCGTGCTGCTGATCACGTTCTTCAAGATCAGCGAGACGGCCCCGGCCGGTGCGGCCTCGGAGAAGGCCGAGTCGGCGCGCGCCTACGTCCGCAGCTTCGCCTCCGGATACCGCGCGGTCCTCGCCGACCGGCTCTTCTCGGCGCTCCTCATCGCGGCCACCCTGCGGATGGCAATCGAAGTACAGATCAACTACTACATCAACGTACGGGTGAGCGAGACCTTCGAGGAACAGCGGCTGTTCAGCTTCGGTTCCTGGGACGCCACGGTCAACGGAGTGGAGATCCTCGGCATCCTGCGCGCCGAGAACACGCTCCTGGTGGTCCTGCTCGCCCTGGTCGTCCACCGGGTGCTGCGCCGGATGAGCGACGCGCCGCGGCTGTACGCCGGCGTGATCCTGTTCACCGCCGGCTACATGGTGATGGCCGTGTCGGGCAACGGCTGGGTACTGCTCGTGGCCATGCTGGTCCTCACCGTCGGCGAGCTGCTCAACGTGCCCGTGCAGCAGACCATGCTGGCCGACCTGGTCCCCGAGCGGTCGCGCACCAAGTACATGGCGGTCTTCAACCTCAACGTCCGCCTCGCCCTGCTCATCGCCTCCCTGTGCATGACCCTCGGAGCGGTCGTCTCGAGCTGGGGTGTCGCGGCGCTCTACGGCCTCTTCGGAATCGTGATCCTCCTCAAGTACCGCACCGTCCTGGTCGCGCGCGCCCGGCAACGGGCCGTGCTCGACGGGGAGGGCTCCGAACTCGTGGGGCCGGCACAAGACTGAAAGGGAAACACATGGATTCGTCGCGGACGGACAGCCCTGTCGTCGACGTGCTGGGCGTGGGGTTCGGCCCGGCCAACCTGGCACTCGCGATCGCCGTCACCGAACACAACGAGACCGGCGGCCGAGTCCCGCTCACCGCCGAGTTCCTCGAACGCAAACCGGCGTTCGACTGGCACGGCGGCATGCTCATCGAGGGCGCCACCATGCAGGTGGCCTTCCTCAAGGACCTGGCGACGATGCGCAATCCGGTCAGCCGCTTCGGCTTCGTTCCCTATCTGCACGCCCGGGACCGGCTCGTCGACTTCATCAACCACAAGGTCCTGTATCCGTCCCGGGTGGAGTTCCACGACTACCTCTCGTGGTGCGCCGGCCAGCTGGAGCAGCTGGTGCGCTACGGCCACGAGATGGTCTCCGCCAGGCCCGTCGCCGAGGGCGGGGCCGTCACCCACTTCGAGGTCATCGCCCGCGACGAGAACACGGGCGAACTGGTCGTCAGGAGGGCCCGCAACCTGGTGCTCGCCCCGGGCCTCGTCCCTCGTATGCCCAGCGGGCTCGAGGTCTCCGCGCACGTACGGCACAGCTCGACCACGCTGCACGACCTCGCACGCCTGGACGCGTCGACGCGTACCCCGCGCCGATTCGTCGTCCTGGGGGCGGGACAGAGCGCCGCCGAGGTCGCCGACCACCTGCACCGCGCCTACCCGGCGGCCGAAGTGCACGCGGTCTTCTCCCGGTTCGGTTACAGCCAGGCCGACGACAGCCCCTTCGCCAACAGGATCTTCGACCCCTCGGCCGTCGACGACTTCCACGGTGCGCCGCCGCAGGTGAAGGGCTCGCTCTTCGGCTACCACGCCAACACCAACTACTCCGTCGTGGATGTCGACCTCATCGAGGAGATGTACCGCCGGATCTACCAGGACAAGATCGTCGGAGTGGAGCGCCTGCTCCTGCACAACGTCTCGGTGATGCGTGACGTCCAGGAATCCGACGAATCCGTGAAGCTGACCATCCATCACCAGCCGACCGGCCGCACCACCGACCTGGAGGCCGATCTGCTGGTCTGCGCCACCGGCTACCGGGCGGCCGACCCGCTCGATCTGCTCGGCCCCGCCGGAGACCTGCTGCGCCGGGACGCGGAGGGCAAGCTGCTCGTCGAGCGCGACTACCGGGTCGCCACCGCGTCCGAGACCGACGCGGGCGTGTACCTCTGCGGAGCCACCGAGCACTCCCACGGCATCACCTCCTCACTGCTGTCCAACGCCGCCGTACGCGCCGGCGAGATCCTCGACTCCGTGCTGGAACGCGCCGGACACGCGGTGGACCCGGCCGTCGCACGGCAGGACGCCGCCCCGGTCAAGGCCTACTGACCGCCGGGCCGGGACCGATGGACGCCCCACCAACGCGTGCTGAGAGAACGAGAGGCACATGATCACGACATTCCGAATCCACGAAGACAACGCGGCACCGGAGTTCGGCATGGCCTGCCAGCGTCTGGTGCCCTGGGCCGGGCCGGGCGAGGAGCCGCCCTTCGGCGCCATGGCCTGCTTCCTCTCCGCGGGAGACAGATCCGCGCCCGACTGCCACGACCAGGACGAGGTGATGATCACCTTGGGCGGCCGGGGCACGGTCGACGTCGGCGACGACAGCGCCGCCATCGACGCCGGCACGGTGCTGGTCATACCCCGCAACCAGGCCCACGTCGTGCACAACTCCGGCGACACCGGCCTCAGCTGGGTCTCCTTCTACTGGCCCCTGCACGAGCCGGAGAACCCGAGGAACGGGGACGAGTCATGAGCGCGTCCACCCTCACCTGGATCACCGCCACCCCGCCGACGCCCAACGGCGAACTGCACGTGGGCCACATGGCGGGCCCCTACCTCGCGGCCGACGTGCTGCGCCGCTTCACTCTCGCCGAGCGCGAACGCGTCCTGATGACCAGTGGCCTCGACGACCACCAGAGCTACGTCGCCGTGCGGGGGGAACTCGACGGGCACACCGGCGAGGAGATCGCGGACCTCAACGGCGAGCGCATCAGCCGCGGTTGGGAACTCGTCGGAGCCGACTTCGACCGGTTGGTCGCGCCCCGCAGGGACCCGGGATACGCCGAGTTCGTCCAGGCCTTCTTCCAGAAGCTGTACGACAACGGGGTCCTGGTGCCCCGCACCCGGCCGCTCCCCTACTGCGTGCCCTGCGACCGCTGGCTCTACGAGGCGTACGTCTCCGGAGGCTGTCCGCACTGCGGCAGTGGCTCCAACGGCAACGCCTGCGAGCCGTGCGGTCGGCCCAACGACTGCGGTGACCTCGTCGACCCGCACTGCGTCGTGTGCGGTGCGGCGGCCGAGCTGCGCCCGCAGACCCGCCTCTACCTGCCGCTGGCGCCCTTCGCCGACCGCCTGGCCCGCTTCTGGCGGGACACGCTGATGCCGCCGCACCTGCGCGCGCTGTGCGAGCGGATGCTCGGGGACGGCATGCCGGAGATCGCGGTCAGCCACCCCTCCGACTGGGGCGTCCCGGTGACCGTGCCCGGCTTCGAGGACCAGCGGACCTTCGTGTGGTTCGAGATGGCGCCCGGGTACCTCCTGCAGTGCGATCCCGACTCCGCCCGGCCCTCCGTCGGCCCGGTCCAGTTCTTCGGCTACGACAACGGCTACTTCCACGCCGTCCTCTTCCCGGCGCTCTTCATGGCCTGGGACCCGGAGATGCCGCTGGCCAGGGCGTTCGTCGTCAACGAGTTCTACCGGCTGGAGGGGAAGAAGTTCTCCACGAGCCGCCGGCACGCCGTGTGGGCGCTGGAGGCGCTGAAGGAGGGCGGTGCCGACGCCCTGCGCTTCCACGTGCTGCGTGACCGGCCCAACGGCCGCCAGACCAACTTCAGCCGCGGCGACCTCGTCCAGGCTCGCGAGCACCTCGACACCGTGTGGAACGACTGGCTGAACCGCCTGGTCCAGGCCCTGCGCGCGGAGACGGGCGGCGTCGCCCCGGCCCAGCGACCGGCCGGAGCCGACGGCTGGGAGTTGCTCGAAGCGCGCCTCACTCGCCTCTGCGGCGAGTTGCGCGAGGCCTACTCCGTCGAGGGTTTCGACACCCGCCGCGCGGTCGGTCTCCTCGACGAAGTCGTCCGCTGCGGGGCGGACTTCGGACATGTCCACCGCCACGAGCGGGAACGCCCCGCGGGCCGCGACGCGTATCGGGCCGCCCTGAGCGGCGAACTCGCCGTGGCATCGGCGCTGGCCGCCTGGGCCGCCCCGGTCGTCCCCATGGGCGCCGCCCGGCTGAGCGAGGCCCTGGGGTGGGACCCCGCGCGGCGCGTGGACGCGGCGGCACTGGCCCCGCCCCCGGCGGGGACGGTGCTCACGCTGCCGGACGGCCCGGTCTTCGGGAGCTGACGGCCGATGCGAACACGGGAAGTGCTCCTGCGCCCCCGGGTGGCCGTGGTGGGGCCCTTCAGCGGGCCGCGCGCAGCCTGGGGCGAACTCCTGAACAGTGCGGTCGACGCGGTGCGCCGGGCCCCGGTCGAGTGGGAGTTCTTCGACGACCTGGGTGACGCGGAGCAGGGCGGAGCCAGGGCGCGCGAGGTCGTCTCCGACGGTGGGTTCGCCGCGGTCGTCGGCCACTTCAACAGCCTCGGTGCCCGCGACGCCCTGCCGGTCTACAGGGAGCACCGGCTGCCGGTGCTGCTGCCGCTCGCCACGGCCCCCGGCCTGCTCGACGGGTCCGACGGCCTCGCGCTGAGGTTGTGCTCCGACGACGCCGGGCAGGCCGCGGCCGTGGTGGCGGCCTGCCGCGGGCAGGGGCACGAGCGCCTGGACGTGGTGCACGACGGTACCGGCTACGGGCTGCGGCTCGCCGGACTCCTGCGGGAGGCCGCCGAGCCGGAGCTGTCGGTGGGTGTCCACTCCGAGTGGCGCGCGACCCCGGGGGCGGCGATCGCCCTGTGCGGTGTCCACCACGGGGCGGCCGCACTGCTGCGGAGCCGGACGCCGCCGGATCCGGGACAGTGGATCGTCGCGACCGACGACTGCGACATACCCGAGTTCGCCGAGCTCGCGGGGGCCGCCGTCGAGGGCGTACGGGTCGCGCGGCTGACCGGAGGACCCGCGGCACGGGTCGTGGCGGCCTGCGCGGCGCTGGCAGGAGCTCTCGGCAAGCATCCGGAGCGCCGTGGTGAGCGGCTGGTGGAGACCGTGCGGGGCGAACTGGCCTGTGCGCTGGACGCGCGGGGTGAGCCGGTGGCCGGCTCGCCCGGCGCGGGCTGGGAGGTGCTGCCCGTCGCCGTCCCTCCCACGCCTCGGGCTTCCTTCGACGTAGCCGTGGTCGGGGCGGGCGTGGTCGGCAGGGCGACGGCGGCCGAAGTCGCGGAGCGCGGACGGTCGGTGGCGCTGCTGGACGGCGAGGGAGACGCCGCCAGCACGGTGTCCGGGGCACTGGTGCGCGCCTATGAGGCCGACACCGCCGAGCGGGTCCGGGCGATCAGATCCTTCCAGCTTCTGTGGGGCACCGAAGAGCGGGCGGCCGCCCACGGGTTCCGCAGGACCGGCTCGCTGGTCCTGTTCGGGCCCGGGGGCAGGGCCGCCGCGGACGAGGGAGTCGCCGACCTGGTCGCCGGGGGCCTTGCCGCCGAGGTCCTGGACATCGACGACGTGACCCGCCGCTGGCCCCTGATCGAGGGCAAAGGTCTCGAGGGCGCGGTGTGGGAGCCGGGCGGGGGGTACGCGGTGGCGGTCGTGGCGCTGGCCGCGATGACGGACCGGGCCCGCCGCGCCGGGGCGCACATCGTGCACGGCCCGGCGGCGCGGACGCTGGCCGCAGACGCCGGTTCCGGAGTCGTCGTGGACGGCCGGCTGCACGCGGCGGCGGCGGTGCTGGCGGCGGGCTGCGGCACGCCCGGACTGCTCGGTGAACACTGGCCTGCCGGGCACACCGCCCGCACCAAACGGATCCAGTACGCGATCTTCGAGCGGCCGACCGGGACGGGGAGCTCCCCGCTCCCCGCGCTGGTCGACCTGACCACCGGGATGTGGGCGCGGCCCGACGGCCTGGACGCGGTGCTGGCCGGGTTCCCGGTCGAGGAGTGGGACGTGCCGCCCGCCGCCGACACGGCCCTGACGGCTGCTCAGATCGGCCTTCTCCGAGAACGGGTGCGTTCGCGGCTGCCGTTCCTGACCGCGGCGAGGGCGCTCACCAGCGTACGTGGCCGCGATCTGTACGTCGGTCCGACAGCTCTGCTGGGACCCGTGCCCGGCCTTCCGCACACCGTGGTGGCCGCGGGCTGGTCGGGCTCCGGTTTCAAGTCGGCTCCGGCGGCGGCGGAAGCGGCGGCCGAGCTGGCTGCGGACGCGGCAGCCATGGCCCAGGCCGATACGGTGAGTGACGGTCGGGGTGGGTCGGCGAAGGGCGCCGAGAACCCCGAAACGCTCCCGGCGGGCTGACGGGGAGCGGGCCGCAGGCGGTCGACGAGGGCCGGGGAGCGAGAGGCTCCCCGGCCCTCGCCGTTTCCGTGTGACCGCTTCTGACCAGGTCGGATCGGACTGTGCCTGTTCATGGCCGGGTGCGGGGCGGAATTATCGGTCTGTCGTGCGAGACCTCATACCAGGGCGGGACGCTCAGCGTATGAGTTTGTCAACTGCCCACCGCACATGATGCGCTGGCGACTACTGTCAGTGGCCGTCGGGAAGCAGGACGGATCAGGGAGCGGGGACCGGCACGTGCAGGCGCAAGGCGGACGAGGGAGTCGACGCGACGGGGAGCCCCGCCGCCCACGCACCACCGACGCCGGTACGGCCACGGCCGTGGCCTCCGGCCCGGGCCAGGACCCGGATCCCGGTCGCGTCGGAGCCGGGCGGAGTCGGGGAGCGTCCGGACAGGCGCCCCGGAGGGCGCGGAAGCGGCCACGCGAGCCCGATCGCACGCCCGCGAGCCCCCCTGGCACCCCGGACCGACGGACCAGTACGAGGACACCGATGTCTCAGCTCCGCGCCCCGGCCCCACGCGCAGACCGCCGTGAGGGCGGGCGGCACGGGCGGCCGGCCGCCCGCACCGCACCCGCGCTGCCCGAGACCCACATACGGCCCCAACTGCTGCGTCTCGCCGTGCTGCCGCCCGTCGCCGTCGCCCTCAGCGGCTGCGCCGCCGTCCTCTTCACCGTCCGGTCCACCGGAGCGCGCCCGGGCCCCACGCTGTGGGCCGTGCTCGCCGGGGCGGTCTCGGTGACCCTCGTCGCCGTCGTCGTCGCCGCGGTGGCCGCCAACCGGGCCGCCCGGTCCGTGCACGACCGCGTCGGCGTCCTGCGCCGCACCACCGAGCGGCGCGAGGCCGATCTGCGCACCCTGGTCGAGACGCTGCGCCGCGGCGACGGCCCGCCGCAGCACGCTCCCGACGAGCAGCGCGGCGGTCCCGCCGAGGACTCCGACGACTTCGACCTCCTCGCCGCCGACCTGACCCGTGCGCACGACGGCGCCCTCACCGCCGTCGTCGAGGCCGCACAGCTCTCCAGCCAGGCGGGCAGCGAACAGAAGCTCGAGGTGTTCGTCAACCTCGCCCGGCGCCTGCAGTCACTGGTGCACCGTGAGATCTCCATCCTCGACGAGCTGGAGAACGAGATGGAGGACCCCGAGCTGCTCAAGGGGCTCTTCCACGTCGACCATCTCGCCACCCGCATCCGCCGGCACGCCGAGAACCTCGCCGTGCTCGGCGGGGCGGTCTCCCGCCGCCAGTGGAGCAACCCGGTCTCCATGACCGAGGTGCTGCGCTCGGCGATCGCCGAGGTCGAGCAGTACTCGCGGGTCAAACTCGTGCCGCCGATCGACGGCACCCTGCGCGGCCACGCCGTCGCCGACGTCATCCACCTGCTGGCCGAACTCGTCGAGAACGCCACGGTGTTCTCCGCCCCGCAGACGCAGGTGCTGCTGCGCGCCAACCTCGTCACCTCCGGGCTCGCCGTCGAGGTCGAGGACCGCGGACTCGGCATGCCCGTCGAGGAGCAGGCGCGGATGAACGCCCTGCTCGCCGACCCGGACCAGGTGAACGTCGCCCGGCTTCTCGCGGACGGCCGTATCGGCCTGTTCGTGGTCTCACAGCTCGCCCGGCGGCACGGCATCAACGTCCGCCTCCAGACCAACATCTACGGCGGAGTGCAGGCGGTGCTCGTCGTGCCGCAGGCACTGCTGGGGGCTCGGGCCGGCGCGCCGGAGGGCACCGGGCAGCCTGAGTCCGAGCCGGCAGCGGAGTCCGGGAGGCCGTCCTCGACCGAGGCGGCGGTGGCGGTGGCCGGCGGGATGGGCCACGGCGGCCCGCCCGATTCCGGATCCGCTCCCGCGTCAGGGGCCTCGACGGCATACGGATTCTCGTCCGTGTCGGGTGCCGCGTCCGAGCCAGTGCCGTCGGTCCCGCCCCCCGCACCCATCGCGTTCCGGGCGCACCAGCGGGAAACCGAACCGGACTCGGGCGGCACCCCGAAGAACGGCCACCCCGCGCCCCTGCCCATGCGCGGCACCCGTCGGGAACGGCCCACCCCGGCCGAGGCACGTCCCGGGATCGGCCCGGACGACCGGCGCGTCCTCGCCGGGAACGTGACCGAGCCGCCCACCCCCCGCAACGGCGCCGTGCGCGGCACCATGGGCAAACCCCAACTGCCCCGCCGCCGCGCCCAGGAGCACATCGCACCCCAGCTGCGCGACGGTCCCACGCCGCGCCAGGACCCCGAGCACCTCGTCGGCCACGACCCCGGCCTGATGGCGGCCTTCCAGCGCGGCATCAGCCTCGCCGAGGCGGCGCACACCGACCACAGCACCACCACCCGGCAGGACGGGAGCGCACCCGCCGGATGACCACCCCCGTATCCACCCCCACACCCATGTCCACCCCCGCCCCCAGCGCTCCCGCAGACCTTCGTACCCCAAGGAGTCGATCCACGATGGCGAGTGATGCGCCGACCGCGCAGGTGTCCGATCTCGACTGGCTGATGAGCGGCCTCGTGCAGCGCGTACCGCACACGAACGCCGCGGTGCTCCTGTCCTGCGACGGGCTCGTGAAGTCCGTGCACGGCCTCGACCCGGACAGCGCCGACCACATGGCCGCGCTGGCCTCCGGCCTCTACTCCCTCGGCCGCAGCGCCGGCGTCCGCTTCGGCGACGGCGGTGACGTACGGCAGGTCGTCGTCGAACTCGACTCGACCCTGCTGTTCGTCACCACCGCCGGCTCCGGCACCTGCCTGGCCGTGCTCGCCGGCCGCGAGGCCGACGCGGCCGTGCTCGGCTACGAGATGGCGATGCTCGTCAAGAGCGTCCGCCCCTACCTGGTCACCGCTCCCCGGCAGCAGTCCGTCGAACCCCCGGCGATGAGGCCTTGACCGTGACGGCGGCCGGTGACGGGCCCTGGCTCGACGACGCGGCCGGGCGGCTGGTGCGCCCGTTCACCGTCAGCAACGGCCGCACCCGTCCCACCGTCGCGCTCGACCTCATGTCGCAGCTGATGGCCACCGGGGCGACCCCCCTCGGCTATCTCGGCCTCGAGCACACCCAGGCGCTCGACCTGTGCCGCGCGCCCGTCGCGGTCGCCGAGGTCGCCGCCCATCTGAAACTGCCGGTGGCCGTCACCAAGGTGCTGCTGGCGGATCTCGTGGACTGCGGGGCGCTGACCACCAAGCCCCCCGCGTTCTACCACAACCCGACGGACCGGGCTCTTCTGGAGGCAGTGCTCGATGGACTACGACGACAGCTCTGACTACGCCGACGGACCGCGCGGCAGCGCCGATCCGTTCCCCACCGCGCTCAAGATCCTGGTCGCGGGCGGATTCGGCGTGGGCAAGACGACCTTCGTCGGCGCGGTCAGCGAGATCGCGCCGCTCAGCACGGAGGAGCTTCTCACCACCGTCGGTGCCGCGACCGACAACCTCGACGGCATCGAGAACAAGGTCGAGACGACCGTGGCCATGGACTTCGGCCGCATCACCCTCGACCCCGAACATGTGCTGTACCTGTTCGGCACACCCGGCCAGGAACGATTCTGGTTCATGTGGGACGAGTTGTGCGAGGGCGCTCTCGGGGCGGTCATCCTCGCCGACACCCGCCGTCTGGAGGAGTGTTTCGCGGCGGTCGACTTCTTCGAACAGCGCGGCCTCGGCTTCATCATCGCCGTCAACGAGTTCGACGGCTCCCACCGCTACGACCCCGAGGAGGTGCGCGCGGCCCTCGACCTGACCGAGGACGTCCCCGTCGTGTGCTGCGACGCCCGGATCTCCAGCTCCGGGGTCCGGACCCTGCTGACCCTCGTCCGCCACCTCATCGCCCACACCCCGGCCCCCACGACGGGGTACAGCGCCCATATGTGACCCCCTCACACCTGCCACGGAGCCCCTGTATGACGCATGCCCACACTTCGCGAGTACGCCCATGAGCTACGACCCGCCGCGCCCGGCCGGTCGTCTGCTGCTCACCCCCGAGGACAAGGAGGCCCCCGCCCGCACCCACCGACTGCGCCGGCTGGGCCTGGGTGAGCGTCCCGAACCCGCGCTCGACGCCTTCGCGCGCCGCCTCGCCGAGTTCACCGGGGCGCCCTACGCCATGGTCAACTTCCCCGACGAGCAGCGGCAGTTCTACGCGGGCCTGTACGTCCCGGCCGTCGCGCCGGTGGTGCGCGGCGACGGCACCAGCCCTCAGGTGGGCCGTGCCCTGCCCCGCGACCATGGCTTCTGCCCCCATGTGGTGGCGCGACGCAAGGCCCTGGTCCTGGAGGACGTCCGCGACTATCCGCGGTTCGCGGGCAACCCGGTGGTCGACGAGTTCGGCATCCGCTCCTATCTGGGGGCACCGCTCCTCGACGGCACGGGGCTGGTGCTGGGCACGGTCAGTGTCGCCGACGTCGAGCCGCGGCCCTGGGGGAAGCCGGGCCTGACGGCCATCAAGGAACACGCCGCGCAGCTCGTCCTGAGGCTGGAGGGCCTGGACGGCTCGCTGCCCTACTGACCGCCCGGGTTCGCGCGGCCTCCCCTGGGGGCGTGAAGGAAAGCTGAGGCGGCGCTTAAGAAAGTCTCGATGGACCGGTGCGGCCGCAGTACGGCAGATTGCAGTGCGATCCCACTCCTCTCCCGGCCCAGGGGCTTCTTCGGCATGCCCGGAGCCGGGACTCACCCTCAGGAGCCCCAGCGGTGAAGGCACTGGTCAAAGAGAAGGCGGAGCCCGGGCTGTGGCTCACGGACGTCCCGGAGCCCGCCGTCGGGGCCGGTGACGTACTGATCAAGGTGCTGCGCACCGGTATCTGCGGCACCGACCTGCACATCAGAGCCTGGGACGGCTGGGCGCGGCAGACCATCGGCACCCCGCTCGTGCTGGGGCACGAGTTCGTCGGCGAGGTCGTGGAGACCGGGCGGGACGTCACCGACATCGGCATCGGCGACCGGGTGAGCGGCGAGGGACATCTGGTGTGCGGCAAGTGCCGCAACTGCCTGGCGGGCCGCCGTCATCTGTGCCGGGCCACCGTGGGGCTGGGCGTGGGCCGGGACGGGGCGTTCGCCGAGTACGTGGCGCTGCCCGCCGCCAACGTCTGGGTGCACCGGGTGCCCGTCGACCTCGACGTGGCCGCGATCTTCGACCCGTTCGGCAACGCCGTGCACACCGCGCTGTCGTTCTCGCTCGTCGGCGAGGACGTCCTGATCACCGGCGCGGGTCCCATCGGGCTGATGGCCGCGGCAGTGGCCCGGCACGCCGGCGCCCGCAACGTCGTGATCACCGACGTCAGTCCGGAGCGGCTGGAGCTGGCCCGCAAGATCGGGGTGAGCCTCGCGCTCGACGTCTCCGGCGCGACCATCGCCGACGGACAGCGCACGCTCGGTCTGCGCGAGGGCTTCGACATCGGCCTGGAGATGTCCGGCCGCCCCGAGGCCATGCGCGACATGATCGCCAACATGACGCACGGCGGCCGGATCGCCATGCTCGGCCTGCCCGCCGAGGAGTTCCCCGTCGACTGGGCCCGGATCGTCACCTCGATGATCACCGTCAAGGGCATCTACGGCCGCGAGATGTTCGAGACCTGGTACGCGATGTCCGTGCTGCTCGAAGGCGGCCTCGACCTCTCGCCCGTCATCACCGGCCGGTACGGCTTCCGCGACTTCGAGGCGGCGTTCGCCGACGCGGCGAGCGGCCTCGGCGGCAAGGTCATCCTCGACTGGACCGCGTAACTCCCCCTTCTTTCAGCACGTTTCTCCGCGACCCTTTCAGGAGCCCTCATGTTCGACTCCGTGCGCGACGACCTGCGCGTCACCCTCGACGAGATCCGCGCCGCCGGTCTGCACAAGCCCGAGCGCGTGATCGGCACCCCGCAGTCGGCCACCGTGAACGTCACCGCGGGCGGCCGTCCCGGCGAGGTCCTCAACTTCTGCGCCAACAACTACCTCGGCCTCGCCGACCACCCCGAGGTCGTCGCGGCCGCCCACGAGGCCCTGGACCGCTGGGGCTACGGCATGGCCTCCGTCCGCTTCATCTGCGGCACGCAGGAGGTGCACAAGGAACTCGAGGCGCGGCTGTCGGCGTTCCTCGGCCAGGAGGACACGATCCTGTACTCCTCCTGCTTCGACGCCAACGGCGGCGTGTTCGAGACGCTGCTCGGTCCGGAGGACGCGGTCATCTCCGACGCGCTCAACCACGCGTCGATCATCGACGGCATCCGGCTGTCCAAGGCCCGCCGCCTGCGCTACGCCAACCGTGACCTGGCCGAGCTGGAGGCCCGTCTGAAGGAGGCGTCCGACGCGCGGCGCCGGCTCATCGTCACCGACGGCGTCTTCTCCATGGACGGCTATGTGGCGCCGCTGCGCGAGATCTGCGACCTGGCCGACCGCTACGACGCGATGGTCATGGTCGACGACTCGCACGCCGTCGGCTTCGTCGGCCCCGGCGGGCGCGGCACGCCCGAACTGCACGGCGTCATGGACCGCGTCGACATCATCACCGGCACCCTCGGCAAGGCCCTCGGCGGCGCGTCCGGCGGCTATGTGGCGGCCCGCGCCGAGATCGTCGCCCTGCTGCGCCAGCGCTCCCGGCCGTACCTCTTCTCCAACACGCTCGCCCCGGTGATCGCGGCGGCCTCCCTGAAGGTCATCGACCTGCTGGAGTCCGCGGACGACCTGCGCGTCCGCCTCGCCGAGAACACGGCCCTCTTCCGCGGCCGGATGACCGAGGAGGGCTTCGACGTCCTCCCCGGCGACCACGCCATCGCACCGGTGATGATCGGTGACGCGGCCGTCGCCGGGCGCATGGCGGAGTTGCTGCTGGAGCGCGGCGTGTACGTGATCGGCTTCTCCTACCCGGTCGTGCCACAGGGGGCGGCCCGGATCCGGGTCCAGCTCTCGGCCGCGCACTCGACCGAGGACGTCAACCGCGCGGTGGACGCGTTCGTGGCGGCACGGGCCGAGCTGGACGCCGAGCAGGCCTGAGCGGCGCGTTTGAGACAATCGATCGCATGATCGAAGCGCGGCGGCTCCACATCCTCCGTGCGGTGGCGGACCACCGTACGGTGACGGCGGCTGCCGCCGCGCTGTACCTCACCCCGTCGGCCGTCTCCCAGCAGCTCGCCGCGCTGGAGCAGGAGACCGGGCACCGGCTCGTCGAACGCGGCGCCAAGGGCGTACGGCTCACCCCCGCCGGTGAGATCCTGCTCAACCACACCAACGCGGTCCTCGCCCAGCTGGAGCGGGCCGAGGCCGAGCTGGCCGCGTACAGCTCGGGAGCGGCGGGCACCGTCACGGTCGCCGCCTTCGCGACCGGCATCGCCCTGGTCGTGGCGCCCGCGGTGGCCCGGCTCGCCGAGTCCGCGCCCGGGATCCGCCTCCGCGTCCAGGACGCCGAGGGCGACGCCAGCCTGCCGATGGTGCTGGACCGGCAGGTCGATGTCGCCGTCGCCGTCGAGTACCGCGGTGCCCCGCCCGCCGACGACCCGCGACTGGCCCACGTCCCGCTGTACGCCGAGCCCTTCGACGCCGTCGTGCCGGTCACCCACCGTCTGTCCGGCGCGCCGGAGGTCCCGCTCGCCGAACTGTCCAAGGACCCCTGGATCGGCCCGTACCCCGGCAACCCCTGCCATGACGTGGTGGTCCTGGCCTGCGAGAACGCCGGCTTCCAGCCTCGTATGGAGCACTCCTCGGACGACTTCCGCGCGGTCGTCGCCCTCGCCTCCGCCGACGCCGGTGTCGCCCTCGTACCGCGCTCGGCGCTGCGCGGCATGGACCTGACGGGCGTGGTCGTCCGCCCCGTCGACGGCACCGCACCCACCCGGCGGGTCTTCGCCGCCGTCCGCCGGGGAGCCGAGGAGCATCCCCTGATCCGCCCGGTGCTGGACGCGCTCGGTGCGGTGGGACAGGCGCAGCCGCTGCCGGTGTGAGGATCGCGAAACCCGGTTGTCTCATATCCGGGATAGCGTCCCGAATATGAGAACCGATGGCGATGGTGCGGACCCCGTCGACACCCGGCTGGGTGTCCTCCTGGCCGAGCTGCGGGCCGAACACGGCTGGTCCCTGGGCGAGTTGGCCGACCGCAGTGGAGTGAGCAGGTCCACCCTGTCCCGGGCCGAGCGGGCGGAGATCAGTCCCACGGCCTCGCTGCTGAACCGGCTGTGCGCCGTCTACGGGCGGACCATGTCCCAGCTGCTCAGCGAGGTCGAGGCCGAACCGGCACCCGTGGTGCGGGCGACCGACCAGCCACGCTGGCAGGACCAGGCCTCCGGATTCGTACGGCGGTCCGTGTCCCCGCCGCACTCCGCCCTGCGCGGCGAACTCGTCGAGGCCCGCCTCTCACCCGGCGCCGACATCGCCTACGATCGTCCGCCCGTCGCCGGCCTGGAGCAGCACATCTGGGTCCTGGAAGGCGCCCTCGACGTGACCGCGCAGGACGCCGAACACCACCTCGGCACCGGCGACTGCCTGCGCATGCGCGTGTGGGGGCCGACCCGGTTCCGGTGCGCCGCTCCCGAGGGCGTGCGGTACCTGCTGGCGGTGGTGCGGCCGTGATCGTCAATCGTCTCGGCGAAGCGCAACTGGCAGCGGACATAGGGAAGTTGGCGGACTTGCTGGCCGCCACCGTCGACACCGGTGCCTCGGTCGGCTTCCTCGCCCCGCTCGACCGCGCGGAGGCTCTCGCCTGGTGGGCGGAGCGGGCCGCAGACGTGGCCGCGGGCCGGCTCGTCGTGTGGGCCGCGTACGACGGGGACCGGGTGCAGGGCACCGTGAGCCTCGCCTTCCCGGGCAAGGCCAACAGTCGGCACCGCGCCGAACTCGTCAAGCTCATGGTGGACCCGGACGCCCGCGGGCGCGGCCTCGGCCGCAGGCTTTTGGCGACTGCGGAGGACGCCGCAGCGGCGGCCGGGGTCACCCTCCTGCACCTGGACACCGAGACCGGCAGCCCCGCCGAGCGGCTGTACCGGTCCGCCGGCTGGACCGCGATCGGCGCGATCCCCGACTACGCGGCGAGCCCCGACGGAGTGCTCCGGCCGACGACGATCTACTACAAGCGCATCCCCGCAGGCGCTCTCACCAGGTGACTGTCAGTGGGAGGGGCTACCGTGCCTGCCATGCCGGATGCCGAAGACGTACGACGTATCGCCCTCTCCCTGCCGGACACGACGGAGAAGATCGCCTGGAGCATGCCCACCTTCCGGGTCGCGGGAAAGATGTTCGCGACGCTGCCCGAGGACGAGACGTCCGTCGCCGTGCGCTGCCCCAAGGTGGAGCGGGACGAACTGGTGCTCGCCGAGCCGAAGAAATTCTGGATCGCCGACCACGAGGCGTCGTTCGCCTGGGTGCGGGCCCGTCTCGACGCACTGGAGGACGAGGGCGAGCTGCGGGTCGTCCTCGCCGACTCCTGGCGCCAGGCGGCCCCGAACCGGCTCCTGGACGCGCATCCCCGGCTGGGACTCCCGACGGAGGAGTGACGTCCCCCCGGGGGCCGGCCCCCGGAAACGGATGCGCGATCACCGGCGCGAGTGCGGTATTGTTTCCCTGCGCGTTCGGCCGGGGGAACCCCCAGGTCAGACGGGCAACGGGACGTGGCGCAGCTTGGTAGCGCACTTGACTGGGGGTCAAGGGGTCGCAGGTTCAAATCCTGTCGTCCCGACAGAATCGACCAGCGGGTCTGCCGGAAGGCAGGCCCGCTGATTGCGTTCCGGCGTCAGCGTTGTGGCGTCAGCCGCCACCGTCGAGGTCGTCGCGTCGGCGCAGGATCTCCAGCTCGTGACCGCTCAGCCGCATCTCGTACAGCTTCCCGCGGGCGTTCTCGAAGGGCCGGTGGAGGATCATCATCAGCCGGCCGTCGAAGGTGTGGAACAGCATGCCGTGGCCGCTGTCGTCGCGGACCAGCGGCCGGCGCTGCTCCCACGGGCCTCGGACGTCCCCGGACCTCGACACCGCGTAGGTCTGTACGTAGCCGCCGCTGACGGTGCCGTCCTCGCCGGCCGTGTTCTTCTCGTAGGTCGACCACAGCATGAGCAGCGACCCGTCAGGGGTGCGGTACAGCTGAGGGCCGTCGGTGATGTAGGGCGCGAGCTGGTGCGGTACGCCGGCGGGGATCTGCTCGGCGGTCCAGGGCGCGTCCGAGGCCTTGAAGAGGTAGACCGGGTCGCCGGTCGTCCGGGACAGGTCCGGGGCCAGCCGGACCGCCTCCATCGTTCCGTCGACGGTCTGGAGCCACTCGTGCGCGTACACCATCCAGGGCTGCCCGGACGGGTCGACGTACAGCGTGCCGTCGAGGGTCATGAGGTGCTCGGGCGGGACGGGGCGTGCGGGGTCGAGCACGGTGAACGGGCCGAGCGGCGAGTCGGAGACCGCCGTGATCGTGCCGCGCATATGGGTCGGGGTCCGGAACGGGACACCCCACTGGTTGGGCGGCGGGACCGGGAGCGGTCGGTCCTCGTTGTGCAGCGTGGTGAACAGGTAGTACCTGCCGTCCCACGCGTGCACCTCCGGCGCCCACGCGCCGTCCGTCGCCCAGATCCCCTCCTGCCCTGCGGTCCGGAACACCACCACGGGGGCCGTCCAGTCGCGCAGGTCGTGGCTGCGGTAGACCATCGTGCCGGTGCCGTCCACGCCCGACACGGAGGGGACGTTGGACGTGTAGAGGTGGTAGGTGCGGGTCTCTTCGTCGGCGACGACGAACGGATCGTGCAGCGGCATGTCGGGAAGCCGCATCAGCTCACCCCTTCGTAAGGGCCCGCCCTCGTCAGATCACACAGCCCGCATGGGCCAGCGCCTGCTTCAGCAGCACTCCGTGCCCGCCCGGCATCTCGCTCTGCACCGCCTCGGAGACGGCCTCCTGCGGGCTGAACCACACCAGGTCGAGCGCGTCCTGCCGAGGCCGGCAGTCGCCCGTCACCGGCACGATGTAGGCCAGCGACACCGCGTGCTGGCGGGGGTCGTGGTACGCCGTGATCCCCTGCGTCGGGAAGTACTCCGCGACCGTGAAGGGCTGGAGCGACGCCGGGACGCGGGGGAGCGCCACCGGGCCGAGGTCCTTCTCCAGATGGCGCAGGAGGGCGTCGCGGACGCGCTCGTGGTGCAGCACCCGGCCGGAGACCAGCGTCCGGCTGACCGTTCCGTCGGGCCCGATGCGCAGCAGCACACCGACACTGGTGACTTCGCCGCTGTCGTCGACGCGTACCGGGACGGCCTCGACGTACAGGATCGGCATGCGGGCGCGTGTCATCTCCAGTTCGTCGGAGGACAGCCAGCCGGGCGTGGTATCGGTCATGTCAGACATTGCTTGATCATACTTTCAGCCGTTCGGACTTCCTGGATAGCCGCTCCAGGGGAACTGTGACCGGCCCCACGCCGTCTTAATCCCCTCCCGGCATGTCGTCCGGCAGCCGGTAGACCCGCAGGGCGTTGTCCCGCCCGGCCCACCGCGCGATGCGCAGCGCGTCCGGCAGGGACAGCTCGTCGGCGTCCACCCGCTCCTGGAGCAGCCCCGCGAGCCCGTGCCGGAAGGCCAGCGCCCCGAGGTGGAAGAACTCCGCCACACCGTACGCGTCGGAGCTGTACAGCAGTTTGCGGAACGGTGTGATCTCCAACGCCTCCGCGAGGACCGCGCCGGCCCGGGCGGGGCCGACGTAGTGCAGGGTGAGACCGACATCGAGGTACACCTGCTCGAAGACCGCCGCGAGATAGGCGGCCTGCCGCTGGTAGGGCCAGCAGTGCAGCAGCAGCACGGGGATCGTCCCGGCGGTCAGGTGCAGCCAGTCCGTGAGGTGGGCGGGGTCGGCCCGGTGCAGCCGGATGTCGTTGTCGCCGAACCCGGTGTGCAACTGGAGCGGCAGGCCGAGGTCGACGGCGGTCCACAGCAGGTGCCGTACGAGGACCGGGTCGGCGAGACGGCCCCCGCGCCCGGACCAGCGCCGGGCCGCCTCGGTGACCTCCGTGTCCGAGGGGCGGGCCGGGTCCAGGTCGAAGCCCGTGCGGTAGGCCGCCACCGACTTCACGGCCACCACGCCGGGCCGCCGCACGGCGTCGAGCGCGGCCGCGCGGAAGACGTCCGCGTACGCGTCCGGCTCCACCCCGGCGGTCCGCACCGATTCGGCAACCGCCTCCAGCCGTACGACCTCGTACGCGGACCCGCCCGCGGCCTCGGCGAGTTCGGGCGGGGTGGTGAGCCGGTGGGCGGCGAAGCCGGTGTCGACGCAGAGGACGTCCGTTCCCGAGGCGCGCAGGAAGCGCCGCCGCACCTCGTGCCCTCCCAGCTCGGAGCGGCGGGCGAGGTACTCCTCGACCGGGGCGTGCCGGGGCAGGTCCAGCAGGGGAGCGCAGTGGCGGCGCACGGCCACGCCCACGGGGCTGTCGAAGGGGGAGAAGCCCGGCCAGACGTCGCCCTCCGTGATGAGCGACTCGAAGGCCGCGCGGTCGAGGTCGGCGGTGACGGTGCCGTGGCAGTGGTGGTCGACCAGACGCAGGGCGTCGAGGGTCTCGCGGACCGCGCCCACGTCAGTACTTCCAGCGGTAGGCCGCCGCCACCTCGTCGTCGTCCAGCCCGGCCACGGACGCCAGTTCGCCCCGCCGTACGGCGATCACCGCGTCGGCCAGGACCGGTCCGAGGGCCGCCCGCAGCGGTTCGTCCGCGCGGAACTCCTCGACGGCCTCCTGCAGCGAGACCGGCAGCCGCCGTACGCCCAGGGCCGCCGCCTCCGCCTCGGCCAGCCGTGCCGGGTCCCCGGTGATCTCCCCGGGCAGGGCGGCGGACGACGTCAGGCCGTCCAGCCCGGCGGCGATCAGGGAGCCGATCGCGAGATAGGGGTTGGCCGCCAGGTCGACCGGTTTGATCTCCAGGTTGGCCGCCTGGTCGCGCAGGCCCGTGGTGCCGGTGATGACGCGCAGGGCGGTCTCCCGGGTCTCGCGGCCCCAGGCGGTGAACACACCGGCCCACTGGGAGGGCCTGAGCCGCAGACCGCTCGCCGGGCTCGGGGCGGTCACGGCCGTGAGGGCGGGCAGATGGGCGAGGAGGCCGGCCGTGAACGACTCCGCCTCGGCCGTCATGCCGTACCGGCCCTCGCCCCCCGAGTGCAGGTTGACGCCGTCACGCCAGGCGGAGAGGTGGACATGGCCGCCGTTGCCGACGCCCTGTCCCACGACCGCCGGGGCGAAGGAGACCCGCAGCCCGTGCCGCTGGGCCACCGCGCGCACGGTCTGCCGCACCAGCACGCTGCGATCGGCCGCCGCCACCGGATCGAGCGCACCCACCGAGATCTCGAACTGCCCCGCCGCGTACTCGGGATGGACCTGTTCGACGTCGATGCCCTGCGCCGCGCAGGCCGCCAGCAGGTCGGCGGTGCAGTCGCCCAGTTCGACCTGCCGGGTGGCGCCGTAGGCGGGGCCGGTCGTCGCGGGCACGAACGCGTCGTCGGGTGCGTCGCCGCGGGCCACGGTCCACTCGATCTCGATGGCCGCCCGGAAGGAGAGACCGTGCCGCTCGGCCGCCTCGGTGACGACCCGGCGCAGGAACGTGCGTGTGCAGCCGGGGTGCCGCTCCCCCTCCTGCGTGATCCGGTCGACCGGCGCCCACGCCCAGCCGGGCTGCCCGGCCAGCACCACCAGCTGGTCGAGGTCGGGGTAGAGACGCAGGTCGCCGTCGGGGGAGCCGAGGACGTCGGTGGTCACGATGGAGTCGTTCGCCAGGAACGTGTCGAACACCGGGGACATGCCGACGCCCCAGGCCGCGGCGGAGGCGAGCCGGGCCGTCGGGACGGTCTTCACCCGGCCGATGCCCGCGGTGTCGACGTAGGCGAGCACGACGCCGTGCACGCCCCGGCCGGCGAGTTCGCCGCTCAGCGCGGTGGCCCGCTCGACGTCGCCGGGGCGGCCGCCGGGCACGGGATCGGCAAGGGTGGTCATACGCCTCTTCCTCCGGTCAGGGCTTCACGGCCACCGCGCCGAACTGCGGTACCAGCACGGCCGAGCCGTCCTCGGCATGCCACTGACCGCACGACACCATGCCCGGTTCGAGCAGCTCGAGACCGTCGAAGAAAGCGGCGATGTCCTCGCCGCCGCGGGCGGTGATCGGGGGAGTGGCGTTCTCGTTCCAGAACTTCATGGCCGGTATCTGGCCCGCGCCGCCGAGCTCGTCGTCGAAGGTGGGGTGGGTGAGGACCAGGAAGCTGCCGGAGGGGACCGCGGCCATCACACGGCGCACGATGTCCCGCGCCTTCTCGGTGTCCAGCACGAAATTGAGGATGCCCAGCATCATGACGGCGACGGGCCGGTCGAAGTCGAGGGTGTGCCCGGCCCGTTCGAGGATGGCGTCCGGGTCGTGCACATCGGCGTCGATGTAGGCGGTGACGCCGTCCCGGGTGCCCGTCAGCAGGGTGCGGGCGTGCACCAGCACGATCGGGTCGTTGTCGACGTAGACGATCCGTGAGTCGGGCGCGATCCGCTGGGCGATCTCGTGGGTGTTGTCCGCCGTCGGCAGCCCGGTGCCGATGTCGAGGAACTGCCGCACTCCGCGCTCGCCGGCCAGGAACGACACGGCCCGGCCCAGGAAGTCCCGGTCCGCCCGGGCGATGTCCCGGATGATCGGGAACATGCCGGCGACGTGCTCGCCGACCTGCTGGTCGACCTCGTAGTTGTCCTTGCCGCCGATCCAGTAGTTCCACACCCGCGCGTTGTGCGCCACACCGGTGTTCAGCCGCGCCGAGCCGCTCGGCGGGGTGTGGCTCTCACTCACGTCTCTTCCTCTCCTCGCACGAGCGACCGGAGGACCGGTCATCGCCGCCATTGTGCCGTTCCGGTGATCACGTTGTCCCGGGAATCGGCGGAGGCGGGGAGGCGGTCGGCGGATCGGTCGGCGTGCAGGAGAGAACGGCGGGCCCTACTCGACCTCGCTGGGGTCCGGGGAGGGCGTCTTGCCGGCCAGCACGTCCTTCAGATTCTGGGTGCCGATCTTCACCGCCTGTTCGGCGGAGTCCTGCTCGTCCCCGTCGAGCCCGCCCGCCGTGACGGTGATGGCGTCGTTGCCGACGCGTACGGCTGCCACGGTCAGGGTCAGTGTGGCCTCCGCGCCCCCGGCCGTGCCCTGCACCGTCACGCGCAGGCCCTGACGGGCGTCGCCCACCTTCGGCAGCGAGGTCTCGATGACCTGGACGGTGCGTTGTTCGCCGTCCTCGGTGACGGTGAACTGGTCGCACTTCTCCGGCAGGGTCGCCATCCAGCTCAGGGAGTCCTGCGGGTCGGTCCGGTCGTAGGAGGCGACCTGGTACAGCAGGCGCGAGTCACCCTGCTCGAAGCCGCGCAAGGCGTTCGCTCCCGACGGCCTGCCCAGCAGATCGTCGTCGAACAGGGAGTTCATGAGGCGCTGGCAGTCGGCGGCGTCGGTCTTGGCGGTGAGGAAGTCGGAGACGTCGACCGTGCCGATGACCAGACTGTCGTTCCAGTTCTCGGCCTCCGTGTCCTTGACCTGGGTCCAGTCGTCCTCGATGTCCGCCTCGGTGATCAGCGCGGCCCGGGCGCCGTCCTCGGTGAGGGTGGCGCTGGGGGAGGGGGTCTGCTGCTTCCCGGCGACCTGTGTCGCGGTGATGCCCGACGCGCGCGATCCGTCTCCGTCGTCCGAGCAGGCGGCGGTGGCCAGCAGCGTGCCTGCGGCCAGGGCGGTGGAGAGAACGCGGGCGAGCGGGGACGGGCGACGGGTCATCGGGAGTGCCTCCTGAGAGCGTGACGCGTGTCCTCAGCGCACCACCGGCTCCGGCGGGCCACCACCGGCACCGGACTGTTCGGGTGAGCGCCGCCCGGAGTGCGGACGTCTCACGTTCCGGTCTGCGCGTGCCCGTTCTGCCAGGCCCAGGCCGCGATCTCGACGCGGTTCCGGGCGGCCAGCTTGAGCTGGACGCTGGACAGATGCGTCTTGACCGTGGAGAGCGAGACGTACAGTTCGGCCGCGATCTCGGCGTTGGTGCGGCCGAGGGCGACCAGGCGGACCACGTCCAGTTCGCGCTCGGTCAGCGGCTCCTGGAGCGGGGCCGCGGGGGCCGGGGACACCGGCTGCTGGGCACTGTCGGAGGCCGGAGCGGCGGTGATGTGCCTGAGCAGACGGACCGTGACCGACGGGGAGACCAGCGAGTCGCCCGCGGCGGCGGCACGGACGGCCTCCGCGAGCAGGGTCGGGCCGGAGTCCTTGAGCAGGAAGCCGCAGGCGCCGCCGCGCAGCGCGCCGTACACGTACTCGTCGAGATCGAAGGTGGTGACCACGACCACCCGCAGCGGGTCGGCGACATCCGGTCCTGCCAGCAGCCGGGTCGCCTCCAGTCCGTCCAGCTTCGGCATCCGGATGTCCAGCAGACACACGTCCGGCCGCTCACGGCGGGCCAGCGCCAGGGCCTCCTCGCCGTCGCGGGCCTCGGCGACCACGGTGATGTCCGGCTGGGCGTCGAGGAAGAAGCGGAAACCGGTGCGGACCATGTCCTGGTCGTCCGCGATGAGCACCCGGATGGGAGCGCCGGAGCGACCGGCGGGGCCCGGTGGGACGGGGTTCGTCATGGGTCGATCATGCCTCAGGGTCGGGACCGGGCAGGGGGGCGTCGGGCGGACGAGGCTCCAGCCTTGTCCGCGGTCCCGGGTGCGCGCCTCCGCCGAACGGCCAGGTCCGGGGGCGGGCCCTCGGCCGTTCGGCCGATCCCGCCGTGCGGGGGCCTCGCCTACCGTGATCCGCATGAGATCCACCTCCCCCCGGGGCTGCGTCCGGGGCTTCGGCGTCGGGTTCCTCGTGGCGGCCGCGGTCTACGACCTGCTGATCGCGAGCGGCTTCGGCCAGGCCCCCTGGCCGTCGGCGGCGGTGCTCCTCGCCGGTCTCGCCGCGGTGCTGTGGCCGGACGGGCGGCGGCCGCGGTGGCTCACCCCCCAGCTGCGCACCGCAGGGCCCGCCCTGATCTCCGTGCTCTTCACGACGGGGGTGCTGCTGACGGACCGAGCGGAGGTGCCGTTCGGGCCGGGCGAGGTCGCGATCCTGCTGAGCCTGCTGTTCATCGCCGTACGCCACTGCCCATGGCCGTGGGCTCTGCTGTGCGGTGTGCTCGACGGGGTGGCCCTGCTGCTGTTGCCGGTGCGGTACTTCCGGTCGTTGCAGGACGAGGTGCCGGCGTACGCCGCGATCGGACTGTTCCTGATCGGGCTCACCGCCGGACTCGCCGCGTACCTGCGCTCCCTGGACTACCGGCGCACCGTCGCGGTCGTCGACACCCGCCGTGCCGAACGCGTCGCGATCGCCGCCGACCTGCACGACTTCGTGGCCCACCACGTCACCGGGATCCTCGTGCAGACGCAGGTGGCCCGCATGATGGCCGAGCGGCAGCCGCAGGACCTGGACCCCGTCCTGGCCGGTATCGAGCACGCCGCGACCGAGGCGCTGGCCTCCATGCGCCGCACGGTCGGCGTGCTGCGCGACACCGGCCCCGAGGCAGCCGACCGCCGCCCCGTCGGCGACCTGGCCGGCATCTCCGACCTGGTCGAGGGCTTCGCGAGCCCGGTCCAGCAGTCCGTCCTGCACCGCGACCCGGACGTCTCCGACGATGTGCCGCACGAGGTGCAGGCGGCGGCGTTCCGGGTCGTCCAGGAGGCGCTGACCAACGTACGGCGCCACGCGGCCGACGCCACCCGGGTCACCGTCCATCTGGCCCGCCCCGGCGACCGGCTGGAGGTCAGGGTGGAGGACGACGGCCAGGGCGGCACCCAGCTCCCGGAGGCCGCCCACGGCGGCGGTTTCGGCCTGGTCGGCCTGACGGAACGGGTGACCGCGCTGGGCGGCGAACTGCGCGCGGGGCCGCGCGCCGGGGGAGCGGGCTGGCAGGTGCGGGCGGCGTTTCCGGCGGGGAAGCGCTGAGCGAGGCGTCCGACGCCTGGCTTCGGGGCTCACGCGCGCTGTTCAATGAAGCTGTACACCCGCCGCGCGCGAGAGGAGCCGCCCGTGTCCCCCGCCGTCGTGCCGCCGGTCGGCGCGCGTATCCGGCAGGCCCGGCTGGAGCGCGGCACGAGCCTGCGTGCGCTGGCCCGGGAGGTCGGTGTGTCGGCGAGCCTCGTGTCGCAGATCGAGACCGGCAAGAGCCAGCCCTCCGTCAGCACGCTGTACGCGATCACGACGGCCCTCGGGATCTCCGTGGAGTCCCTCTTCGACGCACGGGCCCCGGCGCCCGTGGTGGGCGCGAGCACGCCCGGTTCCCTCCCGCACGCCCTCGCGGCCTTCGCCGCCGACCCGGGGCGGCGTATCGGCCCGCTGGCCGTCGCGGGGGAGCGCGAGACGCTGGAGCTGGACTCGGGGGTCGTGTGGGAGCGTCTCGGCCGGGTGCCGGGCGCGGACATCGACTTCCTGCTGGTGACCTACCGGCCCGGCGGCTCCTCCGCCGGCTCCGGCGGACTGATGCGGCACGGGGGCACCGAGTACGGCTATCTGACCTCCGGCGAGCTGGTCCTCACCCTCGGTTTCGACGAGTACACGGTGCGCCCGGGCGATGCCGTCTGCTTCGAGTCGACGACTCCCCACCGATACCGCAACGATGGAGAGGTACCCGCTGTGGGCGTCTGGTTCGTGTCGGGCGATGTTCAGTGACACTTGACACCCCCGGCACCCGGGCGTTCACTCCGAAGTGGGGGTGGTCGCCATGGCGATCCGCACATACGGCCCCAACGCCGTCGACTGGGAAGAGCGCATCGACCTGGACCGGCTGCGGGGGCAGCGGCTGGCCCGGCTGCACGAGTCCCTGAACCGGTCCGAGCTGGGCGCGGTGCTCAGCTTCGACTTCGCCAACATCCGCTATATGACGGCCACACACATCGGCACCTGGGCGATGGACAAGCTGATCCGCTTCGCCCTGCTGGTCCGCGACGGCGAACCGGTCGTCTGGGACTTCGGCTCCGCCGCCCGCCACCACCAGCTGTACAACCCGTGGCTGGACTACAGCGACGGCAAGGGCGGCCCGCCCACCGGCGCCCGCGCCGGCATCTCCACCCTGCGCGGCGCCTTCCACCCGGACGCCGGGATCGCCGAGGACGTGGCCGCCAAGATCGCCGCCGAGCTGCGCGAGCACGGGTCGGTGAACGAACCGCTCGGCGTCGACGTCGCCGAGATGCCGGTCCTGGCCGCCCTGCGCGCCGAGGGCATCGACGTCGTCGACGGACAGCAGGTCTTCCTGGAGGCCCGCCGGATCAAGACCGGCGACGAGATCGCCCTGCTCACCCAGGCCTGCGCCATGGTCGACGCCGCCTACGAGGAGCTCTACGGACATCTGCGCCCGGGCGTCCGCGAGAACGAGTGCGTCGGGGTCGTCAGCAAGGTCCTCTACGACCTCGGCAGCGAGTACGTGGAGGGCGTCAACGCCATCTCGGGCGAGCGCTGTTCACCGCACCCGCATGTCTACAGCGACCGTCTGATCCGCCCCGGCGACCCGGCCTTTTTCGACATCCTGCACAGCCACCTCGGCTACCGCACCTGCTACTACCGCACCTTCGCCGTGGGCAGCGCCTCCCTCGCGCAACGGGACGCCTATGTGCGCTGCCGGGAGTACATGGACCAGGCGATCGCCCTGGTCCGGCCCGGGGCCACCACCGCCGACATCGTCCGGGTCTGGCCGCGCGCCGAGGAGTTCGGCTTCGCCGACGAGACCGCCGCCTTCGCCCTGCAGTACGGCCACGGTGTCGGCCTGTCGATCTGGGAGAAGCCGATCTTCAGCCGCCTGGTCTCCCTCGACCACCCCGAAGTCCTCGAGGAGGGCATGGTGTTCGCCCTGGAGACCTACTGGCCGGCCGCCGACGGCTGGTCCGCCGCCCGCATCGAGGAGGAGTTGGTCGTCACCGCCGACGGCTGCGAGGTCATCACCAAGTTCCCCGCCGAGGAACTGCTGGTGGCCGGGCGCAAGTACTGGACGGTGGGCGGCGAGCTGAACACCTGCCGGGAGTCACAGTCGCACCTGAACACCGGGTCGCCGTGATGGAACCGGCCGGGCTCCTCGCCGCCTACGAGCGGATGGCCGTCATCCGCCGTACGGAGAAGGCCGCCCACGACCTGTTCCTCCAGGGGCTGGTGAAGGGCACCACCCACCTCGCCGCCGGGCAGGAGGCGATCGCCGTGGGCGCGAGTGCCGCCCTGCGCCCGGACGACTACGTGTTCGCCACCTACCGGGGCCACCACCATGCCCTCGCCCGGGGCGCCACGCCCGAGGAGTGCCTGGCGGAGCTGATGAGCCGGGCGACCGGGCTGTGCCGGGCCAAGGGCGGCTCCATGCACCTGACCAAGGCGGCCACCGGCATGCTCGGCTCGTACGCCATCGTCGGAGCCCACCTCCCGATGGCGGTCGGCGCGGCCTGGTCGGCCCGGCTGCGGGGGACCGAGCAGCTCGCGGTCGCCTTCTTCGGCGACGGCGCCACCAACATCGGCGCCTTCCACGAGTCGCTCAATCTGGCCGCCGTGTGGAAACTGCCCGTGCTGTTCGTCTGCGAGAACAACCTGTACATGGAGTACACGCCCATCGCGGAGGTCACGGCGGTGCCCCGGCCCGCGGCCGACCGGGCGCCCGCGTACGGCATCCCGGGCGAGGTGGTCGACGGCAACGACGTGGTGGCCGTGGCGGAGGCGGTGGAGTGGCTCGCGGGGCGGGCCCGGGCCGGAGACGGGCCCGCCGTGCTGGAGGCCGAGACCTACCGCCACTACGGGCACAGCCGCGCCGACCCGGCGGCCTACCGCCCGGCCGAGGAGGTCGAACGGTGGCTGAAGCACGACCCGTTGGACCTCGCGCGGGGACGGCTCGCCGAGCTGGGCATCGGGGCGGAGGCCGTCACCGAGGCCGACGAGCGGGCCCGGGCCGTCGTGGAGCGGGCCGTCGAGGCGGCGAAGGCCGCGCCGCCGCCCGACCCGTGGGAGGCACTGACCGACGTGTGGGCCGACGGAGGTGTCGCATGGCGGACGTGATCACCTACCGGGACGCCGTCGCCGAGGGCATCGCGCGCGAGATGCGCCGGGACACGTCGGTGGTGTGCCTCGGGGAGGACATCGGCGCGGCCGGCGGGGTGTTCAAGACGACCGTGGGGCTGCACAAGGAGTTCGGGCCCGGGCGGGTGTGGGACACGCCCATCTCCGAACAGGCCATCGTGGGCGCGGCGATGGGCGCCGCCCTGACCGGGATGCGGCCCGTCGCGGAGATCATGTTCTCCGACTTCCTGGCCTGCTGCTGGGACTACCTCGCCAACGAGATCCCCAAGGTCCGCTACATGACCGGCGGCCAGGTGACCGTGCCCCTGGTCGTGCGCACCGCCAACGGCGGCGGACTGGGCTTCGGCGCCCAGCACTCCCAGGCCACCGAGAACTGGGCGCTGACCGTCCCCGGCCTGAGGATCGCGGCACCGGCGACGCCCGCCGACGTCATCGGCATGCTGGCGGCGGCGATCCGCAGCGACGACCCCGTGGTCTTCTTCGAGCACAAGGCCCTCCTGGCCACCAAGGGGACACCGCCACCGCCCGGTCACCTCGTCGAGCTGGGGCGGGCCGCCGTCGTGCGCGAGGGCACGGACGTCACGCTCGTCACGCTGGCCTCCACGGTGCCCCTGGCCCTGCGGGCCGCCGACGTGCTGTCGGGGGAGGGGATCGAGGCGGAGGTGATCGACCTGCGCTCGCTGGTCCCGCTGGACACCGCGACCGTCCTCGCCTCACTGGGCAAGACCTCGCGGCTCGTCACCGTCGAGGAGAACCCGTACCAGGGCGGCTGGGGCGCCACCGTCGTCTCGGTCGTCGCCGACGAGGGCTTCGGCCTGCTCGACGCGCCCGTACGGCGGGTGACGGGGGAGTGTGTCCCGCTGCCGTTCGCCGACGCGCTGGAGGAGCAGGTCGTCCCCACCGTCGGCAAAGTCGTCACGGCGGTGCGAAGACTCGCCGCCTACTGAGCTGCCCGCCGGCCCCGTACCGAACAGCCCATGGGAGGAAGCGCGATGACCACAAGGACACTGTTGCGCTCCGGTCACGTGATCTCGATGGACCCCGACATCGGGGACCTGCCCCAGGGGGACGTCCTCGTCGAGGACGGCAGGATCGCGGCCGTACGGCCCGAGATCAGCGCCGATGCCGAGATCCTCGACATGACCGGCCGCATCGTCATCCCCGGCTTCGTCGACACCCACCGCCACACCTGGGAGGCCCCGATCCGGGGCGTCGCCCCCGACGCCACCCTCGACGACTACTTCGTCGACGTCCTCGACAGCTTCGCACCCCTCTACACCCCCGAGGACGTCTACGCCGGCAACCTCGCGGGCGCGCTCGAATGCCTCAACGCCGGCATCACCACGCTCGTCGACTGGTCGCACATCAACAACACCCCCGAGCACCCGGATGCCGCGATCCAGGGCCTGAAGGAAACCGGCATCCGGGCGCAGTACGCGTACGGCAGCGCCAACACCTCCCTCGCCGAGTACTGGTTCGAGAGCAAGGTCGCGATCCCGGCGGACGACGTCCGCAGGATCCGGTCGACGCACTTCGCCTCCGACGACGGCCTGCTGACCATGGGCCTCGCCACCCGTGGCCCCGGCTTCTGCGTCAACGAGGTCGTCGCCGCCGAGTGGGCCCTGGCGCGCGAGCTGGGCATCCCGATCACCGTGCACGTCGCCATGGGGCGCCTCGCCGGCCGCTTCGGCATGGTCAGGCAGCTCCACGGCATGGGGCTCCTCGGCCCCGACACCACCTACGTCCACTGCTGCTACTTCAGCGAGGGGGAGTGGCGGATGGTCGCCGACAGCGGCGGCACGGTGTCGGTCGCGCCGCAGGTGGAGCTCCAGATGGGGCACGGCTGGCCGCCCGTCATGCAGGCGATCGAGCACGGACTGCGGCCCTCGCTCAGCATCGACGTCGTCACCACCGTGCCCGGCGACATGTTCACCCAGATCCGCGCCGCCTTCGGCGCCGAACGCGCCCGCGTCAACGCCGACTGCTGGCAGGCCAACATGCCGGCGCCCAGCACCATGCTGACAGCGCGCCGGATGCTGGAGATCGCCACCGTCAACGGCGCCCATGTCGCGGGTCTCGAGGACCGCACCGGCTCGCTGACCCCCGGCAAGCGTGCCGACATCGTCGCGATCGACGCCACCGCGCCGAACGTCGCCCCCGTGCACGACGCGGCAGCCGCCGTGACCCTGTGCGCGGACGTGTCCAACGTCGACACCGTCCTGGTCGACGGCGTGATCCACAAGCGCGACGGGAGGCTGCTCGCCGACACCGGGCGGGCCCGCCGGCTCGTCGAGGAGTCCCGCGACCGGCTCCTCGCGGCGAAGGAGGCGAAGGGGGAGAGGGCCCCCGCATGACGAACCACCTGGTGCGCCGCGCCGCCGACCGGCCCGATCCGCCGTACGACGGCCACGGCCACCGGCGGCGGACGCTGGTCGGCGAGGACGACGGCAGCGTGCACACCGGCTTCGGCCTCTGTGAACTGCGGCCGGACGGCCGCGTGCCCGCCCATGTGCACTCGTACGAGGAGATCTTCCACGTCCTCGACGGGGCCGTGATCCTCGACGTGCCCGACGGGTCGTACCTCCTGGAGGAGGGCGACTACGGCCTCCTGCCGACCGGCGTTCCGCACGCCTGGCGCGGGGCAGGGGACACCGGCGGGTGCTGGGCGGACATGCTGGCCCCCGTGCCGCGGGCGCGCTACGGGCACGACACCCAGGCGGTGCCGGAGCTGCCCGCCCGCGACCCGGTCCGGATCGACGTCCGCGACCCGCGCACCCGGACCTTCGGGCACTTCGAGCCCGACCAGATGGATCCCGGCAAACAGTCCCAGGACCTGCTGGCCGCCACGGCGAGCATGCGCACCGCGCTGCTCGTCTACAGCGGCATCACCGTGAAGATGATGGTCGACGGCGACCTGGGCGCGGTCGCCTCGACGATGTTCATGGTGCGGTACGCGTCCGACGGCGTCATCGGCACGCACGACCACCCCTTCGAGGAGACGTATCTGATCCTCGAGGGCGTGGCGGAGGCCACCCTCGACGGCGAGCGGTACCGGCTGGAACCCGGCGACCTCGCCTGGGCGGGCGCCGGTTGCGTGCATGGGTTCGTCAACGCCGGGCAGGGGCCCCTGCGGTGGCTGGAGACACAGGCGCCGCAGCCGCCGTCACGGCACTCCTACCGGTTCACGCGGGACTGGGACTACCTGCGCCAGGCGCTTGAGGAGGAGTCATGAGCAGTGTCCTTGTCGTCGGAGGCACCTCGGGGATCGGCCTGGAGTTCGCTCGGGCCCGGGCCGAGTGCGGGGACGACGTGGTCCTGACCGGCCGCGACGCCCACCGGGCCGACACGCTCGCCAAGGAGTTCGGCGCCCGGGGCCTCGCCCTCGACCTGTCGCGACCGCTGGAGGTCGCGGCGGCGCTGGCCGACATGGGCCGCGTCGACCATCTGGTGATCGCGGGTGTCTCCCGGGACGACAACAAGGTGACCGAGTACGACATCGACGCCGCGCTGCGTCTGGTCACCCTCAAGCTCGTCGGCTACACCGAGGTCGTGCACACGCTGCGCACCCGACTGCACGACGACAGCGCCATCGTGCTGTTCGGCGGACAGGCCAAGGAGCGCCCCTATCCGGGCGCGACGACGGTGGCGACCGTCAACGCGGGCGTGCGCGGCCTGATGAACTCCCTCGCCGTCGAACTCGCTCCCGTCCGGGTCAACGCCGTGCATCCCGGTGTCGTCGGCGACAGCCCCTACTGGCAGGCCAAGCCGGAGAAGGTGCTCACCACACTGCGTACCGAGACGCCCACGGGCCGCCTCGCCACGATGGCGGACGTGGTGGACGCGGTCGACTTCCTGCTGCGCAACCGCTCGGTCAACGCGGTCGAACTGACCGTGGACGGGGGGTGGTTGCTGGGCTGAGCAGCGGGCGGCCTCCTGCCACGCCGGAGGCCGCCCCGCTGCTCGCGGCTCGGCGCTACGCCTTCAGCGGGTCGTGGCCGACGGTCATCAGCCGGTGCCGGCGGCGGGTGTCCTCGGCCGTCACCTCGGGCAGCGGTTCGTTCTCCAGGTCCACCTGGGAGGTGACCCGGTCCACGACGTTCCGCATCACCCGCAGATCGTCCTCGGTCAGGTCGGTGCGCCGTTTCTGGAGGATCGCCAGGACGTGCTGTCCGGTCTCGCTCCCCGCCTGGTCGGGCAGCGGCTCCGCGTCCTCGTCGGCGTCGCGCATCCGCAACCAGGCGGCGAGCTCCTGTGAGGTCATGTTCACCACGCGGTGGAAGTCCTCCCACAGCGCGTCGAGTTCGAGGGCGTCGGTCATCGGATGCCCCTTCCTTCCGTACGTACGTGCGTGCGCCGGTCAGCCCTGGCGGGGGAAGTTCTCGGCGTCGAACATCCACCGCTGCTTCTCCAGCTCCGCGGTGATGCCGATCAGCAGGTCCTGGGTGACCAGGTCCGCCTTCTCGGTCGCGTCGATGCGCTCGCGCAGCCGGCCGACGGCGTCCTCGAGGGCCTCCACCAGGACCTGCACGGCGTCCGAGTCACGCACCCAGCCCTCCTCGGGGCCGGGCAGGGTGAACGTCTTGGCGATGGTCTCCGGCCGGCCGTCCGGCGGCACACCGAGCGCCGCGGACCGCTCCGCGACCGTGTCGGCGAAGTTCCGCGCGGCCGTCACCACCTCGTCGAGCTGGAGGTGGACGGACCGGAAGCGCGGTCCGACGACGTTCCAGTGGGCCTGCTTCCCGACCAGCGAGAGTCCGAGCAGATCGACCAGGGTGTCCTGGAGTGCCTCGCAGGAGACCCGGCGGGCCTCGTCGGACAGTGTGCTCCTCACGGCCGTCATGGGGCGCTTCTCCTTCTCGCGTCGTTCTTCGTGGTCCGGAGCGGCGCGTGACGCCACTCCACGACCGCGCGGGTGCCCCGGGCGTACCCGTGCAAAACGCGCTCGTCATCCGCCTCGGAACGACGTGCCGACCTGCGGCGATGCCCGCCCCGAACCCGTGCGCCCCCGGGATCTTCACAGGCGGCGGGACGAGGGTCTATAGTCCGAAACTAGCAGTGCTAATTAATGTGCGGTGTGTGAGGAGTCCTCTCGTGCGTCCCGTCCACTTCGCGGCCGCCCGCCGCACTCCCATCGGCAAGCTCAGGGGAGCCCTCTCCTCGGTGCGGCCCGACGATCTCGCCGCGACCGTGGTCCGCGCCCTGGTCGGCGACGTGCCCGCGCTGGACCCGGCCCGCGTCGACGACGTCTACTGGGGCGCCGCCAACCAGGCCGGCGAGGACAACCGCAACGTCGCCCGCATGGCCGCCCTGCTCGCGGGCCTCCCCGAGTCCGTCCCCGGGGCCACGGTCAACCGGCTCTGCGCGTCGGGCCTGGAGGCCGTGACCACGGCGGCCCGCACCATCGCCGCAGGCGAGGCCGACATCGTGATCGCTGGTGGCTCCGAGTCGATGAGCCGCGCACCCTTCGTCCTGCCCCGCCCCGACGAGGCCCTGCCCCACCGCATCGAGACCGTCGACACCCGCCTCGGCTGGCGCCTGGTCAACCCCGCGATGCGGGACCTGCACGGACTGCTGTCCATGGGCGAGACGGCGGAGGAGGTCGCCGCCCGCTACGGCATCGAGCGCGAACGCCAGGACGACTTCGCCCTGCGCAGCCACCAACGGGCCGCCCTCGCCCGCAAGGACGGCCACTTCGACGACGAACTCCTGCCCGTGACCCGCCCCGACGGCGTGGTCGTCGACACCGACGAGTGTGTCCGCGAGGACACCTCGTACGAGAAGCTGTCCCGGTTGAAGCCGGTCTTCCGGGACGGCGGCACGGTCACCGCGGGCAACGCCTCCCCGATGAACGACGGCGCCGCCGGTCTCCTCCTGGTCAGCGAGGAGGCCCTGAACGAACTGGGCCTTCAGTCCCTGGGCCGCTACGTCGCCGGCGCCTCCGCCGGTGTCCACCCCGACGTGATGGGCATCGGCCCGGTCCCCGCCACCCGCAAGGCCCTGGCCCGCGCCGGCTGGAGCGTCGGCGACCTGGAGGAGGCCGAGTTCAACGAGGCCTTCGCGGCCCAGGCCCTGGCCTGCGTCGACCAGCTCGGCATCGACCCCGACCTGGTCAACCCGAGTGGCGGCGCCATCGCCCTCGGCCACCCCCTGGGCTGCTCGGGCGCCCGGATCCTGACGACACTGCTCCACCGGATGCGGCGTACGGGAGCGGGGCGAGGGCTGGCGACGATGTGCGTGGGGGTCGGGCAGGGCAGCGCGCTTCTCGTCGAACGGGGGTAGACCGGCGCCTCTGGGGCCACCAGGCGAGACGGCACTACAGGGCCCCGTTCGGTGCACATAGCATCAGTGTTCGCATGAACACGATGACGCTCTGGAACATCACCGGCTGGGAGTTCGCCGCACTCGCCTTCGCGGCCCTCCTCGTCGGTTTCTCGAAGACCGCCGTGAGCGGGGCCAACACGGTCAGCCTCGCCATCTTCGCCGCGGTGCTGCCCGCCCGGGCCTCCACCGGCGTCCTGCTGCCGGTCCTGATCGCCGGGGACCTGCTGGCCGTCGCCACCTACCGGCGGCACGCCCACTGGCCCACCCTGTGGCGGCTGTTCCCGGCGGTCGCCGCGGGCGTCGTCGTCGGCACGGTGTTCCTGATGTGGGCGGACGACGCGATCGTACGGACCTCGATCGGCGCGATCCTGCTGTTGATGGCGGGCGTGACGGTGTGGCGCCGGCGTACGGCGGACGCGGAGGAGGAACCGGACTCGCTCACCAGCCGGGCGGGCCGGGCCAAGGCCCGCTCCTACGGCGTGCTCGGCGGCTTCACCACCATGGTCGCCAACGCGGGCGGCCCGGTGATGTCGATGTACCTGCTCTCCGCGGGCTTCCGCAAGCTCGGATTCCTCGGTACGTCGGCCTTCTTCTTCCTGATCGTCAACGTCTCCAAGCTGCCCTTCAGCGCCGGACTCGGCCTGATCGACGGCCGCTCGCTACTCCTCGACCTGGCGCTCGTCGTGTTCGTCGTCCCCGGCGCGCTCTTCGGCAAGTGGGCGGTGAACAAGATCAACCAGCGGCTGTTCGAGCAGCTGGTCATCGCGGCGACGATCGTGGGCGGACTGCAACTCCTGCTGCGCTGAAGCCCTTGCCGCGCCGACCGGCGACTACCGCCGCGCGGAGCCCCGCAGCAGCGCCGGAAGGTCCGCGAAGGAGCCGATCACGTGGTCGGGCGTGCCGTCGGCAGCCCGGAGTGCCTCCGGCTGGAACTTGCCGGTCCGCACGAGGACCCCGGTGACACCGGCCCGCTGCGCCGCGAGGACGTCGGACTCGACGTCGTCGCCCACCATCACGGCCTCTCCCGCACCGGCGCCCACCCGGGCGAGCGCCGCCTCGAAGAACGCCCGCGCCGGCTTGCCGGTGATCTCGGCCTCCACCCGGGCGGCCTGCTCGAGCCCGGCCAGGAACGCACCGGCGTCCAGCCGCAGCCCCTCGTCCGTACGCCAGTACAGATTGCGGTGCATCGCCACCAGCCGGGCCCCGCGCTGCAACTGCCCGAAGGCCCGGTCGAGCGCCGCCCAGCCGAACTCGGGACCGGCCCCGCCGACGAGCACGACATCCGGCACGGTCCCGGTGTCCGCCGCGTCGACGAGGGTCACACCGTCGAGGTCCTCCTCGATGTCGCCGCTGTTCAGCAGGGCGCACCGGGCGCCGGGACAGTGCTCGGCGAGATACGCGGCCGTGGCCGCGGGGGCGGTCAGGATGTCCTCGGCGGACACCGGGAACCCCGCGTCCGCCAGCGCCCCGGCGATCGAAGCCCGCGTACGGGAGGTCGTGTTCGTGACCAGCAGGACGGCGAGCCCGGCTTCCCGGATCTCCCGCAACGCCTCCACGGCCCCGGGCAGGGGCCGCCACGACACGGTGAGCACCCCGTCGATGTCGATCAGTACGGCACGCACGGACTCCATGTCCGGACGATAGCCCCGTCAGTCGCGGGGGTGCCTGCGCAGCAGATACGTGTCCATGATCCAGCCCTTGCGCTCACGGGCCTCGGCACGCAACCGCTCGATGCGGGGCGCGGCCTCGGCGATCGGGCCGGACACCAGGATCTCGTCCGGAGTGCCGATATAGGCGCCCCAGTAGATGTCGACGTCCTCCCCCGCGTACTGCCGGAAGGTCTGGTGGGCGTCGAGCATCACCACCACGTCGTCCACACCCTCAGGGAAGCCCTCGGCGAGCCGCCGCCCGGGGGTGATCTGCACGGGCCGGGCGATGCGGTTCAGTCCCGTCCGGTGCCGGGCGACGAGCGCCGAGACGCTGCTGATGCCGGGGATGACGTCGTACTCGAACGCCACCGCCTCCCGCTCCAGCACCTCCTCCAGGATCCCCAGCGTGCTGTCGTACAGCGAAGGGTCTCCCCACACCAGGAACGCGCCGGTCTCCTCCTCGCCGAGCTCCTCCGCGATCAGCCGCTCGTAGATGTCGGCGCGGGCGCTGCGCCAGTCACCGACGGCGGGGGAGTAGGCCGCGCCGTCGGCGGCCCGGTCCCGCTCCGGGTCACGCGCCTCGACGACGCGGTACGTCCCCTGCGTCAGGTGCGTGTCGAGCATGTCCCGGCGCAGCCGGGTGAGGTCCGCCTTCACCTCGCCCTTCTCCAGGATGAAGAACACGTCCGTGCTCCGCAGCGCCCTGACCGCCTGCAGGGTCAGTTGCTCGGGGTCGCCCGCGCCGATACCGATGACATGAATCTTTCGCACACCCCGAGTCTGCCGCACACCACTGACAGCCCCCGCACCGGCTCGGCCCCCGCGCCCCTGCTCAGGGGTCTGCTCAGCGCCCCGCGCCCGCTCCCCGGAGCCGAGGCGCCCGTGCCCCCGCGTCCACGGCGCGGCCGTCCCGTTCCACGTCCTGGGCCAGTTCCCGGGCCCAGCCGGCGATGCCCGCCAGGTCGATGCCGTGCGGCAGCGGCTGCCCGGAGCCGGAGGCCCACGTCTCGGTCGCGCCCGCCCCGCGTCGCAGCAGCCGTGCACCGCCCGTGAGATTGCCGCGGGCGGCGTGGGTGAGGCCGACGGCGAGCTGGGCGAGACCGCGCCACAGCTCCCGCTCCGCGTCGGGGCCCGACTTCCAGGCGTCCTCGAACACCTCGTGCGCGTGGAACGGCTTTCCCTCGTCCAGCAGCCGCTGTGCCTCGGCGACGGTCTCCTCCGGCGTGCGGACCACGCCCTCGGGCTGCCGGGGCACACCGTCCGTGCCGTACGGCAGGGGCCGCCCCAGACCGTCCCGCGGCCGGGCGTTGCGTGCCCGCCCCTCGCTGTCGCGGTCCCGGGCGTCGCCCGCCCGGTCCGCCGAGGAGCTTCCCGTGTGTTCCGCGCTTCCCTTGCTGCCGTTGCTGCCCATACGCCGATTGTCCCGCCCGGGCCGTTTTCGGCGCGGCCAGGGGTGTGGGGTAAGGTGCTGTTCGCGCGATCACGCGGTTTCACCCGCGAGTGGGCGCGCATCGGGACGTGGCGCAGCTTGGTAGCGCACTTGACTGGGGGTCAAGGGGTCGCAGGTTCAAATCCTGTCGTCCCGACTTGGAGAAGTCGCAGGTCAGGACCGGTTTCGGAAGCATCCGAAACCGGTCCTTGATCATTCTTGGGGACCAGTTGGGGACCGGCGCTCTTGACCGGGTTCAGCGGGTCGCGACGATCGGGGTCGGCAGCGAGCGAGGTGCGCGGAGCACGCTGAGGTGCGCGGAGAGCGCCGCCCCGGCGGCCGTGATCTTGTGTACGTCGGGGTGTAGGTATCGCTGAGTGGTGGTCAGGGAGCCGTGGCCGGCGATTCTGCGGAGGACGTGTACCTGCACTCCGGCGTCGGCGAACCAGGTCAGTCCGGTGTGGCGGAGGTCGTGGCGGCGCAGGTGCTCGTAGCCGAGCTTGGTGACCACGTCGTCCCAGTGTGTAGCGTCGCGCAGGACGGCGGTGGAGATGCGTCCGCCGCGCGGGCCGGTGAACAGGCGGGCATCGGGATTCGGGCCGGCGGACAGGACACGCTGAGCGACGAGGGGGCGGATCTCCTCGACGATGGGAACCTTGCGGGCCCGCTTGCCCTTGGTGCCCTTGTCGGTCAGTCCGCCGGGCGCGGGTGTGGTCTGGCGCCGCACGGTCCAGATCCACTGGGTGGTGTCGATGTCCCCGACACGGCAGCCTGAGACCTCGCCGATCCGTGCGGCGGTGCACGCAGCGAAGACGACCACATCTCCCCAGCCGCGGTACTGGTCGTGGGAGGCGGCAACGAGCGCGTCGGCCAGCGCAACGAGGGTCTCCCAGTCGGGCAGGGCCAGCGCCCGTGGGTCGAGGAGTTCGTCCTCGGCCTGCTTGTAGAGCTTCTGCCAGCCGGTCACCCGGGCGGGGTTGACCTTGATGATGCCGTCGCGGACTGCCTGCTCCATGATGCGGACCAGGACGGCGATCGTGTTCTTCACCGTGGAGCGGCTGTGCTCGTCGGCGATCCAGTTCTGCACGGTGCGGTCGACGACACCATTGGTGATCATCCGCACCGCGAGGTGGCCCAGGGCGGGGACAACGCGCATCCGCCACCCCGACAGGTAGGGGTCAAGCGTTTTCAACTCCAGGCCGCGCAGGGCGAGGTCCATGTTCCCTTCGCCGTATTCGGCGAGCTTCATGGTGGCCAGCGACGGGCTCAGGCCGGCCTCCGCGGCCTCGATGATGGCCTGGAGCCATTCCTGGGCTTCTTCTTCGCTGTCCTTTCCCTCGGACAGCGACTGGCGTCGCTTGCTTGTCGGATCGGTCCACCGGACACGCGCCCGATAGGGACTGGGGCGGTCAGGACGGTACTCGATATCGGTCGAGAGTCGGACACCGACAGGAACGTTGGTCTTATCGGCCATTGAGCCCCTTGGCCGGGACGGTACGTCGGTGGCGCAGCCATTCCTCGACGTCAAGGGTGCTGTACATGACGACGCGTTCCGAGACCGTGACGAATGGCGGCCCCTGGGGTGGCTGGGCGGTGCGCCAGCGGCGCAGGGTTGAGGCGTCCACTCTCAGGCAGGCGGCGAGGTCACTGAGTCCAGAGACGGACAGCACAGTTCGCGAACTGAGAACGCGCAGCAAATTTCCGGCAGGCAACGGCGACGTGCCTTCGCCGGTGCTTCGATCTGCGGTTGTGCTCGGGTGCGGAGGTTGGTGCACTAATAGTCTCCGGAAACGCCGGTTTGGCTAACCGGCGTTTCCGGGCTATGTTGCCGCTGAGTCGGACGGCGGTAGGCGGTCCTTCGGATGTTCCACAGCCGTGTCCGTTGACGCAGCCGGAATTCCCACGGGGTCCCACAGGACTCCTGCCGTCGACGGCCGCTATTTCGCTGCTGCGCAGGGGGAGTGGGGCTGGGAAGCGGCAGGACCGGGAACCTGACGCTGGTCCTATGAGCCCATTCCCTGCTGGCCGAGGCCCGTTGACCGTCAGCTGGAGTGGTGGGATGCAGTCCTGGGGTGGAGGTGTCTCGCCGAGTGGCGTAGTGCTGGCCGATGAACTGCTTGTGAGCGGCAAGACCGGCCCGTTACGCCTTGGGTGCCCGGGCGCGAGCGGTTTCCGGCGATACCGATGGGTGCCGAGGGCGGGCGACGCTCTGCGTGGGGCTGCTCGTTCCTGATGATCAGTTGTCCCGGAAGGACGTCCTGACCTACGGCGTCCGGTCGTCGTGGGTCGTTGACCTGTACAAATGCCCTTTCGGTTCTTTCACGCTCGTGCTGGCTGATGCGGCCGGAAGTCCCAGGAAGGTCCCAGAGAACGGCCACGAGCAGGAGCCAGGCCGTAGGCGGAACTGAGCGGATCACCTCCGCTCGCACGGAGAGCACAGCGAGACCGAGTTCGTGGAGGCCGCGATCGGCGGATCACCTCCGCTCGCGCGGAGAGCACACCTGGGCCGTGCTGTAGTGCTCGGCCTGGTTCGGATCACCTCCGCCCATACGGAGAGCACGTCCTCGCCGCCGCCTCCTGCGCCGGGGTGTTCGGATCACCTCCGCTCGCGCGGAGAGCACCTGATCAACAACCCTCAGGGCCGCCAGGTCGTCGGATCACCTCCGCTCGCGCGGAGAGCACACGGAGCGATGCAGCAGCATCGCCACATCTGGCGGATCACCTCCGCTCGCGCGGAGAGCACGCACCGGCCGCCGCCCCGAAGGGGGCGAAAATCGGATCACCTCCGCTCGCGCGGAGAGCACGACTTCAGGGCGAGGGACTGGTAATGCGCCTTCGGATCACCTCCGCTCGCGCGGAGAGCACGCCGGGCTCGGGCTGGAGTACGCGGCCCTGGACGGATCACCTCCGCTCGCGCGGAGAGCACAAGGCCATCGGCAACAGCGGCCTGCTCCGCAACGGATCACCTCCGCTCGCGCGGAGAGCACGGGCGGACCAGGGCGACCGGGCGGACCATCTCCGGATCACCTCCGCTCGCGCGGAGAGCACAGGGCCAGCCACTCGAAGGGGAACCCGATGTCCGGATCACCTCCGCTCGCGCGGAGAGCACAGCTCGTACCAGCGGACGCCGAGGGCCTCATGCGGATCACCTCCGCTCGCGCGGAGAGCACGGGCCGAACGTCTCCGTGAAGGCGCCCGAGATCGGATCACCTCCGCTCGCGCGAAGAGCACTGCCGCCTTCTGCCCGTCAGGGAAACTGCGGGCGGATCACCTCCGCTCGCGCGGAGAGCACCCCGAGGTCGCCGGAGGTCTGGCCACCACCGGCGGATCACCTCCGCTCGCGCGGAGAGCACTTGAGGGTGTTCCCGCGGGAACACCGGTCACCCGGATCACCTCCGCTCGCGCGGAGAGCACGGTGGCGGTCTCGACGATGCGGGTGAGGCGGTCGGATCACCTCCGCTCGCGCGGAGAGCACTTCGGGGCCCCCACCCTGGACCCCATCAAGGGCGGATCACCTCCGCTCGCGCGGAGAGCACCGCGTGGAGTTGAGCCAGTTGGGGAAGGCCGGCGGATCACCTCCGCTCGCGCGGAGAGCACGTGCGGCCCGGCTACCAGAAGCCGGACCGGTACGGATCACCTCCGCTCGCGCGGAGAGCACGCCGGATCTCACGGGCAAGGCTATTCGCCTGACGGATCACCTCCGCTCGTGCGGAGAGCACGTCGTCACGTCGAGCGACTGGTCGAGGCGGGACGGATCACCTCCGCTCGCGCGGAGAGCACCCACCAGGTCACGTGTTGCGGCGCGACCGAGACGGATCACCTCCGCTCGCGCGGAGAGCACGGGCGGGTACGGAGCGCAGCACGTCAGTCCTCCGGATCACCTCCGCTCGCGCGGAGAGCACGTCATGAGCGCTGCCGAGTACATCGCCGGGTTCGGATCACCTCCGCTCGCGCGGAGAGCACGCCGCGAACGAGGCGCCCAGCAGGTCACCCGCCGGATCACCTCCGCTCGCGCGGAGAGCACGTGCGCGTCCCGCCGTCCCTGTCGGCCAGCGACGGATCACCTCCGCTCGCGCGGAGAGCACGTGCGCGTCCCGCCGTCCCTGTCGGCCAGCGACGGATCACCTCCGCTCGCGCGGAGAGCACTCGACCCTGGGCCTTCTTGCCCGACCAGGACGTCGGATCACCTCCGCTCGTGCGGAGAGCACGAGGATGGGACCCGTGATGACCCGGCAGGAGGCGGATCATCTCCGCTCGCGCGGAGAGCACGGCAACACGTGCGTGTTCAAGAACCCGCCGAACGGATCACCTCCGCTCGCGCGGAGAGCACACCTGGCCAAGTACGGAAACGACTACCGCGGCACCGGATCACCTCCGCTCGCGCGGAGAGCACGCGCCGCCGGATGTCGACCGCCTGGCGACCAGCGGATCACCTCCGCTCGCGCGGAGAGCACCGGGCGAGTTCGATGGCCGATATTCGTCGACCGGATCACCTCCGCTCGCGCGGAGAGCACGGCCTATGCGGATGCGGCTCCCCGGACGAATCCAGATCACCTCCGCTCGCGCGGAGAGCACCTTGACGTCCAGCTTCGGCATGCTGCGGAAGGCGGATCACCTCCGCTCGCGCGGAGAGCACATCGACTACGGCGACATCGACGTGAGCGGCTTCGGATCACCTCCGCTCGCGCGGAGAGCACACGCCCGGGAACCGTTCGTCCTCAGCCACCGTCGGATCACCTCCGCTCGCGCGGAGAGCACATACCCGTCCCCGGGCCGCGCGGCACCGTCACCGGATCACCTCCGCTCGCGCGGAGAGCACGCGCTGCTCCTCCTCGGCGCGGGCAAGACCTGCGGATCACCTCCGCTCGCGCGGAGAGCACACACCGAACCTCTGAAGCCGCTTCTTCTCTGCCGGATCACCTCCGCTCGCCCGGAGAGCACTTACCGAAGAACCGTTCGCCCTGCGCCGGGTGCGGATCACCTCCGCTCACACGGAGAGCACTGGTACTCCAGCAGAATGCAGGTACCGGTGTACGGATCACCTCCGCTCGCACGGAGAGCACTCGACCGCTTGCCCCTCGCCCGTGCGCCCCCGCGGATCACCTCCGCTCGCGCGGAGAGCAGAACCCGGCGCCGCGCATCTCCGGCTCGATGGTCGGATCACCTCCGCCGCACGGAGAACACAGGATGCGGACAGCGCGGGCGATCACGGCCCGCGGATCACCTCCGCTCGCACGGAGAGCACGGTCGGGCAAGTCGTATTGGGAGAAGTGGGTTCGGAGCACCTCCGCTCGCGCGGAGAACACGCCGCCTTCACCACCGGCGTGGTCACGATCGACGGATCACCTCCGCTCGCGCGGAGAGCACCTGCTGTACCAGAACTCCACCGCGTCCACGCACGGATCACCTCCGCTCGCGCGGAGAGCACTCGACCACGAACGCCGGCAACGCGGTGGTCCACGGATCACCTCCGCTCGCGCGGAGAGCACGATCAGGTCAGCAGTCTCCAGGGGGCGACCGCCGGATCACCTCCGCTCGCACGGAGAGTACGCCCAGAGCCAGGAGAAGATCGCGCCGAACGCCGGATCACCTCCGCTCGCGCGGAGAGCACTCGATCCGGCGATCCAGCCCATCTCGGATCTCCGGATCACCTCCGCTCGCGCGGAGAGCACGCCCACAGCCATCCGAAGACGGCCCCCAGCAGCGGATCACCTCCGCTCGCGCGGAGAGCACATCGAGCGAGCCCGAGACGTCTACCTCGGACTCGGATCACCTCCGCTCGCGCGGAGAGCACGCGCTGGCCATCCACCGGTTGTCCGTGAGGAGCGGATCACCTCCGCTCTCGCGGAGAGCACGATGCGGTCCCCTTGGTGAGGCTGTCGACCAGCGGATCACCTCCGCTCGCGCGGAGAGCACCCGGCAGGGGTTGCGTCCCCTGCCGGGCCGTACAGATCACATCCGCTCGCGGGGAGAGCACTTCTGGCTGGGCCCGCGCCCGGGGGGAAAGTCCGGGTCACCTCTGCTCGCGCGGAGAGCACACGACGTGGCTGGGCGACCGCCTGGTGCCCGCCGGATCACCTCCGCTCACGCGGAGAGCACGCCTGGAACGACGGCGACGTGGACGAAGACGACGGATCACCTCCGCTCGCGCGGAGAGCACCCGCCCCACTGGTACCGCTTGCCGTGCTGGGTCGGAACACCTCCGCTCGCGCGGAGAGCGCAAACTCCGAGGCCGCCCAGAGCGGCAGTTCTACGGATCACCTCCGCTCGCGCGGAGAGCACCTGCCCAAGGGCCTGCCCATATCCAGCATCAGCGGATTACCTCCGCTCGTACGGAGAGCACAGCCTGATGGCCTCGTGCACCGGGTGGTATACCGGATCACCTCCGCTCGCATGGAGAGCGGGGCCACGCCCCCGCCCCCTAGGCCGACATGGTCGGATCACCTGCGATCGCGCGGAGAGCAGTTCACCCGCCACGAGACCGCCTACGCAGCGGACGGATCACCTCCGCTCGTACGGAGAGCAGAACCCGGCGCCGCGCATCTCCGGCTTGATGGTCGGATCACCTCCGCCGCACGGAGAGCAGCTCAGCAAGGACATCCAAGCCCGAAACGGACGAGGATCACCTCCGCTCGCATGGAGAGCACGAGTTCGCCGAACAAGCCGTCCGCGCGGGCCGCGGGTCCTCTGCTTGCACGGAGAGCACACCGTGGCAACCCCGATGATCCCCATGGCCACCGGATCACCTCCGCTTCGCACGGAGAGCACGTCGGTGGGCTGCGCAACGGGGTGGGCGCGCTCGGATCACCTCCGCTCGCACGGAGAGCACGTCTCGGTCGACCGTGCCCACTGGGAGTCGTCCGGATCACCTCCGCTCGCACGGAGAGCACGGTGCGGCACCGCTCGTCGAGCCAGCAACCCGCGGATCACCTCTGCTCGCACCGAGAGCACAGGTCGAAGTCCGCGCCCGTAACCCCGGTGTACGGATCACCTCTGTTCGCACGGAAAGCACCGCGTACAGAACGCGCCACGCTTCTACTTTGGCGGACCACCTCCGCTCGCGCGGAGAGCACGTCGTCTCGACGACGTTGAGGCGCCACACCTTCGGATTACCTCCGCTCGCACGGAGAGCGCGTCAAGTCGGCGAGAATCCCGGCTGGTGGGCGGGTCATGGGGTGTTGTTCTTTGTGGGGGCGATGCTGAGGAGGCCGCAGCCGTATGCCTTGCCGCGGCCGATGCCTTCGGTGATCTTCTGGCGGAGGAGGTCGGGGTCGGTGATGGTGGCGGAGCCGTCGAAGCGGGTTCGGGCGTGGCGGATGCGTTGAGGTGCGCCGGTGGTGGGGGTGCGGGTGGCGTGGGCGGTGTCGAGGGGGTGGGAGGTGAGGGTGAGGGGTTTGAGGCCGGCGGTGTCGGCTTGGCGGGTCCACCATTCGTCGGCGTGGTTGCCGGTGAGGGGGACGGCGGCGGGGAGGTTGTAGAGGGCGCGGGTGGTGGCGCCGGGTTTGCGTACGGGGCTGGCGGCGCAGCGGTAGCGGATGGTCAGGCCGGGTTTGAGGGCGTCGAGGAGGGCGTCGAGGGGGCGGCTTTGGGTGGTGCCGTAGCCGTGGGGGAGTCGGGTGAGGTCGGGCTGGTGGGTGCTCTGGAGGAGGATGTGCGCTCCGGTGGCGGTGTCGTCGATGCGGAACAGGACGCCGAACCGGGCGCGGGGGTCGGGTCCGGCCTGGTCGGGATACAGGGACATCAGGCGGCGGTGCAGGTTCATGGCTGCGGTGGTGCCGGCCAGGTCGCGGCGGGCTTCTGCGGAGCGGGGGTCGGGGACGATGCGGGTCAGCCAGATGCTCAACGCGTGCTCCTCTCGGGCTGGTTGAGGTGGTCGTTGAGGTAGTCGGCGAGGGTGTGGAGGTGGTGGGTGCCCAGGCCGGTGTGCTGGGCGGCGGGCAGGTGGAGGGTGCGTCGGTACAGGGGGCGGGCGCGGTAGTGCGGGGCGGTGGAGTTCTTCTTGGCCTGGGGCAGTGAGGTGATGAAGGAGGTCAGGAAGGCGGTGGTGAGGTCGCGGGCGGCTGCGGGGTCGTCGCCGATGTTGGTCATCAGGTCGCGCAGGTCGAGGGTGGCGTAGCGGTAGAAGGTGCCGGCGCTGAACTCGGCGTGTCCCATGTGGCCGCTGCCGCTGGCGTCGTCCCACAGGGCGGTGACGTCGTCGACGGCGGAGAAGTAGTCGAGTTCGACGTCGGTTTCGTGTGTGGTCAGGGCGTGGGCGACCTGCACGGCGCCGTCCACCCCGGCGTCGTCGATCTCGGCGAGCATGCGTCCGAAGAGGTTGATGACGCCGTTGCGTGAGCGCAGCACGCCCTCCACTTCGCCTTGGGGCAGGATGCTCTTGTCGGCGGGCTTCTTGATGTCCTTGGCCTGCTCCAGGGCGCCGCGGTGGCGTTCGGAGAGGTCGGCCAGCTCGGTGACGGCAACCTCCGGCACGTAGACCATGGCGTTGGTCAGCACCTTGTTGGCGATGGTCTGTTTGCCTTCGCCCGGTGCCTTAGCGTGGCGTCGCCCGACGTAGATACCGATGAAGCTACCTGCGACTGCGACGACGCCCGCAATCAGGGCAGCAGCAACCGCCCCCCATCCCTCTGTCATGGCAGACATTCTCCCTGCTGCGTCCGTTGACCGAGGCATAGCCGCCGCTCAGCTCATAGGAGTGCCCCTTGCGTTCCCGGCAAGTCCAGCCCAGCCCCGCCGCAGCCTCGAGGTCGATGCTGCCCTGATCCTCCGGAACACCCCCGCGTCAGCGGGGAGGACGCGGCGGCCTTCAGGCGGTGATTGATGGGGAACGGAACATCCCCGCGTCGGCGGGGAGGACGGCGCGGTGACCTCCGAGACGGACATCATCAACGGGGCACCCCCGCGTCGGCGGGGAGGACGCGATGCCGGCCCGTAGGTTGTCCGCGTACTGCGGAACACCCCCACATCGGTGGGGAGGACGTCGTGTCACCGGTCGTCAGATCAACCGCGAACGGAGCACTCCCGCGTCGGCAGGGAGGACTCCCGCTCCAGGCGGACGATGTGCTCGCCCAGCGGAACACCCCCGCGTCGGCGGGGAGGACCACTGCTCCGCAACCAAGGTCACGGCCTGCAACAGAACACCCCCGTGGGCGGGGAGGACAACGTGAAGATGGGCTCCGCCTGGTTCGAGGACGGAACACCCCCGCGTCGGCGAGGAGGGCATCGCCGCGGTCGAGGCGATCCTGTCGGACTCCGGAGCACCCCCGCGCTGGCGGGGACGACTGCGGCGCCAGCGACCGAAGAACGTCGGTGGCGAGCCAGACGCCCAGCAGAGCTGCGGCTGCGGGCCCTTGCATGTGCGCGACGGCGGTTCCCCTCATAGCCTGGTATTGCCCGGGGTAGCCGCAGAGGTCTGTTATGTGTGGCGCCTAGCTCCCCTCGTCCCCGTCGGCCTGCTCAATACCGCTGTAGCGGTCCCACGCCTTTCCGGCCGCGACCATCGACACCCCGGCCAGGACACTGAGCTCCACGGCCTTGGTCAGTACACCATCCGCGGTGTCACTGGTAAACGCCAGCGTCATCAGCGTACTCAGCACGATGGTGGCGATGAACAGGGCGAAGGACTCACGGCGGACCTCGATCGGCAGGTACACAGCTTCGGACGCCGCATAGTCACGGACCGCGTCCTCAAGCTCCTGAACCATCCCGGCGGGGACCTCGTCGGCCGACGTGCCCTCGTAGGCTTCCTCGACCGCGGCGACGGCTTCGGCCCGCTGCTGCTCGGTTAGCCGCCGCCACGCCTCCATGTCCCGAAGCACCCGACTCAGCGGGCTTGTGTCCAGAACAGCTGCCTGAGCGGCGAGCCGCGCTGCGACGAGGTTCTGCTGAAGATGCGCCTCCCAGGCACGACGCCAGCCGTGGCTCCACTGGGCCATCGCCTGACGGACCATTTCCCGCCGCGCCTCCTCGGCTGGCGCCATGACCTCCCGCATGAGCCGCTGTATCTGCTCCTGCATACGTGCCATGGGGGCGGCCGCCAGGCGCAGTTGCGCTTGCTGATCGGCTTGTATACGGACCATGGCTTCCTGAAGACGAGGGAGGTGCGGGTTCGCCGCCCGGCTGATGGCTTCACGCAGGCGGGCCAGGTCTTCCTCGGAGAGCTCTGGTGGTGTGCTCGACATGTCGAGCACCCTGCCACACCACCCGGACAGCGGGGCAACGTCCCACGCGCTCGGGCATAGCTTGCTCCAGCACCGAGTGGCGGCGGGGAGGACGTCCAGGGAGCGCGGCAGTACCACCTGATCAACGGAACACCCCCGCGTTGGCGGGGAGGACGCCACGGTGTTGCCCATCGCGTCGAACCCGGCCGGAACACTCCACCGGCGACGGCGGGGAGGACCCAGATCTGACGGGCAAGGCTCTTCGGCTGGTCGGAACACCCCCGCGTCGGCGTGGAGGACTGCTCGATCAGCTGGCGGCGGACGTACTCGCGCGGATCACCCCCACGTCGGCGGGGAGGACAGCGACGAGCAGATCATCCCTACTCCGGTTCGGAACACCCCCACGTCGGCAGGGAGGACCTGGACGGGACCGTCTCGGGCGCGGCGAAGGCCGGAACACTCCCGCGTCGGCGGGGAGGACTCGACAACGACACGCAGACGAGACGCGCGCACCGGAACACCCTCCGCATAGAAGTACGTCCCAGTGTCCATTCGAAAACGCCCGCGTCGGCGGGAAGGCCAGGACTTGGTGATGTGCCCGTAGTCCTTGCCCGGAACACTCCCGCGTCGACGGGGAGGACCTGGAGCGCCTGGAACGGGAGTGCGACGAGTACGGAGCACCCCCGCGTCGGCGGGGAGGACCGCGAGGATCCACCCCTGTACGTCCCAGACGGTGGAACACCCCCGCTTCGGCGGGAGGACACGCTGCGGGACGTGCGCATGTGGGCCGACGACGGAACACCCCCTCGCCTGCGGGGAGGACGAACGCATTGGGGTACGCACTTGGGAGATCGACGGAGCACCCCCGCGTCGGCGGGGAGGACCCCCACCACAGCCACATGTCCTCTTCGAGGGCCGGAACACCCCCGAGGCGGCAGGGAGGGCTCGGCCGTGGCCGTCCTCGTCACCACCGTGACCGGAACACCCCCGCGTCGGCGGGGAGGACAAGCCGAGCGTGCCTTCCCGGCTGCCGAGGCTCGGAACACCCCCGCCTCGGCGGGGAGGACCTCGTCACCGGGGGCGTCTGATGAAGCGTCGCCGGAAGACCCCCGCCTCGGCGGATAGGACCCGGAGGAGAACGTCAGGTAGGCCATGCCGCTCGGAACACCCCCGCGGCGCGGGGAGGACGCCAGCGGCCATCTGCCCGCCATCCGGTCGACGGAACACCCCCGCGTTGGCGGGGAGGTCGTCAACAACGGCGCGGGCGGCCGCACGATCACCGGATCACCCCCGCCTGGCGGGGAGGACGAAGGTAGTCTCTGTGGCCATCGGTGGCCTCTCGGAACACCCCCGCGTCGGCGAGGAGGACAGCCTCCTGGACGAGCTGGAGTTCCCGGAGTACGGAACACTTCCGCGTCGGCGGGGAGGACAACTGCCCCCCCGGACAGCGGTCCCATGATCTGCGGAACACCCCCGCGTCGGGACGGGGGAGGACCACTTGAGCACCGCCAAGGCCCGGCTCACGGTCGGCACACCCCCGCGCCGGCGTGGAGGATGACCTGGTGAGGATCGAAGTCACCGGCGAGGCCGGAACACCCCCACTGCGGCGGGGAGGACGCCGCCCACTCGTCGAACTTGCGGTTCGACTCCGGATCACCCCCACATCGGCGGGGAGGACGACGGCGCGACCCTGCAGTGCACCTGCCGGGACGGGTCACCCCCGCGTCGGCGGGGAGGAGACGATGATGCCCGGGCCGCTGGGCCCGATGTCCGGAACAGCCCCGCGTCGGCGGGGAGGACGACGCCCACGACGAACGGCTGCTCGTCAGCGCCGGAACACCCCCGCGTCGAGGACGCCGGCAAGTCCGCGGCGCTGTCCTTGATCCTCGGGACACCCCCGCGTCGGCGGAGAGGACCGACACCCCTGCGTCGGCGGGGAGGACGGGGGCGTAAGTCCCATCGCTATGTGCGTGTACGGAACACCTCCGCGTCGACGTGGAGTACGACATCGGACCCTGGCTGCGCATCTTCGGCACCGGAACACCTCCGCGTCGGTGGGGAGGACTCCTCGGACCACTCGACGTATCGAGCAACCTGCGGAACACCCCCGCGTCGGCGGGGAGGACCCTGTACCGGACAGAGGGCGACAACGAGCAGCCAGAACAGCCCCGCGTCGGCGGGGAGGACCCGGAGTCGTGGACCTGAGGGTGGGCCGCATTGGAGCACCCCCGCGTCGGCGGGGGAGGCAGGAAGCCACCGGAACGCCACCTGAAGCCGGTTCGGAGCACCCCCGCGTCGGTGGGGAGGACGACCTGGCCAAGCGCTTCAAGGGAATCTACGACGGAACACCCCCGCGTCGGCGGGGAGGACGCCCATCCGGCGGTGCGCACGTAGCCCTCGTCCGGAACACCCCCGCGGCGGAAGGGAAGACGCTCCGGTGTGGCACTGGCCCGTCACCGACATCGGAACACCCTCGCGTCGGCGGGGAGGACACGACCTCGAGCCCGGTCATCGGGTCTGTACGCGGAACACCCCCGCGTCGGCGGGGAGGGCCCGGCCTCCAGCGTCTCCGCGTCCAGGGAGTACGGAACACCCCCGCGTCGGCGGGGAGGACTCGGCGGCGGCGACGAGCCCGGGCATGGCGCCCGGAACACTCCCGCGTTGGCGGGGAGGACGTCGTGTCACCGGTCGTCAGATCGACCGCGAACGGAACACCCCCGCGTCGGCGGGGAAGGCCCATCGTGCACGTAGATGGACTGGCCGGCCACCGGAGCACCCCCGCGTCGGCGGGGAGGTCTGCAACGTACGCCTCGCCCAGACGGGGCACGTCCGGAACACCCCCGCGTTGGCGAGGAGGACGCCCCCGCCGCGTCCCGCTGGCCGGTGGGAGCCGGAGCACCCCCGCGTCGGCGGGGAGGACACTGGCCGCGTGAAGGCGGCGTGACCGTCCGGCGGAACACCCCCGCGTCGGTGGGAAGAACGGCCTCGTCCGGACTGTGCCCGGGTCCGGCACCGGAACACCCTCGCGTCGGCGGGGAGGCCCACCGGCGTCCGCTGCCCTCCGGGAAGTCGACGGGTCACCCCCGCGTCGGCGGGGAGGACCTCGTGCCGTCCCTCTCCACGCTCCAGGACAACGGAACACCCCCGCGTCGGTGGGGAGGACGCGAACCGGGCTGGTCTCACCGGCCAGTACGACGGAACACCCCGGGTCGGCGGGGAGGACCGACCGTACCCGACGAGGTAGACGGTGCCGTCCGGGACACCCCCGCGTCGGCGGGTGGCCGCCTGCTCCAGCACGGCCCGGAGAACCACCGCGGAACACCCCGCGTCGGAGGGGAGTCCACCGCGGAACGCCCCCGCGTCGTTGGGGAGGACTCGAAAGCTTGGCTGTACCCACGCTGCGAGATCGGCATACCCCCGCATCGGCGGGGAGGACGCCATGGCAACCCCGATGATCCCCATGGCCACCGGAGCACCCCCGCGTCGGAGGGGAAGCCTGATCGGGATCCTCGGTCCACGACTCGATGACCGGAACACCCCCGCGTCGGCGGGGAAGACACGAAGATTCCGCACATCACCAAGTACGAGATCGGAACACCCCCGCGTCGGCGGGGAAGACCCACGCAGGTCACCGGCCTGCGATGGATCGGCGCCAGGTCGCGCGGAACACCCCCGCGCCGGCGAGGAGGACTATCGACTACGAAGCGGTACCGGACGGCACCGCGGAACACGCCCGCATCGGGGGGAGGACTCCGCGAGTACGGAGTAGATCCGAACGCCGTGCGGAACACCCCCGCGCCGGCGGGGAGGACGTGAGCTCGCCCTCGGTCAGGGCGGTGTGGAACGGAACACCCCCGCGTCGACGGGGAGGACGGCAGGACGTTCGGGCTGCCGACGATTGTCAGCGGAACACCCCCGCGCCGGCGGGGAGGACACACGCAGCGAGCCAGCGAAGCGGACCCGGTACGGAACACCCCCGCGTCGGCAGGGAGGACCCGCCCCCATAGGTCGCCTGATACGACTTCTACGGTACACTCCCGCCTCGGCGGGAAGGACATCCGGACACGCTCCGACTCCATGCCCTTGGCCGGAACACCCCCGCGTCGGCGGGGAAGACACGGCCAACGCGAGCCGCCGTACGTTTCGTCGACGGAACACCCCGCGTCGGCGGGGAAGACAACGACGGCCGCTCCTACGACACCGGACAGGTCGGAACACCCCCGCGTCGGCGGGGAGGACGACCAGGCTGGCGACTGGTGGCGTGGGCAGACCGGAACACCCCCGCGTTGGTAGGGAGAACGACGGGAAGAACCTGGGCCGTCGCCCGGACCGCGGATCACCTCCGCGTCGGCGGGAAGGACGCCTTCCATCCGGTGTCCGCGTTCTGCATGCCACACGGAACACCCCTGCGTCGGCGGGGAGGACAAGTCTCGGAGGGGCGGGCCACCTGGCCAGCTTGTTGAAGTAGGACACGAGCGTGCTGTTGGGGCCCTGCTGCACGCCCAGGTACGTCGACTCGACACGCTCGAGGCGACGCGTGCCGTCCAGTGCAGCAGCGAGGGCGAGGTTACCTCCGCTCGGGTGGAGTCGGCATCGTCTGCTTGTAGCCGGACGTCTCGTCGTGCGGCGTAACCCGGCTGCGCAGAATGTGTTCGGCCATCGGGGGGCGTTTGCACATAAGGGGTGACGGACCCCTGGGGTCCGTCACCGTTGGCTCAGAAGAGCCAGCTGACGAGTTCGTTGATCAGAGCACGGATCACCGCGCTGACCACTACGCGTGAGGTACCGAGAAGTACCTCACGGCGCAGGACGAACCTGTGCAGGAACCGGGACACTGCATCTCCAGAGCGCAGACTGGGCCGAGGTTGCGCCACATCCCTCGGGAGGGTCGTGCGTTCGTCTCGGCGTTGTCGTCGCCTGGAGAGTCAATCAGGTTCCGCGCACCTCCCAGGGAGGCGTGCAGCGGTATGTACTCTACGGCGGGAAGCACGTTGGTGTGGCAGTGCTTGAGGGAATTTCCCCCCTCCGGTCTTCAAAGAGGTGCGGCAGCTGCACTGCATCCGCGACAAGGAGCACCTCATGTCCCTGGACTCCCGCCTGTGGGGCAAGGCTGCCGGGCTGGGCAAGAACGCCCGCGGGGCTCACCGCACGCACCCTTTGATCTGTCATCTGCTGGATACGGCAGCCGTTGCGGAGGTCGTCTGGGATGAACTGCTGACCTCGCACCAGCGGAGCATGGTGGTCGGGGCACTGCAGGTTCCGGACGAGGAGGTGCGGGCGCTCGCGGCGTTCTGGGCGGGACTGCACGACATCGGGAAGATCAGCGTGCCGTTCCAACTCCACCGGAGCGGCCCGAAGAAGGCGGATGGAGAGCTGCTGGCGCAGGAGTTGGGCGGTGAGCCGGGGTACGGATTCGCGGCTGACGCCGCGCAGGACAGGCAGTCGCACGAGGCGGCAGCGCACTGGTGGCTGGCGGGGATCTTCGAGGAGATCGGCTATCCGTCGTCGAAGCGGCGTCCGCAGTCCCAGCTCAGTCACGCGGTGGCCCAAATGCTCGGTGGGCACGGCGGTCGCTACCACCCGGCCGTCTACAGCAAGGATTACAGGTGCCCTGTCGCCCGTCACCCCGGTCTGGGCACGAGTAGTTGGGAGGAGCAGCGGCGGGTCCACTTTGATGAGGTGCGCAGAGTGACAGGGGCGACCTCGGTTCCGCAAGGGCGGATGACGCCGGGAGCGGCTGTCGTTCTGACGGGGTTGGTGACCCTGTCGGACTGGCTGGCCAGCATCGAAGTAGAGATTCGGGCCAGGCTCAGGGAGGAGGGATGGGCTGGGGCTCCTGAAGACCTGGACGCTTACTGGAAGATCGCCCGCGAAGCGGCTCTCCGTCTGGTGCAGAAGACCGACCTGCTCGGGACGGGTTTCGCCCGGCCGGACGCGGTTCAGTGTGCGGGTGAGACCAGCCTTCTGGCCAGCATGGAGGGTCAGTTGCCTGATTTGGTGACTGAACACGGTCCGGGCTTGGTGGTGGTGACGTCTTCGCCGTCGGAGGAGCGTACGGAAGCGGCTCTTCGCGCAGCGGCGGTCCTCGGGCGTGCAGCGGGCGCACGCGGTCTTTTCTATGCGCTGCCGACCGGTTCATCGGCCGACAGCCACATGGCGCAGGTGCATGCTTTCGCTGAGCAGGCCCTGACGGGCCCCTGGCGGTCGCTCCTGCTTCACAGCTCTTCGCGGTTGAAGCCGGTGGAAGCCGCGAAGCAGTGGGCGCAGGCCCATGTGGCCGGTGATGTCAGCGCGGAGCCTGGTGAGGAGTGGGCCCCGGAAGCGAACAGCTGGCTCAACTCCCATCACCGTGCACTGCTTGCTGCGCTGGGCACGGGGACGGTGGACGAACTTCTCCAGGCGGTCATGCCGGTGAAGTTCAACGTGATGCGACTCTTTGCCTTCTCCGGCAAGGTGGTCGTGGTGGACGAGGCCCATGCCCGCGGTGCCTGGGGGCAGAAGCTGATGCTCCGGTTTCTGGAGTGGGCCGCTGCGCTGCGGATTCCAGTTGTCCTGGCCGCGATGTCTGCGGACAAGTCGGTTGATGCGATGCTGGCGGCCTATCGCCGTGGCGCTGGAGGGGGTAGGGAGCCGATGGTGCAGCCTCGCCGGCTGCCGGCGTGGTCGTTCGTGGATGCTCAGTCCGGAGGCGGGCACCTGCCTCGGCAGCCTGCGGGAGCCGTTCGTGCTAGCACGCTCGGCATCAAGGTCCTTGATGGTGCACCGTACGACGAGATCCAGGCGGCTCTTGTGCCCCTGGTCGTGGCCGGCAACGGCAGGGCCGTCGTCTACCGGTCGACGCCTGCGGAAGCCATCCGTACGTTCCGTCAGCTCTCGCAGGACCTGCCCGGACTCGATGTGACCCTGGTTCATGAACAGATGCGCAACAAGGACCGATGGCGGCGTCTCGCGGCCTGCCGGAAAAACTTCTCTCCCGGCGGCGGCATCAGTGGGCCTTCCGCGCTGGTGACGACGCCGATGCTGGAACACGTCAGAGGTCTGCGATTCGACCTCGTCGTATCGGGTCCGGCGCCGCTCGCGGACCTGCTGGCCCGTGCGGCACAGGGCGCGGGTGACCAGCCGCGGCTCGTGGTGCTCCGAGCGGACAACAAGTCTGAACTGGACGACGTCGCCCTGGTGCGGCGTACTGACATAGTTCTGGGGGCCGGCAGGACGATTTCCATGCCGGAGGAAGTGCCCCTGCTGTTGGATGAGGTGTACGCCGACGAACTCGTCAACAGGCTGGGGGAGGCTGCGGCGCGTGAGCTTCAGCAGCTGGACAACCGGCGGACGGTCCGAGAACGAAGGGCCACCGGTACTGCAGGTTGGCTGCAGGTGCCGGGGCCGCGGGAGCTTGATGGCGACCTCGGCCTGCTGAGCCGCGACCACCCCGGTATGGAGCCCGGACTGCTCTCCTCCGTGCTCGGCGAGGAGATGGTGCATGTGGTGTGCCTGTACCCGGGGTCTCTCCTTGAGGACGGGGTCCTCAAGGAGAAGCTTGCACGCGATTCCAAGCGCAGACCGAAGCCGGGCCAGCTTGTCCCCTACCTGATCCCAGTACCGCAGCGACTCGTCGACGGCGTGGCGGGCGATGCAAACAGCGTCTGGCGCGACATGGCCGCCCTCAAGACTGTCCTCCGGCTGAACATGACCTGGGAAGACGGGACGTGGGTGCGAACCGGCGAGAGGCACCGATTCCACGTAAACGAACTGGGCCTGACTGTCGACCGGTTGCCCTAACGGCCCACATCCTCCCCGCTTGTCCTTCTAGTATCTGGTGACGCGCAATGATGGGGGAGGGGCGTGAACACGTCTGCGTCGAATCTGATCGACCAGCCATGGATTCCGGTCGCATGGGTGAAGGGGCAGTCGCGCCCACCTGAAGTGGGGCTCAGGGATCTGTTTGTGCACGCCCGAGAGATCCGCACTCTGCTGATCCCGGAGGCTCCGGCTCACTCGGCGCTGCTGCGCTTGCTGTACGCGCTGACCGCCCGGATCACCGCTCTGGACGAGGCAGGGCCCGGAAGCTGGGGCGACCGACGGGAACAGGTCCTCGAACAAGGGTTTCCTGAGCAGAGCATCGACCTGTTTGACGGCCGCAAAGCCGGCATCGAAGGCTACTTCGGTCAGTGGAGCCACCGCTTCAACCTGTTCGACGGCGATCGTCCGTGGCTCCAGGACCCCCGCCTCCCTGACCAGTGCGACAGGAACAACACTGCCGGCGTCCACAAGCTGGTCATGAGCCGGGCAGCGGGCAACAACCACTCCTGGTTCGAGCACTGGAGCCACGACACTCCCGTGCCCCTCGATCTTTCGCACACGGCATTATCGCTGCTGACCTGGCATTACTGGGGAGACCCCGGCGCCCTTTCGAGACGTGCGGTCGGGCAAGTGAGGAGCCACTATGCGAAAGCTTCACCACTGCGAGCCGCGCTGTCGTACCACCCGCAGTGCGACAACCTGCTCTTGACGCTGCTGGCCGGTCTCACACCGCCGGACGGCGACGTCAGTCGGCACACGGACCTGTGCCCGTGGGAGCGCGAAGACCTCCCAGACCCGCTCAAGCCGATGCCCGAGCCGCAGGGCCCCTGCTCACGGCTCACCGCCTGTTCACAGCACGCACTCTGTCTCATCCCCGCCCCGGACGGCGAGCATACGGCCGACGCGTACATCACCTGGGCTTATGACGCCGAGCGGATCCGGCCGGAAGACGACTACCTGATCTGGGACATCGCCAAGTACGGGAAGACATCCCCCCGGCTCGCATGCTCCTCCCGTTCTCTGTGGCGCGACATCGACGCCCTCCTGCTCAAGCAACTGGACGACGCAAACCCCATCCAGCCGAAGGTCATGGACCATGCCTTCGACGTCAGCGAGTACTTACGGGTACGCGCCCTCGGCTTCGAACAGGACGCCAGCCAGGCAGCCAACCACCAGTACGTCGACTCCGTGACCCCGGTGCTCCTATCCCGAGTGGAAGAGGATGCGGCGAGCACCGAGCGGCCCGTGCGCCAGCTCCGCGAACTCGGCGAGCTCTTCGGGTACCGGCTGGAGCAGGCCACCAAGGAAGCCTGGCTGAAGTACACGGACGACAAGAAGAACGATCCGGGGGCCTGGCTGGATGCGGTCGCGGCACGGTACTGGCCGTCGGCGGAGGACGAGTTCTGGTCGCGGTTCCGGCAGTTGACACGCTCTGGCGGCCCCATGGACACCGGATTCGACTTCGAGGCCGCGTGCCGAGCCTTCGGACGGCACGCGCTCGACGCCTACGAGGCAGTGACCGGCTCCGTGACGCGCACACCACGAGGCGCCAAGGCCGTCACCAGGGCGAAGGCCATCATTCTCGCCGCCCTGAAAGACCCGCACAAAGCGATGGAGGAACCGGCGACGAAAAGTGCGGCCAAGAAGTCGTGACCGTCGCCCGCCGACCCGAGGACAAGCTGTGACCTTCCAAGCTTCTGAAGCGAGCAAGCGGCAGAGGAATCGCGCCACGTACGCCGCATTCACCGCACACATTGAACATCTGTGCCGCACAGACCCCGGCGCCCGTGCGGCGCTGCGCGCGGGCCTGCGCCGCGACCTGGACCACCCGCGCACACGCCCCATGCACCGGCTGCTGACGCCGCGCCTGCCGGAAGGGTGCGACGACAAGACAGCGCAGGCTCACTACACAGTAGCCTCGCTGATCGCGGCTCAGCCCCGACACGCCTTCTCACCCGACCAGGGAGACGACGAAGACACCGCAGATGAACACGGGGCCGCAAAGAAGGAGGCTCCTCGGGAGGAGGGAGAACCGGACGAGAGGGGGACTCCGCCCGGGCCGACACCGTATGGCTCCTCGTTCGGTGCCACCCTGGGCCAAGCCGTCACCGCAAAGGGCGCCTCAATGCGGATGAGCGCCGCAGAAAGCCGTATCAACCTCCTGACGCGGCAGAGCCTCCGCGGTATCCACCTGCACCTCCCTGCTGCGGTGAATCAGGTACGCACCACCGACGCCTCTATGGACTGGGAACAGTTGTTGGCAGACCTCGTCGACTGGCAGTACCAGTCGGGGCGTATCAGCCGCCGCTGGCTGCAGGACTTCTACCGGATCACGGCCGGCGCCGACCAGGACTGACCCTCACCCACAGGAGATCCCCGATGAACCTCAAGCCACGCTTCATCGACATCCACGTCGTCCAACCAGTCCCCTACGCGAACCTGAATCGGGACGACACTAATTCGGTGAAAAGCATGCTCTACGGCGACGCCCTGCGTACCCGCATCTCCAGCCAGTCCTGGAAGCGGGCCACCCGCAAGCACTTCCAGGACACGCTCGGCGAGAACGCGCTGCGCACACGCCGCATCGGCGAGCGGGTCGCCGAGGTGCTTCGCGAGCGTGGGTGGGACAAGGCGCTTGCCGAACGCGCGGGCGCGCATGTTGCGGCGGGGAGCAGCATCAAGTGGGAGGTGGCCAAGGGGAAGGACAAGCAACCGATCACGAACAAGGTCCTCACCAACGCGCTCGTCTATCTTCCCGAAGACGCTGTCGAGGACTTGGCCGACATCGCCGAAGCCAACAAGGACGCGCTCACGACCGACTTCACCGGCAAAGGAAAGAACAAGCCCGAAAGCGCCCTGAAAGGGAAGATCGACAAGATCCTTGCCAAAAGGAACGGGGTCATCAACCTCTTTGGCCGCATGCTCACCGAGGTCGACCAGGCCAATGTGGACGGTGCCGTCCAGGTCGCGCACGCCTTCACCACGCACACCACTGAGGTCGAACTCGACTACTTCGCAGCTGTCGACGATGTCACCGAAGCGAAGGATGATGAAACGGGCAGTGGCCACATGGGCACTGCCGAGTTCAGCACCGGCACCTTCTACCGGTTCGCCACCGTCGATCTCAAGGAACTCATCAAGAATCTGAGCGATGACAGCGACATCGCACTCGATGCCGCCCGCGAGCTCGTCGGCCAGTTCCTGCTCTCCTTCATCGAGTCCCTGCCGCAGGCGAAAAAGAACTCCACCGCCCCGCACACCATCCCGCATCTGGTCCACGTGGCGGTCCGCTCCGACCGGCCGCTGTCGTTCGCCGCAGCCTTCGAGGAACCCGTACGCTCAGCCGGACACGGCGGCTTCGTCGGGCGCTCCGTGGAAGGCATCGATGCGTACGCCAAGGCCGCGAACACTCTCCTCGGCCCCGACCGAGTTCTGCACGCGGCCCATGCTTCCCTCCAGTTCGACAAGCTCGAGCACCTCGGCGAGCGTCACTCGTCCTTCGACGCTCTCGTCACCGCTACCGTCGACTTCGCTCTCGCCGAGGCCCCGCAGTGACCGACCGCCCCTCCCGAGGGCTGCTGTTGCGTCTGGCAGGCCCACTCCAGTCCTGGGGCACGCACAGCAAGTACGCGCGACGTGACACAGCCCGATTCCCCACCCGGTCGGGCATCGTGGGCATGCTAGCCGCAGGTCTCGGGCGAGTGCGCCAGGCGTCCTTGGACGACCTCACGGAGCTGTCGATGACCGTACGTGTCGACCGACCCGGTGTCGTGCTGTCCGACTTCCACACCGTCGGCGGTGGACTGCCCGCCGACGAGACAGTGATCACCGTCGACGGAAAACACCGCCCCGAGGGTAAGGGCACTCTGGTATCCAGGCGCCAGTACCTAGCCGACGCTGCTTTCACGCTCGCGCTGACGTCCGATGATGAAGCGCTGCTGCACACGTGCGCCGCTGCTCTGCGTGACCCGTACTGGCCGCTCTTTCTCGGCCGCCGGTCATGCCCGCCGGAAGGCCCGATCCTGCTGGGCTGCGGGGAAGATCCGCTGCGCCACCTGGTACAGCTGCCCTTGGCTGCCAAGAGGCCGCGCAGCGGCCGCCAGCCGATTGAGTTCTACGGCGACAGACCGCTCGGTGCGCTCCCCGTGAACTCCGACGCCCCGGACAAGGGCGACGGGGATCACCACAGCGGCGAGGTCACCGACGAACCTATGTCTTTCGCACCACTGGCACGCCGGTACCGGCCTCGGCCGCTGTACCGGCGTGCCGTGCACCTACCGGACGCCGCCTACAAAGGCTTCGGCACCGGCTACCTGGAGACGCTCCAGAACTACATCGACACCCACTTCGCGATGGCGGAAAGGAGCACCCGGTGACTGCATGGCTAGCCCCCCATCGTGCCCTGCTCTCGCGAGGCCCGCCGAACTGAGCGGCAACGTGCAAGGCACCCGACTGTGCCAGCGCATGGTGCAGATGTTCCCCGACGCGCTCGAAGCGGCGTACGACTCCTGCTATACCCTCATCGATGCTGCTTGCTCCGCCAGAGCGCGGGCGCGAACGGGCTCGCACTCCGGCTGGCCGGCCTGATGCAGTCCGGGGGCGAACGCTCGGCGTTCGCCCCCCGGCGGGGACACCGCCCCGTCCCCCAGGCACTCCGCGCTGCTCGGCGCGCTTGCCGCGGCGCAGGGCATCACACACCAGGACACAGGCGCATTCGACCGGTACGCGGCTCTGGAGTTCACCGTCCGGGTGGACCGGCCCGGCGGCCGGCGAAGCAGACGTGCACACCGTGTACGACATGCCCCTCTGCCGCCCTGCACGGCCGCAATTGCGCACGACGCCAGCTCCACCGCACCGGGGAACGCTACTCCCTGCACCTGGTTACCGGCCCCACACCTTGCCCACAAAGCTGGTCCACTACGCCATGAAGGAGGCCGCCGCATGAGCCCCAGCGCGGCCCTCGCCCGCATCCGCCTCAATCCCCACAGCCGCGCCGTCCAGCGCGACCTGCGCAACGCTACCGACATGCACCGCACCCTTATGCGTCTGGTACCCGACGGCCTGGGCGGCAGTCCCCGGCAGGCGGCCGGGCTCCTGTACCGCCTCGACGTAACCGACACCTTCAGCACGCTCCTGGTCCAGGCCGCCACCCTCGACCCGACACGCCTGCCCGACGACTACGGCCACGCCGACGTCAAAGACCTCACCCCGGTGTTCAACGCCCTTCAGAAGGGCCTCGCCGTCCGCTACCGCATCGTCGTCAACCCGGTCAAAACCGAACGCCTGCCACTGGAGAACAGGGGCCAACGTGGCAAACGCATCGCGCTCACCGGACCGGACGCCGACCAGTGGTGGGCACGCCGCGCCCACGAGGCCGGACTGCACCTGACCACAGCGCTGCCCACCCTGGTCGCTGCCGTGCACGGCCGCCGCGACAGCGCCGCCGCCGCGCGGCATCACCTGGTGCGCTACGACGGCACCGCCACCGTCACCGACCCTGACGCCCTGGCCGAGGCCGTACTGGTCGGCATCGGACGGGCCAAGTCTTACGGCGCTGGGCTGCTCAGCCTTGCCCGCGCGGCCGCATGAGCCCACGTTCGACGGCGGCCAGGCCAATAAGCGCCTGGCCGCGACCGCCCTGGCCTTGCTCTCCCCGGCGTCGCCGACTTCCTGTACTTCTTGTACCTCGACGTCCTCCTCGCCGAAGGGAGGATGTTCGGACCCCGCGTGTGGATCGCTCAGCCGGTCCGCCGTCCTCCCCGCCGATGCCGGGGGCGACGCGTGGGAAAGAGGCACCCCCCCCCACGTCGGTGAGGAGGACCCCATGGCGCGAATGCGTACGAGTGAGACGCCGGAACACCCCGCGCCGGCGGGGAGGACCGCAGTGCCAAGGGGACGGCGTCGCTGGTCGGCAGAGCACCCCAGTGGTGGGGGAGGACTTGGCCCTCCAGCTCACGGACGAGCAGAATGACGGCACACCCTCACGTCGGCGGAGAGGACGCTCAGTACCCGCACGCCACCCAGGGTGGGCGGGGAGACCTGGCGCGGCGATGGCGTCGTGCAGCGATCCGGGCGGAACACCCCCGCGTCGGCGGGGAGCACAGCTTGGTCCGCTTGGCCTTCAGCTCGCGGATCGGAACACCCGCGCATCGGCGGGGAGGACGTGTCCGTCTCTCCGGGCGTGAAGGCGGGCGACGGAACACCCCCACGTCGGCGGGAGGACTCTGACTCCCTCTCCTTCCTGTACCTGGACATGGTCCGCGTGGTATAGGACGACACCGGAGTGTGCGCGCAGATCCAGATCGACGAACACCGCACGGACCTCGTCTACATCCCCACCGCCGCTCTTTCCTTGTTCCGGGCCCGGATAACCGGCAGTACGTCGCTGAGTGGTCCTCCCCGCCGATGCGGGGGTGTTCCGCAGATGGAGCAGACCCTCGCCAACCAGGAGGATTCCTCCCCGCCGATGCGGGGGTGTTCCGCTGTCCAACATCGGCAAGGACGCGCCGCCCGGTCTTCCCCGCCGATGAGGGGGTGTCCCGAAGCGCCGCAAGAACCTGGCCCGGCCGGTCCTGTCCTCCCCGCCGACGCGGGGGTGTTCCGGTGTGGAGCACCGGCGGGAAGAACCCGCGTGCGTCCTCCCCGCCGGCGTGGGGGTGTTCCGAGCCCCCAGGCCCTTGATCGCCTTCAGAGCCGGCCCTCCCCGCCGACGTGGGGGCGTTCCGAGGGTTCTGGAGGTGGCCTGAACGGAACTCTGATGGCAGGGGGCTGAACTACTGCTGTGGTGGTAGTTACTGACTTCGGCTCGTCAGGGGGCTCTGGATCGTCCAGAGTCAGGCCGGTGCCGGCTATGAACCCGTCGAGGGTGTCTGGCCGGTACCGAAGGCGCTTGAGCCGGTTGCGTACGAGGGCTTCGAGCCGGTCTAGGGCGACTACGGCGAAGTTGGCCATGCTGCGCTTGACCCGCGTGGCGTCGCCGTGCTGCTGGCCCACGGACACTCCCAGTAGCCCTCGGATAGAGCAGGCGCTTAGAAGGCGCCTGCTCTATCCACTGAGCTACGGGGGCTGACCTGCGTAAACGCAGCCTCCGGGTGCTGCCCCCCCCCCCCGGGCGCGGGGGACGCATGGGGGAATCGCGGATTCCCGGTGACCGGGGGACGCGGGCCCCCGCGATCGGGCCGGACGCAGGCTCTCACATTATCTTCACGTCCCCGAAGCCTCTCGCGGAAACAATCCCGCACCTCGTCGGCGTTGGCGATCTCCGAGCCGAGGAGGGGAAGGTGTCGGGCCTGAAGCTGTTCCGCACGGACACGACGAACAACGGCATGGCCGAGGTCATGCCGCGTCTTGCTGAGATCGAGGCAGATGTACAGGGCCTCGTCGAGACCCACATGGAGACGCTGCTGGGCGTGCGGCTTCTGGCGAGCGAGTACAGCACCGGACCGGTGCACGGGGGCCGGATTGACTCGCTCGGGCTGGACGAGAACGGCTCGCCGGTCATCGTTGAGTACAAGCGTGGCACGGATGCCGGCGTGATCAATCAGGGCTTGTTCTACCTGGCCTGGCTGATGGATCACCGCGCCGAGTTCGAGCACCCGGCCCACCGCGTCATCGCGGACCTGAACATGCTCCAGCAACCGTGCCCAGGTGCCGTCCGCCTCCCAGCGGGCGAACCGCTCGTAGACGGTCTGCCACGGCCCGAACCGGTCGGGAAGATCCCGCCACGGAGCCCCGGTCCGCAGCCGCCACAGCACCCCGTTGACCACCTGCCGGTGATCACGCCACGGACGGCCCCGTCCGTCCACCTGAGGCAAAAGGGGCTCTATCCGCCTCCATGCCGCATCCGTCAACTCACCTCGACCTGCCACAAGATCAATTATCGGACCGGCTATAGAGTCCTGCCCGTGGCGAATCATCAGGACGAGATCAGGACGGCCTACGACGGTGTCGTCGAGCTGTACGCATCGCTGTTCGCAAACCGGCTGGAGACACAGCCTTTCTCCCGGGCCATGATCGGCACCTTCGCCGAACTGGTGCGCGCGACGGGCAACCTGCGGGCAGCGGACGTCGGGTGCGGGCCCGGACATCTGACAGCCATGCTGCACGAACTTGGCCTGGACGCCTTCGGACTCGACCTTGCCCCCGGTATGGTCGACCACGCCCGGCAGGCCCATCCGGCGCTGCGCTTCCAAGAGGCGCGGATGGAATCCCTGCCGATCGAGGACGGCACGCTCGGTGGCGTACTGGCCCACTACTCGATGATCCACACCCCTCCGGGGGAGCTGCCGGAGCTGCTCGCCGAGCAGGTACGCGTCCTGGCGCCGGACGGTCTGCTCCTGGTCTCCTTCTTCGGGACCGACGGACAAGAACCGGTCCGGTTCGACCACAAGGTGGCGCCCGCCTACAGCTGGCCGGTGGATCGCCTCGCCGAACTGCTGGGCGATGCTGGGCTCGATCCCTTCACCCGGCTGCTCCACGATCCAGCCTCTGACCGGGGCTTCCTCGACGCCCATCTACTGGCCCGCCGTTCGTAGCCACTGCCCAGTCCCCCAGCCGATCGGCGCACCTCCGGATTGCCAGCTCAGCCGAATCTCGCTGATCAGACCGGAATTGTCAGACACCCCCTAGGCCGAGCAGATGCCGATCCGGGCGATCCCCGGCACCTGGGCATCTCGAAGAACACGGCGAAACGCGCGCTGGCGCATGACCGGCCGCCGAAGTATGAGCGTCCGGCGAAGGGCTCGGTGGTGGACGCGGTCGAGGTGCAGATTCGCGAGCTTTTGCGGGAGCTTCGTGGAGTCCTACCGCATGCTCTGTTCGAACCCACGCGTCACGGACGGTACTTCTACGATCTTCAGGGTTGGCTGTCTCGGCGATCGCGTTCGCCTCTGCTCGGGCCGGCAGCCTCGGCGGCCGCGTCCTCCTGATCGTGCACGCGAAGGGATTCCACACCAATCGCGGTGACAACCTCGGGTGCGAGTCGGACCAGCGCTGGGAGGCAGATGCTCCAGTGGCCGGCGCAGAGGGCCTGTGCAACCAGCGCGTGCGCACGATCGGCATGGGAGTCGAGCGCGATCGTCGTCAGAGCCCTGGAACGCTCAGCAGGCTCGGTAATGCTGGCGGCGACCTCCGCGGCACGTGCGATGTCGCCGCTTCCCGCGTGGCCGAGAGCGATCTCGCTGAGTATGCGCGCTCGCTGGAGCGGTTCGGTGATCGACCGCGTGATGCGCTCCGCATCGTCGAGGGCGCCGAACTCCACCATGCACCGCGCGACGGCCGCGAGAGCCTTCGCCCTCCGTGACGCGTCGGAGATGCTGCGGGCGATGCGCTCCGCCTGCACGAGGTGACCGGCGTGTGCCGCGGCCGAGGCGGCGACGCTCATGGCCTTCTGGAGGAGTGGCGGGCTGGTAATCGAACCGATGAGCCGTTCCGCTCGATCAGGGTCGCCTGCCAGGGCCATCTCCTTCGCGATCACGGTAATGTACCGGGCTCGGCTCGTTGTGTTCGGCAGTGCGTCGGCTACGGCGAGGGCACACTCGATGAGGTCCTCGGACATCCGTGTGTCTCCCGCCGCCGCGGCCTTCGTCGAGAGGGAGACGAAGGTCTCGACCTGGAGCCCGGGGGAGACGATGGACTCCACAGCCTCTCTGGCCCCCTGTACGTCACCGTTCTCCACAGCCGTACGGGCATGGTTGGCGGGACCATCGGCCTGTTGGTGTGTGTTGACGAAAGAGGAGGGCCACGGGGGGTGCCCAGTCTCGGAGGAACTCGGGTTCCCGGGGTCAGTGGACGGGCGATGCTTTCGAGGCGACCTCTTCTGCCCACCAGGGACTGTAGGTGTTTCACGCGACAGCGCGGAGAGAGCCTTGCGCCTGCACCCCGGGTCCTCGATCGAACGGGCAACCCTGGCTACCCGTTCTCGATCGGCACGAGTCAGGCCCGCCTTGACAATCAGCCACAGTGCCGTCGACCGCTGTGCCACGTCGATGATGGAGGCGGCGACGCCTTCCGCTCGGCCCAGGTCACCTGCCAGAGCGATCGCCTCCGCGACGACGGTCAGAGAACGATCCCTCTGCGGAACATCGGAAATGGCGCGGGCGATCCCTTCGGCCCGAGATAGATCACCGGTCGATGCCGTGGCCTGCGCGAGAAGGGCCTGGTCTCTCCCGATGTGATCCCGGCCGTTCATGGATCGCGCCCTTGCCTCTGCCTCTGTGGCAAGGTCCTCTGCACACTGCGCTTCCCCCTTCGCGGCCAGGCCCGATGCCACGACTGCCAGCGCTGTCGCCCGACGGCCAGGGGAGTCGAAGCTGTGCGCTAGGGTCACTGCGCGATCTGAGGCACCTGAGAACGCCATGACCCGGGCGACGGCGATGAGGCAGTTGAACCTCTCGGCTCCTCGGGTCACCGCATGAGCGGCCTTCTCGGCCTGACGAAGGAGCTTGATCGCTTTTCTCTCCATGCCGGCTTCCGCCATCTCACGTGCGACTGAGGCGAGAATCCAGGCCCGGCGTCCCGGGTTCCGAAGGGACGACGCGAGAGACTCGGCTTGCCTCGCGAGGTCTGCGGCGATCCGCCCGGCGCCAGCGGCGTTCGCCGCCCGTGCGACCACAGCGAGCGCCTGGGCCCGATTGGACGGTGGGCGCACCGAGCGCGCGATGTCCTGGGCCCTGCGCCAGTCACCGGCGTCGGCCACCTCCATCACCACGGCGCAGAGGGCATGGGCACGCTCAGAAGCGTGCGGCACGGACTTCGCCAGCGCAAGGCCACGCTTCACGTCCCCGCCGACCGCGGCGGCACGTGCGACGGTGCAGAGGACTTGTGACCGCTGCACTCCGTTCGCTATCGAGCCGGCCAGCTCTTCCGCGTGCGTGACCAACAACCGCGCACGATCCGGGTTCCCGGCTCGGGCGACGGCCCGGGCGGTCACCGCGTACGCGTGAGCCTGCCCGCCGATCTCCCTCACGGTAAGGGCGCACCGCTCGGCCTCCTCGGCCACCTTCCGGGCGCGCTGGACGTCCCCGGCGGCCGCCATATGGCGTGAAACCGAAGCGAGTGCCCGGACTTGTCGCGCCGGCGTGGTGATCGAGCGGGCCAGGGCCTCAGCACGGCTGTGTCGATCCAATTGTGCCCAGACCACAGGCAGATAAGTAGGAATATGATCGTTTCGTTGGGTGAGCTTGGCCCGGTGGACGGCCAGTCGGCTTAGCCCGACGAGGTCCGGCGCGGGAGAGCGGAGCAGGAACTCCTGTGCGGTCGCGATCTCCGCGAGCGCAACGCTGTCGCCGCCGATGGTGTCCAGCATCCGATGGTGCCGGTAGGGATCCGTAGCACACGTCACCATGCGGGGGACGTCACCCGTGCTGTGAAGGAGCTTGAAGTAGCCGTGCAGGAGGTACTCGGGCGAGCCGATCGGCCACTTCGCTGCGCGAAACCCTTCGGCCCATGCGTGGATCCGTTCCCGGTACTTGGCCAGGCGGGTCTCGCCGAGAAAGCGCAGCGCCTGCCGCTGGATCTCCTCATGGCTGAGGACGTAGATCGCCACCTGTGATCGCCACCGTCCGGCCCGGGAGGCAAATGTACGACCCGAAACCGCCCCAAGCTGGCTCTCGATCTCCCCTTCCGAAAGGCCGGTGAGCTGAGCCAAGTCTGCTTCGGAGAGCCCTCCTCCGGCCGCCGCCAACAGGCCGAGTAGATCCTTCTCGACCGTAGTTCCGTGCAGGAGTCTCCTGAGTTCGCGCTCTGCGTCCTGCCGGACCACCTCTGCGTACGGGGAGGCGGCCAGCGTCTGCACGATCTCAGGCCGGCGCAGCGGGTGGTCGTCGGGGACGTCGACGGGGATCGGAGGATTCGGTCGCCCAGCGACGATCACGCGCATGCCGGAGGGCGGGTCGGCTGGCAAGATCGCCGCGATGCTGTGCGCGTCCGGACCGGTGGTCACCCCACGGTCCTCGTCCAGGCCATCCACCACGAGGACCAAGCGCTCGCCCCTCCGCCGGCACATGTCTGCTGCACGCTCGAGCGCCCCCAGCAGATGTGCCTCGCGGGTGGCGTCGGTGAGCAGCATAGGCATGGGCTCGCCCATGAGCTCCCATGCCTGTTCGAGAACTACCTCCGTGAACGCCTTGCTATCCGCCTGTCCTGCCCAGCGGGCGGTGATGAAGAAGGACAACACCCGCACTCCGGGAGGCGGATTCAGCACGAAGGTTGAAAGCAGTGCCGACTTGCCCGCCCATGCCTCAGCGCGCCACCACACGTACTGCGGTCCCGGTTCGGGGCCGGTGCAGAAGTGCGTCAACTTGTCCATTTCGTTTGCACGCGACCGCAGCCGCTCCGGCGCGATCCGCCGGACCTGGGACAAGTAGGCGGAACGCACCACAGGGACGTGCGCCGCCGCATCATCCGAGTCGTCAATGCCCTTGCCCTTCGACGGGCTCACGGCGAGAGGAAAGCCGATCAGGTCACGTCGCAGGGAGTCGACCGACTTTGTCGCGGCAGCTGGTGCGTACCGCCCGACGAGTTCGCAAAGTCGGCTGAACAAGCGGTCCGCGGCTTCTGCCGTGCCGGATTCGACGACGCCCCGGAGGCGTCCCACCACCATCGTGCGGTCCGACTCATCGACACCTTCGAGTCGCACTTCTCGGAGCCGCAACGTCCCTAGCACACGCCAGGTCAGCTCGGTCGCGGATACGATGGTCATGTCGATCCCCTCACCTGCCGCGGCCAGGGCGATGACGGTGTCGAGATGTCGCAGTCGCTCCCGTACCTGTCGTTGCGTCCGCCCAGGGCGCGAGACCTCGGAACGGAACTGGTCTGCACTCTCGGTGTCGCGAGCGATTCCGGCCAGTTCCCGGAGTTCCCGTACGTGCGGGTTGGGGCTCGCCACGATCAGGGCGAGCCGCCAGCGGCCCTCGGCGATTTCCTGTCCGTGTTCCTGAACCACTCGGACGTAGGAGCCCATAAGTTCGACGGTCGCCCGATTGCTGGGTACGAACGATGGATCTCTGCGAACGCCGATCGAGACTCGCCGCCGAGCGCCGTCGGCCGAACGTCCGCTCAGGAGCAGGTCGTCGACCGCGCTGGAGGCACTTGCCTGGAAGACGAGCTCGTCCGGGGTCACGTCGTCCCCGAGCTCTGCTAGGGGATCGGCTGTGAGTAGATGGCTTAGCAGCAGCGCCCCGTAGCGGTGCTCGAGGACGGTTCCTCCGCCGCCCGTCGCATACGGACTTGCACACCTCTCGTCGTTCTGGACACGGGATTGATCAGGCACCCGTTCAGCCTACGTGCCCAAGCTCTTTCGGCTACCGGCGCGTTGCCGCTGCCGTCGCCTATACCTCGCTCTGCCCGGCAGTGGTCGGCGACTTCGCAGGCGTGCGGGATGCCGTTACGGAGCCTCGGAGATCATTTCGAAACCGCGTCGGTGGATCGAGGCTAAGTGACGCACCGCGCGGTGGTGATCTCCGAGCGCCAAGACGATCGGAAGGCCGAGTTGCAGGTCGAGCTCACCGATCCGGTGTCTTCGACTCCCGGGGCAGGCAGCGCGGGCCCCGGCTCCTGCCCCGGTCACTCGAACACCTCAAGGCCACCCTTGATGCGATCGGGGCCGAGGCCGATCGGCAGCTCGATACCCCCACCCCGACTCACTGACGGCGCGCCCGCGGGCAGGCGGTCGGCGGGCTCAGTCCAGCCCGTGCACCAGACGGGCGATGTTGTGGACTTCGTAGGCACGTCTTTCCAGGCCGATCGCGTACTGCTGCGCCTCGTCACTGCCTTGGGACAGCAATAGGCCGGATATGCCGAGCAGGCGTGCACTGCCCAGGCAGGCCACGTCCAGAGCGAGGGAGAGCATCTCGGGGGAGATGTCGTGTGCGGACAGAACGTCTTCGCGATAGCGGGTCATGTGGACGATGCCGACGGGAGTGCTGTGCGTGACTTGGCTGAGGAGCGAGTAGGCCACGGGAAGCCAGCCCGGCTCGGGATAGGGCGTCCCCATCAGCAGGAGCATCTTGTCGATCGACGGCAGCGGCTGACGACCCTTGGTGATCGTCTCCGGCCCCTCGACGACGCCATCGGGCGTCTTCAGCAGCCTGGTGGCTGCGGCGAGGGCAACGCCGTTGCCGGCGAACGTGGCGATCGCGTTCTTCTTCTTCGCCCGGAACTCGTCGAAGTACTGGGTGGACCGCTGCACGAACGCGTCCTCGTCGTGCAGGTCCTGGGTCAGCCAGGTGAAACGGGCCGCTTCCTCCAGGAGCATCCGCGCGGCGAACACGGTTGATACAGCGGCATGATCGTCGAAGGTGTTCATCACGGTGGAGAACGTGGAATGGGCACCGCCGTAGGCCAGAACACTTGCTAGCTTGGGATCACCATGAGCCCACGGATTGACGGTCCAGCTGCCGACGAACTCCTCGTACTGGCGGACCGCGCGGATGACCGGACCGGCATGCAGAACGTCCGGCAGCACCTCGTGATGCGCCACCAGGGTCTCGGGCCGCAGACGCCGCGTCCGTACCTTTGTCCTGACCTTCGGATTGACTACCGCCTGGGGCTTGGGGTCGCCCAGGCCGTGTACCATGCTTGCCGCCGTGACGACATCCTCGGTCAGCCGCATCAGTGTGCCCAGGAAGCCTGCCTGCCCGATTTCCGGTGGCCAGCACTCCGGAGCCGCCGCGCAGACGCCGAGAAGGGTGACGGTGACTCCGACGGCAGCTACATGCATGAATAGCGCCTCGTGATCGGCTCGCAGATCATGCCCGGCGGCACCGCCGGCGGCCAGACTGCTCTGCAATCCCAACAGGTTGCCATGACCGGCGTGCGCCAGCACCATCACCGCCCCACGCAGACCGGATACGGCTAGCAAGCCCCGGGCGGCATCCAACAGGTCCTCGACACCTCCGCCGAGCAGCGAGGTCGGCGCGTGCCGGGTGGGGGTGGTGGAGAGGAACAGATCCAAGAGCTCGGTGCCATCAGGAAGCGCCGGTGCCGCAAGTGCTTCCAGGGATGCCCCCGTCAGGTCGGTGACGCCGTCCAGTGGAACGAACCAGCGGGCCAAGTTGGGGCAGGTCGCATCGTGGGTGGCCAGATATCCGCAGATCCGGTTGCGTTCCTGAAGCATGCTATCCAGCAGACCCGGCCGCCTCTCAGCAGGCGATTGGGCAATCCACTGCCACAGCAGACCGTCGTCGAACAGGCTGCGGGCTATGGCCCCCACGACGGTGCCGCCGATCCCCGAACCCAGCAGAGAGTCCGCGCAGGCGTACCGCCATCGCGCGTAGGGGAACGCAGCCTCGGTGAGGAACTGGTCGGCCGGCCCATCGAAGTGGAACACCGCGGGCAGCGTGTCCAGATGAAACCGCAAGGCTCGAGTCGCGGCCCGCAAGGATGCCAGCGACGGGTCGATCTCCCGCCCGTCCGGCCAGGTCCCCTCCGTCCCGGACCACTTCTCGCTCACCGCTGCCTCCTATCTGCCGCCACTGTCCCCGCGTCCCGCCGAGATTGTCCCCCCAGGTGTGCAGTCGACTGGAACCTTGAGCCGTGCCGCACGGGGTGCATGGTGGGGGCGACGAGGATCGAGAGTCCATGGCCGTGCCCAGTCAGAGGAGGGCCGATCGACCACGCCTCCGAACGACCGCGGCTCGTAGAGATCCGCGACAACCTCCTTGCCCGAATCCTGGAAGCCGGACGAGAGGGCGGGCTCGGTGAGATCGAAGGACTGCAGAGCAGTCTGACCCACGCCGAGGAGACTCGCTTAACTCGACGTGCAGATCACCCGGCAGTAGGAAGCTGTTGTCGTCAGCGTCGGACTTCGCGCAGGGCGCGCAGCAGGCCGGGCGCACGGTCGGCGAGCAGGTCGACGAGGGCTGTCGTGTGGGCATGTGCCGTGCTGACGAACTGGCCGAATTGCACGGCGAGCTGGGCGACGGTGTTGGCGCGGTGCAGGTACGCCGAGCCGACTGGAGCGCGCTGGTGTGGCAGGATCCTGCAGCGACGATCGCGTGTGCACGCCGGCCCGGCTGGATTGAGCACCACGGCCTCGATGTCGACCACGCCCCTGGGCATTGCCGTGATCGCGATCTGTGCAGCGGGCCGCCGCATCCCGCCGCCCGGCCGCGCTCCCCGCGCCCAGCATCCCGCGCTGGAGCACCACCCGCCGACCGGCCCTGCCCGGCCCTCGCCGGTAGGACCACCCGGACCCCGACCGGAGACCCCACTTGCCTCTGCAGGCTGCCGGTTCGGCGACGAAGTAGAAATCGGGGTCGCCGTGGCTGACGAAGACGGTGGTCAGCTTCTTGCCGAAGTCGAGGATCTCTGCGGCCAGGCGGCGGCCGTCGGCGCTGTGAAGGCGGTGCCGACGAGCAGCGGCTCCTGCACACCGGTGACGAGTGTGGCGGTCTTGTTCTTGCTGTCGGTCGGGAGGCGAGGTCGAGGACCTTGAAGGAGAGGGTGCTCATGCGGGGCCTCCGGGAGGGGATGGAAATTCAGTGGCTGAATTTCAGTGAGTGAGGGCGGTGATCAGGGCGCGGTGTCGAGGGTCGCCAGGCGCCGGTCGATCTCGTCGGCGGTGGCGTGGCCATGGGCCAGGGTGGCGACTCGGTCGCTGTCCGCGGCGTGGGACGCCCACCGGCCCTGGGAACGCCGCACCGAAATCCGCCGCAGGAATGACTGCAGATGGACGCTGGTCGTCTGATGCCTCAGCAGCAACGCCCCTTGTTATGGGGACGCCGCCAAGGGCCTGATCAGTAAGGCTCTGGCCTCTTGGAATGGCGGCTGAAGGTGCTGTTCCGAAGGGCGCTGCACCGCCCGTTGACCAAGAGGTGCTCACGGCCGACAACGGCTGAGTTGATGGCGCGGCTGTCCCGTGCCGCTCCCGTGCCGCTTTCGCCTCGTCCGAATAGCAAGGTCGAGCAAGCCTTGTCCGGGCTTCGTCGCGGAAGATGTCCGAGCCGTTCGCACGGGCGGTTACGGCTGGCGCACGGCGGTGCCCAGAATGCGTGCGAGTCCGACCTCCAGGGGGATCTGCGGGGTCCAGCCGAGGGCTTTCTCGGCCGCCGTCACGTCCAGGCAGATGTCTGTACGGTCGAAGCTCCTGGCAGGCCGGCGCTGTACCGGAATGCTGTGCCCGGCGGCGAGTTCGAAGCACCGGTAGAGCTCGTTCAGTCCCACCGGAACGCCCGAGCCGATGTTCAGTGTGGTGGGCGTCCGGGCGGCACGGAGCTGGGCGGCGCGCCGATGGACCGCGAGCAGTGCCTCGACGGCGTCCTCCACGTGCAGGTAGTCCCTGCTTGAGTGGCCGAAGAGGGTGAGCGGTGCGCCCTCGCGCACTGCCTTGACCCAGTGCGCGATCACCCCGCACCCCCGGCGCGGGACCTGACGGGGACCGTAGAGGTTGGAGAACCGGATGATCACCGGGGTGATCCATTCCACCGCCGTCAACGCGCGCTCCTGGGCGAGTTTCGCGGCTCCGTACGCCGAGACCGGCAGGGTTGGCGCATCCTCGCGGAACGGCTGCGGGGCATCGGGCGCGTACACGGTGCCGCCCGAGCTGGCGAGCACGACCAAGGGGCGGTGGGTGGTCTTTCTGACACTCCACAAGAGCATCTGGAGATTCCAGAGGTCCGCCTTGGCCAGATCCGGCCGCTCCTCCGCCAGCGCGGGGGTTGCGCTGCCCGCCAAGTAATAGATCGTCTCGGCTTTCAGCAGTTCCCGGTGCACGCTGCCCAGGGGGGCGAACGGTTTATCCCGAGTGAAACCGAAAGTGCGTATGCCGACGGATGCGAGGCCACGGCAGAGATGGCTCCCGATGAAGCCGGAAGCACCCACGACAGCAGCTGTCCCGGCCGTCCCGGCTGTCCGCGATAAGGCAGGGACTTGCCCATTCATGTTCACCATGCACGATCCCCTCGATCTTCGACGAGCTCCTTTCAAAGAGGGTACGTGCGGTCACCGTATTTCTCACCGGGGAGCGACCTGACTTTCTGCACAGGCTCAATTCTGCTGTGCAGATGGAAGTTTGACACCCGACTGGACGCGCCAGTACCAATACTCTTGATCCGCACGCCCGAAGGAGGCTGCAATGAAGGGCGCCATCATTGGATTCGGCACCATCGCCATGGGGCACATGGTCGGATACTCCAGGGTCGATGAATTGACCATCACCGCCGTGCTGGACGTTTCGAAGGAACGCCGAGATCACGTGGAGAACACGTACGGCCTGCCCGCCTACAGCGACTTCGAAAGCCTCGTCGCGAACGAGGACCTGGACTTCATCGACATCTGCACTCCGCCCGGCAGCCACGCCGGGTATTCCGAGCTGGGCCTAGCGAACGGTCTTCACGTTCTGTGCGAGAAACCGGTCTTCCTGCCCGACGAGGACGGCGGCTACCGGAAACAGATGGAACTGATACGAGCGACCGACCGGGTCTACTACCCGTGCCACGTCTACAAGTTCGCGCCCGTACTGGCCTCGCTGAAGCAGCACATCCAGAACCCCGGGTTCGGGAAGGTGCTCGGCGCGAACTTCCGGACACTGCGCTCCGGGCACGCCAAGGGCGTCCCGGAGTGGCGGACGCACTGGCGGCGCGAGTTCGAGACGTCACGGGGTGGCATCCTGCGCGACCACGGCCCCCACAGCATCTATCTCGCCATGAATCTGACGGGTTGCACACCCCGCTCGGTGTCCTGCCTCACCGGCCGCATGCGGGAAGGGGACCCCTACCGGGACACCGAGGATTCGGCACTGCTGCGGATGCGTTGCGACGACGGCGTGGAGATCGCGATGACCCTGTCGTGGGCTGCCGGGCACCGCAGCACCGGCTACTCCGTCATCGGCAGCGCCGGTTCCGTGGTGGTCGACGGGGACGAACTCACCGCCACCGCCGGCGGGGACGTGCTGCGGACCACTGTCGAGTCCGGGTTCGACGACCCGACGCACAAGGAGTGGTTCCCCAGCATGCTGCGGGACTTCCTGGCCATGACCGCCGAACGCGGGCACCAGACAGAGCTGATCAGGGAAGCGCTCACCACGTCGTTCGTGATCGACGCGGCGTACGCCTCGGCGGCCGACGAGGGCCGCTGGACCGACTGCGAGGTGCCCGAGGAACTGCTTTCGGTGCCACCGGCGGTTGCCGCCTGAGGCACGGTCGGCCCCCACGACCGGGGCGGGTGATGTGCGCGCCCCGGTCGTAGCCGGTTCAGTCCAGGATCGGCGCGCCGTTCCGGTCGGCGGAGAACATCGCGCGCACGTGCTGCTCCAGTCCTCGGTCGCGCTCGATGCCGATCCACCGCCTGCCCAGCCGCTCGGCTGCGAAACAGGTGGCTCCGGTACCGGCGAACGGGTCGAGGACCAGCCCCCCGGGCCAGGTCAGCAGTTCAACGAACAGCTCGGGGACGGCCGTCGGCCAGCGGTCCCCGTACGGCTCCAGCCCCAGTCGGGCCAGCGTCTGCTCGTACGCCTGGTCCCAGATACCCGACGTATCGAATTCCAGGAGGTTGCCGCGTACGACCTTGCCCCGGTCGCCGCGCCCCAGCGCCTCGACGTCGTAATGGACGTCGTAAGTCCTGGCCATGACCCAGATGGGCGTGACCGAGTCGGCGGCCCGGGGCGCGCCGCCGGGCTCCGGCTGGAGCAACTGCGGGTTGTAGTAGTAGTAGTCCTGCACGAGCCGCCATCCCGAGGCGGCCAGTGCCCGCAGCGCGGACGCGTGCTGCACCGCCTTTCCGGGCCCGTCCGAGAGCCAGATGCCGCCCAGCTCGAACGCGACGCAGCCTGAGGGACGCAGGACGCGCTGGAACTGCTGGAAGAAGGGCTCGATCCATTCGACGAAAGCGTCGCCCGTGCGGCCCTCGTCGGCTATCAGCTCGCCGCCCTCGAAGGGCGGCGAGCAGACCACGGCGTCCACACTGGCGTCGGGGATGGCCTCCATCAGTTGCAGGCTGTCCCCCCAGTGGAAGGCGCCGTGGTCGGCTTCCAAGGGGCAGCGGTCTTCGGTCGTGGTCGGCTCAGTCACGAGGATGTGGTCCCTTCCGGTGAAGCGTCGGCAAGGCCGGGTCCCAGGCCTCCCCGGTCGCGGGGCGGCGGTCATTCGGGGGCCCAGGAGATGGCATCCCGCTCCGCGGGCGCGACGGTCTCGGCACTGTTGGAGTAGCCGCCCAGGTAGTAGTTGAGGGTCGCCCGGCCGGTGGCGATGATCGGCTCGCCACGCTCGTTCAGCCGGTAGAAGAGCTTGTCGTCCTCGCTCACGAGGTTCTGGGCGTCGGTGGCCGAGAAGTGCTCGTCGAACGGCACCTCCAGCAGCAGTTGGCGATCGAGCAGCCAGGCGCTGGTGTCCACGGGGACTTCCAGGGCGTCGGGCCGGTGCCGGATGACGTTGGAACCCGGCTCGCAGATCCCCCGGGCCGCGAGCTCCCGGTAGGTGGCCTCGGCCTCGGCGGTGCTGTTCGCCCAAGGCCAGCGGGGCTCGCGATAGGGCGTGCCGTCCGTGTGCAGCAGGCTCACGTCGCTGAAGGCCGCGCGGGTCCGGTGTTCCCGCACGCAGCTGAGCAGGCTGTGGAGGTGGTCGGGGTCCCACTCGTTGTCGTCGTCGAGGAAGGCGACCCACGTGCTGGAGGCGTGACGCACGCCCATGTTCCGCAGCCGGGAGGCGCGGCCGGGGCCCGAAGTCTCGTGCGGTTCACGGGGGACGTACCGGATGTCGCACAGGGGGAAGTCCGTGGCGACCTCATCCAGAGTGGTCTGGATCTCCCGGTTGTCGTCGATCAGCACCAGGTGGCGGACGGTCACGCCGGCTCGCTGGGCACGCACGCTGCGCATCGCCCGCTGGACCTGTACGGGTCGGTAGCGGGTCAGAGTGACGACGGTGACGCTTTCTTCGGATCGTGACTGTTCGCCCATGGTCAGCCTGCCTCTCGGGAGACGAAGGAGGACGAGTCGACGCAACCGTCGTCTGCGGCGATGTCGCTCTTGCACAGCTCGAGGAATTCGACATCGATCAGCTCCTCCAGCTTCTGCTGCGGCCGCCATGCGTCGCGGGGCAGCTCGGTGTGCTGGTGCAGCGTGCCGACGCTGCCCAGGCAGTTCCCGCAGGCGCGCAACGGCTTGGCGCGGGTGAGGAACTGGTGCAGCCGGTCCAGGAAGCCGGGGTCGTCCGCGATCTCAAGGCCGTCCTCATGGGGGTCCCAGCCGCCGTTCTCCAGCTTCTGCGGCATGAACAGGCTCTGCGGGCAGCGGTAGAGCCAGCCGTCGAACACCGTGTGCGAACGCCAGTAGTGGGCGAGTTTGCAGGTGTCGAACACGTCCTGCACCAGCGACCGCGAGTCGGTGCCGGTCTCCGAGTAGATCTGACGGAAGTGCCCGTAATGATTGATCAGCAGGGACACGTCGTGGTCCCGGGCCATGCCCTGGTAGCGATCGATCTGTTCGGAGGTGAGGGGGCGGCTGGGGTAGACCGAGATCTCGAGGGAGTCCACGATCCGCCAGAACTCCTCGCGGGCTCGGTCCAGCAGGGTGCCGTTGGTCGCCACGAGGACGGTGTCCGAGACCCCGCTCGCACGCACCGCCTCGATCAGTCCGACGATGTCCGGGTGCAGCAGTGGCTCACCGCCCATGATCTTGGCGTAGGACGCGCGGTAGTTCCCGGCGAGGACGGTGAGGATGTCGTGTGTCTCCGCTGGATCGGCGTTCTCCCTGCGGAAGAGCGGCGAGAGGTGCGCGCATGACTTGCATCGCATGTTGCACTGCAAGCTCGCGTTGATTTCGATGCCTTCCGGATTGATCACCTTTCCGTCTTCCACGTGCACGTTCATCGCATGGCTCCCTTCGGCCCGTCTTGAAGCCTGTCGATGTTCCGCACCACCTTCTCGACCGCGGTCGCGATCGCCTCCATGTCCTCCGCAGAGCCGAGCAGGGCCTGGTGAAGGAAGGCGAAGCAGGTGTGGAAGGCGGCGGTGGCGGCCGGCAGCGGGAACCGCGCGGGGTCCAGATCCTCCCGGACAGCCGTTGAGCGAGGCGTGCGGGGCGATTTGAGCGGGCCGTAGAGCGGGTTCGCGTTCAGCGGTGCGTCGAGGGTCTCGAAGAACATGCCCAGCTCGGCGGCCATCGCGTCGGCCACGCGGCCCACCGGAACCGGGCCGAGGAGGTCGGAGTCCAGCCGGATGACGTAGTCGTAGTAGGTGCGCCGCGTGAGCCCGGCCGGGGCCGGCACGGTCGACACGCCGGGTATGTGTTCCAACAGTCCGTTCAGGATGTGCGCGTTGCCGCTCCGTATCTCGCTCTGCGCGTCCAGGTAGTCGAGCTGGCTGAGGGCAACGGCGGCGTGGAACTCGGACATCGCGTGGTTGTGTCCCTCGAAGGTGCCGATGTCCTCCAGTTCGAGCTGGTGGAGGACCGGCCGCGCGGCCCAGCGCCGGCCGTTGGCCCGGTACTGCTGGAGCCGGTCGTAGAGGTCGTCGTCGGAGGTGATCGCGACGCCGCCCTCGCCGCTGGTGAGGACCTTGGTCTGCTGGAGGCTGAACACGCCGATGGTGCCGTACGTGCCGACCTTGCGGCCCTTCCACTCGGCGCCGTGCGCCTGGGAGCAGTCCTCGATGAGGGGGATGCCGGTGCTCCTGGAGAGTTCGAGGAACGCGTCGATGTCGGCGCCGGAGCAGTAGGCGTGCACGACGAGTATGGCCACGGTCCGGTCGGTCACCGCTGCCTTCGCCGCGTCGGCGCTGATGCTGAGCGTCTCGGGGTCAACGTCTACCAGGACCGGTGTGGCACCCAGCGCGGCCGCGGAAGAGGCGCAGGCCACCCAGGTCAGGCCGGGGACGATCACCTCGGTGCCGGGCCCGGCACCCAGCGCCTCCATGGCGATGGTGAGCGCGGCGGAGCCGTTGGTGGTGGGCACCGCGTACGGCACCTGGTGGTATGAGGCGAAGGCGTCGGCGAAACGGCGCTCGAAGCTCGGCGTACCGGTGTAGGCGCCGCTGATCGCCCAACGCCTGGACGTCGCTGCCTCTTTGAGCATGGTGAGGGTGGCTTCCGGCGCCTGCGGCCAGGCGGGCCAGCCGCCGTCGTGGACCGGAGTCCCGCCGTGCAGCGCCAACGGAGAGCGTCGTGCGGGCATCATGTTTCTCCCTGGGTGGGTGGGGCCAGGCTTGGTCAGTGGGACGCGGGTAGCGAGCGCGATGCGGTGGGCGGGGTCTTGCTGAGCTGGTCCTGGCGCGCGGACTCCAGCTCGCGCAGAAGTTCGTCGCCGCGTGTGGGGTCCTGGGCGAAGGAAACGAACGCCGACATGCCGACGTTCGCGAGTTCCCAGGGCGTGTCGAGGTCGTAGAACTGGCTCAGGTGGTCGGCTCCCCGGAGGATCTCCATGCCCTTGGCCACGTGCCGCCCTCCCCGCTCGGTGTCCACGTCGGTACGGGTGGGCAGGGTGGAAAGCCGTTCGATGGTCAGCTGCTGCACGTGCCGCGAGCCCAGGTGGGCAAGGAAGCGGGTGGCCTCGGCGGGTGAGGCGGAGTTCGCGGGCACGAAGTACCCGTCGACGGGAGTGTCCTCCCCGATGGGCAGGTCCGGGTGAATGAGCGGGAAGCGGAAGAAGTCGATGTCCGGCTCCCCCGGCGGCGTGAACTCATCGGTGGTGTACGCGCCGGTGAGCGTCATGCCCGCCTCGCCGCGCAGGACGGCGGCGACTGCCTCTTCCTCGTCGTATCCGCCCGGGTCGCCGAGGAAGTACCCCTGCTCGATCAGTTCTCGCCAGAAGGCGAACACCCGGCGGATCCGGTCGTCCGTATACGGGATGCGCAGCGTCATCAGGGCTTCGTGCACGTCGGGCCCGTTGAGCCGCATGTTGAGGTAGTCGAACCAGGCCGCGGCCGGACAGCGGTGGCGGGCGCCGAGCGCGAAGGGGGTGACTCCAGATGCGGTGAGATTCCGGCAGGCAGCGGTGAGGTCGTCCCAGGTGGTGACGGGGTCGGTGATGCCCGCTGCGGCGAAGACCGAGGGGCGGTAGTAGACCGCCCACCAGTAGTGCGAGGTCGGCAGGAAGGACGAGGGCCCCATGCCTCCGGCCATGTTGCGGAACCGTGGCAGGTAGACGTGGTCGAACCCCTCGGTCTTCCACATGGCGGAGACGTCGAGCATCAGGCCCTGGTCCACCATGGAGTCCATCCGGTTGCCCGCGAACCAGGTCATGACGTCGGCGGACGGGGCTCCGGTAAGGCAGGTGCGCATCTCGTCGCGCAGTTCCTCGTGGTCGAGCACCGTCAGGCTGACAGGGGTGTCGGAGTGCCGCTCGTTCCAGTCGGCGACGACGCGGTCGGCGAGGCCCCGCATGAGGGGCGAGGTGTGGTCGGTGAGGAAGGTCAGTGCCACGCGGTTCAACTCCCGGGGTCGGTGCGGTGCGCTCTCCGCCTTCAGGACGGTGCGGCCGTGCTGCCGAGAATGCGGTGGAAAAGGCCGGCCGCCTCTGCCGCCTCCCGGCCGAAGTCTGCGAACTCGTCCTCGACGGTCAGCCCGCCGTCGTGACCGGCGGCCAGCAGCGCCGTGACGAACTCCCGCTGTGTTTCCTCCCGAAAGTCGCCGCTGCCGCGCGGCACCGCGGAGGTGTGCGCGTGCGCGATGGCACTGCCCGCGGCAGCGACCTCCGTACGGACGTGGAGTCCTTCGCTGACGAGGTGGAAGCAGTCGGCGGTGATCCGTACGCCGGCGCCGTCAACCGCTTCCACGACGGTGCGGGCCTCGGTGCACGAGTTGACGAGGTTCGTCTCCGTGCTGTTCAGATGCTCAAGGGCGACCGTCATGGCGCGCTCGGCGCACACGTCCCGCGCCGCGACGAGAAAGTCCCGGAACTGCCGGCCGGCCTCCTCGGTCGGGAAGCCTCGAGGCACGTCCCTGGCCTGTCCGCTGCCGAGCACGACGGTGCCCACGCCGAGCGCGGCGCCCCGATCGCACATGTCGCGGAAGACGCTCAGTGCCCTCGCGTGGTCGGCATCCGGGCCCACCACCCGGCACCCGTACCGCCGGGGCAGCGGTGAGGTCATGGCCTTGAAAGGCAGCCCGGTGCGCTGTAGGCGGGCGGTCAGGGCCGGCAGATCGTCCCTCGGGACGCAGAGCATGTCGCCCTTCACCTCGCCGTAGTCGAACGCGAGACCGGCGGCGTGCTCGGCCTCCTCGGCGCTCCGTACGACACAGCCCAGTTCCATGGGCGCTCTCCCCTCGTTCGTCGTGGTCACAGACGGCTGATGGCGGGGGCCATCGACCGGAAGGCGCCCTCGAACGCGGCCAGGCCCTCTTCGAGGTGGTGCGGCGGGATGCTGAGCGGTGGATAGAGCCGAATCCTGCTGTCGTATGCCATCGCCAGGACGCCCCGGGCCATGAGTTGCCGGAAGAGCCGCCGGGTCAGGTCCTTGGGGAGCGGGCGACGGGTCGCCGGGTGCACCAGCTCGACGCCGATCATCAGGCCGGCGTTGTCCGCGTTGCCCACGAAGGGGAACTCCTCCCGCCACGCGGCCAGGCGGTCCGCCACCAACTTTCCAAGTTCCCGGGAGCGTTCGGGCAACCGTTCGTCCAGCAGGACCCGCAAGGTGGCCAGCGAGGCGGCGCTGGCCAGCGGGTTGCCGCCGAAGGTCGACGCCGCGGCACTCGGTACGGCGAAGGAGGTGCCCTCGGCCAGTCCCGGCCTGCTGACGATGGCGCTCGCGGGCATGCCGGACGCCATCGCTTTGCCGAGCACGACGATGTCGGGCGCGATGCCGGGGTCGTGCTCGAAGGCGAACAGGGCGCCCGTCCGTCCGAAGCCGGTGATGACCTCGTCCAGAATCAGCAACGCGTCGTGCCGGTCGGCCAAGTGACGCAGCGCGCGCAGATACCCCTCGGGCGGGACGATGTTCCCGTTCGTGCCCTGTACCGGCTCCACGATGACCGCTGCCAGGTCCCCGACGGAGGCGTTGGCAAGGGACTGCTCGGCGAGGTCGACACATCGTTGGCCGCATCCGGGGTGTTCCAACTGGAGCGGGCAGTGGCGACAGTCGGCGTAGGGCGCCTGGTGCGATCCGGGCGGGAAGGGGCCGGAGCCGTGCTTGCGCGGCCCGCCGTGCAGGCTCAGCGCACCCTGGGTCTTACCGTGGAAGCCGCCCCAGAAACTGAGGATCTCCTGCTTGCCGGTGGCGGCTCTGGCGAGCTTCACCGCCGCCTCGACCGCCTCACTGCCGGTCGAGAACATGTGGATGCCCCTGAGCTGTTCGGGGAGTTGGGAGGCGAGGAGAGCGTAGTACCGGGACCGTGCGTCGGTGTAGAACGTCCCCACCGCGCACTTGCTCAGTTGCGCGTTCAGCTCTTCCAGGAACCGGGGATGGGAGTGGCCGATGTTACTGACACCCACCCCGGTGAAGAAGTCGATGTAGCGCTTGCCGTCCGTGTCCCAGACCTCGGCGTTGACCGCGCGATCGACGACGATGCCCGCGAGGTCGGTCATTGACTGGCTGCCGGGCAGCCTGTGCCGCTTCTCCAGCTCGATGATGTGCTCCGTGGACGGGAGCGTGACGCTGTGACTCACGTTGTATCCCCTTCTGCGGGCATGGCTCAGCCCCGGCTCGTCTTCGTCTCTCCGCCGAGCCCGGGGGGATCGAAGGCCGCGAAGATCTGCTGGAGGACCGCGATGTCCGTGCGAGCGTCCGATACGTCGGTGAGCGGTCGGACCCCGCTCACCACACATTCGTGGAAGGCCAGCAGTTCCTCACGGAACGCCTCGGCGTGCGACACCTCGACCCGCTCCTCCACCAGCGCGCCATTCTCCATGCGCTGTGCGACGACGGGTGTCGGCCGGTGTTTGAGGAACGGCGACGGGAACTGCACACGCACCCGCTCGGCCGAGGAGAACACTGCGATTTCCTCGAAGTAGTCCCGTACCTCGGCCAGATACGTCCAGGTGTACGCGGTGCGAAGATTTCCGGTGTGTCGCAGGACGGTGGTGACGGAGGGAAACTCCGAATCTGCCGGCCAGATGTGCGTGAAGAGCACATCCGTCGGCTCTCCGGCGAGGGACCGCAGCGCGTTGATGTCGTGCACCATGCTGCCCAGGAACACATCGTGATAGACGAAGCGCAACGCGTCGGAAATCCCGCCCACGGCTTCGTCGAGCAGCTCTTCCTGAGCCCGTTCCACCCGCTGTGCGACCGCCTGGGGTATGTCGCCGAAACGCTGCACCCCGTGAATGTCTATGTACTGGTCCTCGCTCGGGTGCAGCGTGTTGATCTGCACGTACCGAGGCTCCCGCATCGCGCGGACGAGCCGCTCCCCGTGCCGGAAGCCGGGGTCGAAACGCTTCATGTACGCGACCATCAGCCGCACTCCGGACCTGCTCACAGCGGCCTCGATCTCGTCCGCCTCGCGCAAGGTGAAGCACAGCGGCTTCTCCACCAGAATGTGCTTGCCCGCCTCTGCGGCGGCCAGGACCTGCGGGGCGTGACTGCCGCCGCTGAGCACCAGAACGGCGTCCACATCGGTCTCCAGCAATCCCCGGTAATCCAGGAACCTGCGGGCCGGTGGTACGCCGTACTGGTCACCGAGCAGATCGAGCAGACCGGGCGAAAGGTCGCTGAGCGCGGATATCTCGAATTGCTCGGAAAGGCTTTGGAGATAGGGCAGGTGCATGATCTGGGCAACGGTGCCACAACCGATCACACCTATGCGTATGCGCTCTGTTTCTGACACGGCACCAACTTAGGACGTCGGGTCATCGGGAGAACCGTGGAAAGCACGGTGAATGCCCTGACAGGGCCTCGGGAAACGGGATGGTGATACCTTCACACGGAAATCAAGACGCTACAAGGGGGTGCAATGAACGCCTCGCACAGTTCCTTTGACCACGGCGCGCTGATAGAACTCGCCGTCTTCGCAGCGCGGGAAGCGGGGGAAATCCTGCTGAGCGCACCGGCGGACGGGCCCGTACAGGCGGAGGCGAAAGCGTCACCCACTGACCTGGTGACCGCATTCGACCGCAGGAGCGAGGACCGCATCGTCGAACTGCTGACAGCGCACCGGCCTGACGACGGGATCCTCGGCGAGGAGGGCGGAGAGCGGCCGGGTACCTCGGGCGTGCGCTGGGTGATCGATCCACTTGACGGTACCGGCAACTTCGTCAGCCGCAATCCGGCGTTCGTCGTCTCCCTCGCCGCCGAAGTGGAAGGTGCCGGTGTCGTGGGTGTGGTGCACGACCCTTCCCGCCAGGAGACCTTCAGCGCCGTACGCGGTGAAGGAGCCCGCCTCAACGGCCGGCCTTTGCGCGTGTCCGCCCCCACCGCGCTCCGGGAGGCCCTGTTGTCCACCGGCTTCAGCAGCAACCTCACGGTGCGCGCGAAGCAGGCCGCGCTGGCCGCGCGCGTCATGGGCCACGTCCGGGACATCCGCAGCAGCGGATCAGCGGCGATGGACCTGTGCTGGGTGGCGGCCGGCCGCCTCGGCGCCTACTACGAGGGCGACACCCGGCACTGGGACCGCGCCGCCGGAGCCCTGATCGCGAGCGAGGCGGGTGCGTGGGTCGGCGACGCCGACGGCGGTCCCGCGAGCGACCGGATGGTCATCGCCTGCCCACCGGCCCTGGTGGGAGAGCTCCGCGCGCTCCTCGGACCCGAATGACCGCGCGTCCCCGACCCGCCGCCCGGTGCGCACGGCGCACCGACGCACCGGCCTCCTTATGACGTGGTGTGACAACGACGACCCAAGGTGACGCAATGCCAGAACGCCCGGGCCGCACTGCCGGCCCGTACGCGAACCACCCGCCTGCCCACCACACCGACCGTGAACGCCGTTACGGCTACCGGCTGTTCCTCGGCTCGCACGTCCTCAACGAGACCGGCGCCGCCGCCACCCTGGTCGTGCTCCCGCTCACCGCCGCACTCTCCTTGGGCGCGGAGGCCTGGGAGATGGCTCTCTTACAGACGTTCTACTTCATGCCCTACTTGGTGTTCGGCCTGCTCGCCGGAGCGATCGTCGAGCGGTTGCGGCCGCGCCGGGTCATGATCGGCACGGATCTGCTGCGGTTCGCCGCCTTGATGTCGCTGCCGGCCTCCTGGGCGATCGACGCGCTCTTTCTGCCCCACCTCTACGCCGTGGCCCTGCTGCTCGGCTGCGCCCAGTTGTTCGGCGACATCGCCGACCACAGTTACCTGCCGCAGCTGATGGTCAAGGACCGCCTCTTCCGGAGCAACAGCAACCTCCAAATGATCCGAGCCACGGCGGAGTTGGGCGGTCCAGGACTGGGCGGCGTGTGTGTGCAGTGGCTCGGTACGCACCTCGCGGTGGCGGCCAACGGGCTGGCCTCGGCGCTTTCGGCACTGCTGCTGTGGCGTATCCCGGTGCCCGACGCCAAGCCGCCCGAGCCCTCTCACGGGCTGGCCCGACAGACGTGGCAGGGCATCAGAATCCTGCTGCGGCATCCGGTCCTGCGGTTGCTCGCGCTCTCGGCGAGTGCGAACAACCTGATCCTTTCGGCCACGCTGTCCTTGGACGTCGTATTCCTGAACAGCGTCGTCGGGGTGGCTCCGGGGCTCGTCGGCTTCCTACTGGCCGCGGGTGCCGTGGGCGCCCTGATCGGCGCGTGGCTGGCCCCCCGTCTGACCACGGCGCTGGGTGCCGGCCGCACCGCGGTGCTCGCGGTCCCGGTCGTGGCTCCCTTCATGTTCCTGATCCCGCTATCGGGCGACGGCTGGCGGGTCACGGCGTTCGTCCTGGGACAGATCGCGATCAGTACCGGAATCACGGTCTTCAACATCATGCAGGTCACGTATCGCCAGCAGGTGTGCCCGCCGAGTCTGCTCAGCCGGATGACGGCGATGTTCCGCTTCGCCGTGTGGGGCGCCGCCCCACTCGGTGCGACGGCAGGGGGTGCGCTCGCCGCCTCCGTGGGGGTGTGCCAGGCCCTGTGGATCCTGGCAGGCGCTCTGGTGGTGGTCGCTCCCATGCTGTTGTGTTCGCCGCTGCGGCGCATGCGGGAATTCGATGAATATCCATTCATGAACGACCGGACGAGCTGTTAGCGTTCCCCCATGGAAGATCTTCCTGAGAAACTGAACCAGGATATTTTATTTCAGCGGCTGCGCGACTTCGGCATCTCCACGGCGACCTCGTCGTACGCGCCGATCGGCTTCGGGGATTATCACTGGCACATCACCGGTGACGACGGACAACGGTGGTTCGTCACCGTCTCCGATCTCGAGCACAAGGAGCACTGCGGCCAGGGCGCCGCAGCGGCGCTGCGCGGCTTGCGGCGCGCCATGGACACCGCGTTGCACCTGAGCGAGCAGGACGGTCTGGGTTTCGTGGTGGCGCCCCGGACCACAGCGGACGGCAGTTCCCTCCTGCGACTGGACCCGCGCTACGCACTGACCGTCTTCCCTCATGTCGACGGCCGTCCGGGCGAGTTCGGTCAAAAGCTGACGGGTCAGGAGCAGGACCAGGTGCTGGAGCTGCTCGCGAAGCTCCACAGCCGGACCCCGCCGGAGACCACCCCGCACACCGACCTGGCGCCGGCCGGACTGCACGGCGTGCACACCGCTCTGACCGAGCTGTCCGGCATGTGGACGGGCGGACCGTTCTCCGAGCCGGCCCGGGAGTTGCTGGCCGGTCAGGAGGCGACGCTCCGTCGGCGGCTGTCGGAGTTCGCCGAACTGGTTGCCCGGGTACGCGGCCGGGGGGCACCGCTCGTCGTCACGCACGGCGAGCCGCACCCGGGGAACCTGATCCTCGGTGACCACGGCTATCTGCTGGTGGACTGGGACACGGTGGGGCTGGCGGTACCTGAACGGGACCTCTCTCTGATGTCGGGGGATCCGGCGGTCCTCGCCCGCTATACGGAGCTGACCGGACATACGCCCGACCGGGCCGCGCTGGCGCTCTACCGGCTCCGATGGAGCCTGCTGGACGTCGCGGAGTTCGTCGAGTGGTTCCGTGGGGAGCACCGGCGCACATCCGACACCGAAGCTGCCTGGCAGGGTTTCGTCGACACCCTCGACCATCTGCACAGCGACGCGGCGAGTTGACCGCGTCCCCGTCGCAGGCGGCTCCCTGGGAGCGGGCCTGCCAATGATGCTGTGGCACCTGAGGCGCCGGCCCCGGCCAGAGGGGCCGGCGCGCGTCACGGGGTGGCTGCGACCGGGCGCCCGAGCGCCGACCGTGCCCGGCGAGATCGCGGGGAGCGGTCCCGCTGGTGTTCGACTGGGCCCAGGAGCCAGTTGCACACCGGGGCGGCCACCCGTCGCGGCTGGACTGTTCCTGCTAGTCCCTGACAGCTTCCTCAGCCAGCTCGTGCGTCTCCAGTTGAGCGGCGAATTCGTTCCACGCCTCCGCGCACTGCCGTACGGCGACGGACAGATTGGGCACACAGTGGTGCGGGATCCCCTGGATCAGTCGGTTCCGCTCACCGACCAGGATCAGCCGTGTCTCCAGGAGCCGCAGGACGAGCCGGCCGGACTCGGTGAGACGTACGGAGGGATCGCTTCTGAGGCCGTGGAGGAGGGTCTCGTAGTGACGGGAGCGGACCATCTGCTGGTGCTGCTGCGCGGCAGACCGGACGGTGCCGGGAGCGGCGGTCTCCGGGGCGGGGTGCCACCGGTCCTGCGGCTGCCTGCGGGCAGGCACCGGGTCGTCGCCGTTCGCGATCCTGTTACGGACATCGCGCACCGTGCTGGGCGAGATGCCCGCGACCCTGGCGACCTCCCGCAGTGACGCGCTCGGCTTCTCGCGGAGCACCTGCGCGGCCTGCTCGCGGCCGGCGGCGCTGTTCACCGGGCGTACACGTCCGTCCTGGCCCGTTCTGGCCGTCTGCCCGGAGTGGTCCCCCAGACCGGTACGCCGGATCTCCGCGACGGCCTTCCGGGACAGCCCCGTCGTGCAGGCGACCCGCCTGTCGGACCAGTCGGGGTGCGAGGTCATGATCCGGGCCGCCGCGTCGGTCCGCTCCTGAACGGTGAGGGGCAGTCCGTGCCGGACGTTCTTCTCGACCGCGTGCGCGAACGCCTCCTCCAGCGTTCCTTCGAAGAACACGACGTTGATTTCCGTCGCGTCGCGCATCTTGGCGGCCTCCAGACGGTGCACACCGTCCACCACGCGCATCGTCCCCCGGTGCACGGTGATGGGCGGAAGGCTGTCCTCCAGCTGGGCCAGCATCTTCACATGGTCGGAATCGACAGTGTGCGATCTCGGTGAGTCGCAGAGGAGTAACTTCTCGATGGATAAGGAAATTGATTCACTCCTGCATTTCGATGGTTCCGTCGCACCGCTGTGCGCAATGTCCAGCATGAGCCCAGAAATCCTCCGTCTGAACACTGATCACCCGACCAGTAACTTACCTACACACCACGAAACCTCTTTTGCTGCCTCACATTCCGAAGTTGAGACGAGTCAATTACCGTCCGCTTGTGACCATCATCAGATCCGTGACAGGCGAACGTCAATGACAGGCGAAATTTTCCCCAAGTTTTGGTCAAGTCTGTGCGCAGCTCCCGGGGTCTAATCGGGGTTCGGGTCGCGGTGCGAAAGGTGCAGGTCGCGGCGGTGTGGAGTGGAGCGGAGCGCTCCGCCGGACACCCTCATTCGCCTCGACGCCCGGACACCGTCCTCCCGATCGACCTCGTGAGGGTGGCCGAATGAGCGCGCGTGGAGTACATGCCTGCGGTGGCTGTGCGCTCAAGGTGTTCACAGAACTGGCGTGACATCCACACGCGTTTCCGGCACGCGGAGGACAATTGGGTGCGGGCCGCACCCGGTGACCGGTACGGCCCGCACGCTCTCACGCACCGTGCGGTGCGAACTCCATCATCGTCAGGCCGGCTTCGAGCGGCTTCGCTGAGCAAAGGCTGAGCCCTTCACTCTCCCCCAGCGCGGCGAACTCGTCCGCGGTGCGCTCCTTGGCGCCGAAGAGGACCATCATCTTCAGGTCCATCTCGGTGAACTCCAGCAGGTCGTCCTCCTCGGCGCCGGTCCGGTCGATGACCAGTACCCGGCCCCGGAGCCCGGCCACCTCCGCGCACCGGGCGAGGATCTTGCGGGCATCGGAGTCGTTCCAGTCGTGCAGCACGTGCGCCAGCACGTACACGTCCGATCCCTCGGGCAAGGGGTCGAAGAAGCTGCCCGGCGAGAACGACACACGGTCCGGGAAGCCCGTCAGCGTCGCCTTCCCGCCCGGTACGGAGCCGGGAAGGTCGACCAGCGTCCCGCGCAGTCCGGCGTGGGCGCCCAGCAACTCCTTGAGCAGGGCTCCGTTTCCGCCTCCGACATCGGTCACCCGGCCCACCCGGTCCCAGTCGTGCTGCGCGGCGACCTCGGACATCCAGATCCCGGCGTCGCTGCTCATCATCCGGTCGAACTCCTCGACCCGGCCGTGCGCGTGGAGGTCCTCCCAGAACGACCGCCCGTAGACGCTCGTGTAGCCGTCCGCGCCGGTCCGCACTGCATCCAGGAGACCAGCGGAGTACACCGCGTCGAACCGCCCGGCGAGCCCGTTCAGGTCCATCCAGATCCGCAGGCCCATCGGGTGATCGTCAAGCAGCGGCTCGGCCGTGGCGTTCATCGCGAACGTGCCCGGTGCCTGCTCGATGAACACCCCGCGACAGGAGAGGAATCGAAGCAGTCTGCCCAGCGCGTCCTCGTCGGCGCCTGCCTCGGCGGCCAGAACGGCCACGGGTTTTGCCTCGTACCGCAGCAGGTCCGCCAGCCTCAACGTGGCCGCCACCCGTGCCGCCCACGGGGCCACCACATCGGCCATGCCACCCAACAGTGTGGGTTCGGATTTCGTCGCGTCCTCGAATTCACTCGTAGACGAAGGCATGCCTCTTTGTCACAGGTCTGACGCCAATGCGGTCGCGTGTGCGACCACGACGAATGCGCACAAGGAGGGATGGGCCGGCCTCGATTCGTCAGCGGGTTTCGGTCGCTGACGGGTGCAGCTGTTCATCCGTAATGTCCTCTGCCACTGCAGGGCCGAACAAGCCCCGGTGGTGGGGCTGGGGGCGTTCTGACGGGCCTGGCGGCGGACTCGGCACCGCCGCCGTGGGAACTCGGCTTGTGGGCTCACTCGCCGCGTGCGTGCCAGAACACTTCTCGGCGCGCCGCCGACTCGGCCGCCGATACCGCGAGCGGCCCGCCTGAGTCGGCGGCGGCGCGTCCTGTCTCTTCCCGCGCCACTCGACGAGCCCCTATCTTCCCGTGCTGCACGTATACCTGCAGCACGGGAAGAACGGGCACTTGCCCGCGTAGTTCGGTCCCAGGAATCCGGTCACCACACCGGGTTCAACCGTGAGCGACACGTCGTCGAGGGCTGTCACCTGCCCGTACGGCGCGACGATCATGATGTCCGTCCCTTGGCTGCTCGCCGGGCCGTCCGGTGGCGGGTGCCGCCAGACCGAGCCGCACCAGTTCCCCGGGCCGGATGGAACGGAAGCGTTTTTCGTCGAGGCCGGCCGTGGAGTTGTCGGTGAGCCGTCCAACATGTGGTCGCCGATCCGCTGGTGTCTTCTCAACGGGTGCGACGGACGTCAGCGCCCGATCGGCCGGCGGCCGCCGCGGTGGCGGGCCGCCGGATGGATCGATCAGGGCTGGAAGGGCATCGTCCAGCAATTGAACGCGGTCCGTTCGCCCTCCAGTCGGTCGGTGGGCCAGGAGATCGCCGTTCCCTGGTCGGTAAGGAGGGGGGGCGAGTTGGTTGGTAAGGATCCTGTCGCCGAGGTTGGGCAGGTCAACGGCCGCGTAGGTGACGTTGCCGCCCCGTCCGGCGTCGTTGAGGTTCGCCTCGGTGACACTGCGCAGGTGGGGTAGGTCTGAGAGAAGCCGTTGATCGCCTAGCCAAGAGCGCTGACCAGGGCGCTTCCGTCGATCCCCTTCATGACCCCGGTCATTGGCGGGTGGCGCGCCCGCATAGGCACTGGCCAGTTGGACGTCGGGCGTGTAGGTGGGCTGGAGTTCGGCCGCCGAGGGGTCGTGTCCCTTGTCGTGGTGTAGCCGATCATCCGGCGGTCGTGTTGGTGGTGTTGGGTAGCGCGGGGGCGCTTTCTGGGCGCTCGGAGGGGTGGAGCTGGTCCATGCTTCCCTCGGGCAGGTAGCGGCGGGGGAAAGGCGATCCATTCGTCGTGCAGTTCGAAGAGCACGGCGGTGACCAGCCGCAGGAGTGCTTCGTCGTAGGGGAAGACCTGGACGACGTCGGTGCGGCGTTTGACCTCGCGGTTGATCCGCTCGAGCGGGTTGGTGGACTGGATCTTCTTCCAATGTCGCTCCGGGAAGGCGGCGAAGGCGGTCAGGTCGTCCTTCGCCTCCAGCAGCATGTCTTTGACCTTGGCGAACTGTTTTCCGAGCATGTCGGCGACGGTGTCGAGCTGGGTGCGGACCGCATCCGCGGTGGGCTGGGCGAAGATCGTGTGGATCGTGGCGGCGGCCGTCTCGGCCGCTTCCTTGCTGATCACGCTGAACACGTTGCGCAGGAAGTGAACCCTGCAGCGCTGGTAGGCGGCCCCGAGCATGACCTTGCGGATGGCCTTGACCAGCCCCAGGTCGTGGTCGCCGATGACGAGCCGGACCCCGGTCAGACCGCGTTCGCGCAGGTGACGCAGGAAGTCGGTCCAGAACACCTCGGTCTGGCTGTCGCCGACCATCACACCCAGTACCTCCCGGCCGCCGTCCTCGGTGATCCCGGTGGCGATCACCACAGCGCGGGACACGATCTGGTGCTCGACCCGCGCCTTGCAGTAGGTCGCGTCCAGATAGACGTACGGGAAGCGGACGTGGTCAAGGGGCCGGGCGCGGAACGCGGTCAGCTGGCCATCCAGGTCCTGGCAGATCCGCGAGACCTCGCTCTTGGAGATCCCGGTGTCCGCGCCGAGGGCCTTGACCAGGCCGTCGACCGGCCGCGTCGACACGCCGTGGATGTAGGCCTCCATGATGACCGCATACAGGGCCTGGTCGATGCGGCGGCGTCGCTCCAGCAGTGCGGGAAGGAAGCTGCCCGACCGGAGCTTGGGTATCGCGAGGTCCAGGTCGCCGGCCTGGGTGCTGAGCGTTTTGTCGCGGTGGCCGTTGCGAAACGCGGTGCGCGTGTCGGTGTGCTCATTCCACTCCGCGCCGATCCGGGCCGTGGCCTCGGCCTCGATCAGCTCCTGGAGCAGCCGCTCGGCCACATGGCGGACCAGCTCGAGCCCGTCCGCCGAACGTAGTGACTCAAGCAGCCGCAGTAAGTCATGCTGAGACAGGGCCATCCTGCACCTCCTGCGTTGAACTGCGCGTTCACTACGGAGAGTTGCACGATGGCCCACCCTGCGGGCAGGGAGCGAAAACCCATCGGCATACGCCCCCAGCGCACTCCCTCACCTTGATCGACTAAACCACGTCAAGGGACGCCATCACGGATCTGCCTCGTAGCGTCGGCGGTGGTGAAGATCTGTGCCTAGAGCGAAGATGTCGCCCTCGGGGGGGGGCGGGTAGCTGTACGGCAGCGTCCGCAGATGTCCAGCCGGTGCATCCTGGTCATGGCGTCGATGCGTCTCACGGAGCGTCTGGCATCAGAGCCGTGCCCGCGAGTGGGGACCAGTTGGGGACCACACGGTGTGCGCGATGGTGCACGAGGGAAACTTCCACTCACCTCCTGCGTCATGATTAGGTCTGCTATATCCGTAAAATACCCTCGACGCTCACTCCTGGGGGTCAAGGGGTCGCAGGTTCAAATCCTGTCGTCCCGACTTGTGAGAGTCGCGAGTGAGGGCCGGTTTCGGAGGCATCCGAAACCGGCCCTTCGTCATGCAGTCCTGATCTTGTGCAGGTCCGGGCACGGCGCTCGGGTTCAGCCGATGTCCAGCACGATCTTGCCGGCGAGAGCCGCGAGGGCGGCGAGGGCGGCGAGGTCCTCGGGAACGGGCCGGGTGAACACGTGGTGTCCGCCGAGCCGGGTGACCTCGGGGTCGACGATCGAGGCGACCCGGGAGGGTCCTTCAGCAGCTTCTGGGAGACGGCGACGGCGTCACCGCCCACGCAGTCCACGGCGGCGTCGACGCGGGACGCGCCGGAAACGGCGAGGACCTCGGCGCGGGCCCACCGCGAGGCCCTGCGCACAGCGGCGGCCGACTGACCGGCCACGTCACCGGCGGATCAGGGCTAGGGTCTAGCAGCCCGCCTCGACGCCGCTGTTCGCGAACGAGTCGACGCGGATCGAGTAGCCGGCCCCGGTGGTGAGGTCGGGGCGGCTTCCGTGGCCGTCCTCCGCGAGGCCCTCGGCGGTGAGGAAGACGATCCGCAGGGCCACTCTCTTCTTGGTGAAACAGAGGTCGTCGGACACGGCTTCGGGGGCCGGAGCCCATCCGTCTCGTTCCGCTGCCGTCCGGTAGTGCGCGGCGACCTCGGCCTCCGTGCCGGGGAAGGCGTAGGTCCGGTCGGCGTACACCGAGACATCGCCGCTGTCCGCCCAGCAGCCGGCGTCGACCTCCTCGAAGCCCCGGGCGACGGTGGCCCCGGCGGGCCGGGAGTCGAGGATGCCGAGCGCGGCCAGCTCCTTCACCCGGTCGTCGGTCCCCCCACAGTCCCTGGCGAGGTCCTGTAGCGCGCAGCCGGTGAGCGTTCCGACCGCGAGAACGATCGACAGGAGCAGGGGTATGGGGCGGGTGGTGCCTGTCCGTAAAGGCAAAGCGGGCTCCGCGACGAGGGTCAGGACGGAGCGGGTCCGCCAGGCCGACAGCTGTCCGTGCCGCTCCGGAGCGGCACGGCCCGGTTCTGCCCGGGAGCCGTCATCCTCGCATCGCTCCTGAAGTGAGCGTGACCCTTTGACGACATCTCCGGCCTCAGTCCTCGGGGATGACGACGTCGAACCGCTCGGGGCTGGTGACGTCGGGGTCCGGGCCGCCGCGGACCCCCGTGTCGAGTGCGTCCAGGGCGGCGAGCTCCTCGGAACTCAACTCGAAGCCGAAGACGTCGAAGTTCTCGGCGATCCGGGTCGGGTCCTGGAGCGTGCTGCGTCCGGTGCCGTCCTTGTCCCAGTGGAAGGTGATCCCGCCGATCGGAGACCACGCCTGCGTGAGGACGCCGTGCTCGGCGTTCGCCTTCTCGACGTCGGGCTGGGTGAAGTACGGGTGCAGCTCGACCTGGTTCACGGCCGGGACGACGCTGGTGCGCTCCACCGGTTCCGCGAGGTGATGCGGCATGAAGTTGCTGACGCCGATCGCCCGGGCCCTGCCCTCCTCGTAGAGCTTCTCCAGTGCCTGGTAGGCGGCGACCGTCGTGTCGAACCGCTCCGGCACCGGCTGGTGCGGGAGCAGGAGGTCGAGCCGGTCCACCCCGAGCTTGCGGGTGCTCTTCTCGAACGCGTGCAGCGTCTCGTCGTATCCGTAGTCCGTGACCCAGACCTTGGTCTCGAGGAACACCTCGGAGCGGTCCACCCCGGAGCGGCGCGGACCTTCGCCGACCTCTAGAAGACCCGGAAGCCGAGCACCGGCAGGGTGATGCCGTTGTCGAGGGTGAGTGTGCTGTTCTGCCGCGGATCAGTCATGCGTTCCAGTCTGTGAGCCGTGTGGACCTGCGGGCCAGCCGGAAGGGGGGCCCTGTCACACCCCTGAACACCGCTCCCCGGCACAGCGCGGTCTGCCAGGTGGTGAGCATCGGCAGCACGCTGGCACCTGGTCCAGGAATCCGAACGACGAGGAGCGGACGATGCGGCACATCAAGCTGGGAGACCTGGAGGTCTCCCGAATCGGTCTGGGCGCGATGTCGATGTCCCACGCCTACACCGGGGCGGGCACCGACGACGCGGAGTCGATCCGTACGATCCACCGGGCACTCGACCTGGGTGTCACGCTGATCGACACCGCCGAGGTCTACGGGCCGTACACCAACGAGGAGCTCGTCGGCCGGGCGCTGAAGGGGCGCCGCGACGGCGTCGTGCTCGCCACGAAGTTCGGCTTCATGTCGCACACGGGCCGCGAAGGCGGCATCGACAGCAGCCCGGCGAACATCCGCATCGCCGTCGAGGGATCCCTCAAGCGCCTGGGCACGGACCACATCGACCTCTGCTACCAGCACCGTGTCGACCCGGACACCCCGATCGAGGACACCGTCGGGACCCTGGCGGAACTGGTCGCCGAGGGCAAGGTCCGCCACATCGGGCTGTCCGAAGCCGGCGTGGAGACCATCCGGCGTGCCCACGCCGTCCACCCGGTGGCGGCCCTGCAGTCGGAGTACTCCCTGTGGACTCGTGATCCGGAACCGGAGGTGCTGCCGCTCCTGCGGGAGCTGGGTATCGGCTTCGTGCCCTACTCGCCGCTGGGCCACGGCTTCCTCACCGGACAGATCCGCTCGACCGACGACTTCGACGACACCGACTGGCGCAAGAACAACCCGCGCTTCACCGGTGAGAACTTCCAGCGCAACCTGCGCCTGGCCGACGAGGTCAGGGCCGTCGCCGACGAAGCCGGCGGGACACCCGCGCAGGTGGCCCTGGCCTGGCTGCTCGCCCAGGGCGACGACATCGCCCCCATCCCCGGCACCAAGCGCGTGCAGCGGGTCGAGGAGAACAGCGCCGCCGACGGCATCGTCCTGACCCGCGAGCAGATCGAGAAGCTCGACCAGCTGCCCGCAGCGGCAGGTGACCACCACGACGAGGCGGGCATGCGTCTGCTCGGCCGGTGACAGGCACGACGTGTGGCACGACGGCGGGCGTCGCGGCTCCCGTGAGGAGGTGGAGGCCGCGGGGCGTCCCGAACACCTGTCACAGGGCCGCTTCAGCCGCTGCCTTGATCCGGGCGCCGAAGGCGGGGGCATCCTTGCGGGCGGCGGTGAGAGCCAGGCCGACGAGGAGCTTGCCGAGGCCGTGGCCCTCCAGCACGTTGTAGATGCGGACCCGGGTCCTGCCACCGGCCAGGGGCTCCAGGTCGTAGCCGCCTTCGTCGGCCGTCACGCTGTTCTTCGACACCTCGGCCCACCGGATCCTCACCGGCGCCTCGAGGTCGGTGATGCGGAACTCCCTGGCTGATTTCATCCCGGCGTCCTTGACCGTGCTGCGGAAGACCGTTCCCACGCTGGTCGGGGCATCGGGAACCCGCTCGATCTTGAGCACGCGGGGGCTGAACTGCGGATCGTTGCGTCCGTCGGCGAGGTAGTCGAAGACCGCTTCGACCGGCCGGTCGATCTCGATGGTCGCTTCGAACTGTCCTGACATGAGCACTCCTCGATCGTCCACCCCGACCCGCACGGGCCCGGCCCGATGATGGCGGGCCGGTGCCGAGTGCCGTACAGGAAGGCGCGTCGCTGTCCTGATCCGTGTGGGGTCAGTGGTGCTTGTCGACCGCCCGGAAGCTGCCGACCAGCGCGAAGGGCACCACGGCCCCGTCGAAGACCGTCGTGCCGGGGATCGCGCTGCTGGAGTTCCGAGGCCCGATGGTGGCGATCGCGGAACCGTTGTCGCAGGTGATGCCGATGAAGAATTCGACGGTCCTGTCACTCTCGTTCCGGACGTTGAAGCTGGTCGCGGGACTGCTGATCACGGCGGTGCACACACCCGGCTCGGCCGAGTACATCCGCTCGTTGACGTGAACTCGTCCGTGGTCGTCGTTCCCGTGGCTGTAGCTCGACTGGTCGTCGCCTCCCAGGGGCGCGGACGCGGCGGCCTGCTGGACCGACAGGGCGGACTTCGGGGCCGGACTGGAAGCCGAGGCGTAGTTCACGCCGGCTGCAGCGAGGACAGTGATGCCCACCGACAAGGCGATCGCGACAACGGTACGCGTGCGCATTCCGTTTTTTCTCACAGGCATTCCGTTTCTCCATATCTCATGGTTGTCAGCTGAGCGGCCGACCATGAATGAACATACGCATGCCTATTCCTGTCGCCACCTCAGGGATTTTCGAGGGGCGACGAAAAGGGGCCGATCGGGTGTTCGAAGGTTCGGGGTCGCTCTTGTGATGTTCCATCAGAAATGCTGAAACGAAAGGCACTTGGTGAGGCGGCTGGACCGCCCGGGGGATCCGGCTGACGCTCTGTCACACGGTTGCTGGCGTGTCGTGCGGGGAAATCACGCCGTGCAACGGATATCGACCCCGTGCCCGCACGACGTCACCGCCGCGCCGCGTACAGCTCCCGCCTCGACGTCGTGAAGCGTGCGAGGGCCTCCGCGAGGGGGGTGACGCCGATGCCGGGGGACGTGGGTACGGGGAGGTGGCCGTCGTGGAGGGTGAAGGGTTCCGTGATGTCCTCCGCGAAGTAGCGGCGGGAGGCCGAGGTGTCGCCGATGAGGGTGCAGCCCGGGAGGGCGGCCAGCGCCAGGTTGGGGGCGCGGCCGATGCCCGTCTCCAGCATGCCGCCGCACCACACCGGCACGCCGTGGGCGGCGCACACGTCGTGGATGCGGCGGGCTTCGAGGTAGCCGCCGACGCGGGCCGGCTTGACGTTGACGACCCGGCAGGCGTCCATCGCGATCGCGGACGCGGCGTCGCGCGCCGAGTGGATCGACTCGTCGAGGCAGACCGGGGTGCGCAGACGCTGCTGGAGCCGGGCGTGGGCGTGGAGGTTGTTCTCCTCCAGCGGCTCCTCGATCAGCAGCAGCCCGAAGTCGTCGAGGGTGCGCAGGTGGTCGGCGTCGGCGAGCGTGTAGGCGGTGTTGGCGTCGACCTGGAGCGGCAGCGCGTCGCCGAAGCGTTCGCGTACCGCGCGCACCGGCTCCACGTCCCAGCCCGGCTCTATCTTCAGCTTGATGCGGAGATAGCCCTCGGCGAGGTAGCGCTCCACGTCGTCCAGCAGTTCGGGCACGGAGTTCTTGATGCCGACCGAGACGCCCGCGGGCACCCGTTCGTGCACCGAGCCGAGGAACGTCGCCAGGGACATCCCGTAGGCGCGGAGTTCGGCGTCCAGGAGGGCGGTTTCCAGGGTCGCCTTGGCCAGCTCATGGCCCTTGACGGAGGCCATGGCGGGGGCGACGGCCGCCGCCGTCGGTGCGGGGAGAGCGGCCACGGGCGGCAGTAGGAAGTCCCGGACGACCATCTCGGCGCCCGCGACGAACTCCGAGCAGTACAGGGGCTCGGGGTCGGCGGCGAACTCCGACCAGCCCTCGGCCTCGTCGGTCACCACGTGCAGCAGGAAGGTGTCCTTGCTGGTCATCGTCCCGAACGACGTTCGGAAGGGGGTGACCAGGGGGATGGCGACGTGGAGCAGTTCCACGCGTTCGAGCTTCATCGCTGCCTTTCGTGGGGCGTTTTGCAGGACGAACGGGTCAGCAGGTACCAGCCGTCGCGTGACATGGCCGTCGCGCGCAGGCCCTCGGCGTACGCCTCGGTGAACACCCCGCGGACGGCGTGCCGCCACGCGAGCGCCAGGGCCGGGTCGGCGGCGCGCAGCGCGACGATGTCCTCGGGCACACGGCACCACAGCCGGTCCGCGTCGCGCAGGGCGAGCGGTCCGTCGTCCGGTGCCCGGTTCACGACGTCGGCCGCCGAGCGGTCCGCGGCGGGGTCGTCCGTGCGTGTGGTCCCCGTCGTCAGGTCCCACGTGATGGTCAGCCGGTCGCTCTCGTCGCCGTCGTTCACGCCGTCGTTCATCGGCCCGTAGAAGTCGACCAGGTACTCGCTGCCGACCGCACCCAGCTTGACCAGGTTGAAGCGGGCGTTGCGGCGGACCAGCGGGTCGAAGGTCCAGCGCATGGTGGTGGCGCCCCGCTCCAGCGCCCACAGTCGCTGCGCCTGCTTGACCGCGAAGCCCACGCCCCGGCCCCCCGAGATCGCCGCCGCGACGAACGAGTACACGTCCCGCTCGGCGGGGGCGCCGAACACCGCCACCGCCGCCCCGGCGAGCCGCTCGCCCGACGGTCCGGCGGCGTACGCGGCGTGCACCGCGCCACCGGCGTGCACCAGGCTGTGCAGCACCTCGGCCGGGTACGGCGGGGTGGCCCTGGGCGTCTGCCACACGTCGGCGAGGAAGTCGGCCACGGCGTGGATACCGGCCACGTCGTGCACGGTCCGGACCGTGACCGCGGCGGTGCGGGCCGCGGCGTCGGCGATGCCCGCCCAGGGGCCGAGGGGTGTGCCCCCGGCCGTGCGGGGTGCTTCCGCCGGCCCGGACCCGGCGGCGCTGATCGTCACAGGTGTCATGCGGTGAGTCTCCGTCGCCGGGGGGCCGGCGGCCGTTGTCGGCAGGCACAATGAAGGCACGTGCCTCTGTTGCGATCGGCCAAGGCCGGCCGGGATCATCGCCCGACAGAATCCCGCCGCCCCCTCCGTACCCCACCGTCCCAGGAGCCCGACCACCCATGGACGCCCGCACCCTCGAGGAACTGACCGGCACGCTCGGCGAGCCCCTGCTCCGTGTGCTCGCCGCCCCGGCGGACGGCCTCGCCACGCCCGTCACCGAGATCCTGCTGTACGGCCACGGGGACACGTTCCCGCGCAGCGCGCCCGGTGCCCTGGTACTGGCCGTCGGGCTGCCGCCGGGCCGGATCGAGCCGCTGGCGCGCGACGCCGCCGCGGCCGGGGCGGCCGGACTCGTCGTACGGGGCGGGGCCGCGCAGCCCGAAGCGGTGGCCGCGGCGGAGGCCCACGGCCTCGCGCTGCTCGGCGTCGACGAGGACGCCGCCTGGCATCACGTCCATCTGCTGCTGGCCTCGGCGATCGGGTCCCGGCCGGGACCGGGGGACAGCGGAGCGGCGTTCGGGGACCTGTTCTCGCTGGCCAACGCGGTGGCCGCGGCGGTGGGCGGGGCGACCGTCGTCGAGGACGCCCGGCAGCGGATCCTGGCGTATTCCACCCTGCCCCGGCAGGCCGTCGACGAGGCCCGGCGGCAGGGCATTCTGGGCCGTCAGGTGCCGAGCAGCCCCGAGAACAGCGAGCAGTACCGCGTCCTGTTCGCCGCCCCCGGTCCCGTACGCCTCGCCGCGCTGGACGGCGAGGAGCTGCCGCGGCTCGCCGTGGCGATCCGCGCGGGCGGCGAGACGCTGGGGTCGGTGTGGGTCGTCGACGACGGACATCTCGGCCCCGATGCCGAGGAGGCGCTCGCCCGTGGCGCGTCCACGGCCGCCCTGCTCCTGCTGCGGGCGCGGGCCGGTGAGGAGCTGTCCCGGCAGCTGACGAGCGACCTGCTGCGCCGCCTCCTCGACGGCAGCGCCGATCCGGCGGGCGCCGCGCACCGCCTCGGCCTCGCCGAGGGAACCCCGGTACGGGTCGTGGCCTTCGCCCTCGACGGCGCCGGGTCCACGCCCGACGAGGAACAGACCGCGCTGCGGCTGCTCGACCTCGTGCGGCTGCACTGCGAGGCGCGGTACGGGCGGCACGCGTGCGTGCTGCTCGACGGGCGTGTGTACGCGCTGCTGCCGGTGACCGGTGCGGAGCCGAGCGGCTCGGACGGGCGCAAGGAGCGGCACCGGCGCCTTGCCGAGGACATCGTGCGGCGCGCGGCCAAGGCGCTGCGGATGCGGGTGCGGGCCGGGCTGGGCGAGACGGTGGCGGAGCCGGCCGCCGTGCGCGGCTCGCGGGACGACGCCGACCTGGTGCTGCGAGTGCTCGGCCCGGGGGAGGACGTCGCCGCCGTGACGGAGGTACGAGCCCGGGTCACGCTGCTGCGGCTGCGGGAACTCATGGACGGGCGGCGGGAGTTGACGGCCGGGTCCTGGCGGGAGGTCCTGGCGTACGACGCCGGGCACGGCACCGACTACGCCAGGACCCTGGTGTGCTGGCTGGACGCCGGGGGCGACGTCGCGCGGGCCGCCGGGCTGCTCGCCGTCCACCCCAACACCTGCCGGTACCGCCTCCGACAGGCGCAGCAGCACCTCGGTGTCGATCTGGACGACCCGGACGAGCGGTTGGTGCTGTGGCTGCAGTTGCGCACGCTCGGAGGGCTGCGCGGCACCGGCCTGGCCTGACACCCGGGCAGGGTCGGTCAGCCGCTCAGCCAGGAGGCGAGCCGCCGCTCGCACTCCCGCAGTTGCCCGACGGTCACATACTCCCCGGCGGTGTGCGCCAGCGTCGGGTCGCCCGGGCCGTAGTTGAGCGCGGGCGTGCCGAGCGCGGTGAAGCGGGCCACGTCCGTCCAGCCCAGCTTGGGGCGGGGAACCGCACCCAGCGCCGCGACCAGCGAGGCCACCGGCCCCTGGCCGAGGCCGGGCAGGGCGCCCGGCACCACCTCGGTGACCTCCACCTCGTACTCGGGGAACAGCGCGCGCAGATACGCCGTGGCCTGCTCCGGCGAACGGCTCGGCGCGAAACGCAGGTTGACGCCGATCACGCAGGTGTCGGGGACGACGTTGTCGGCGATGCCCGCGCGGACGGCGACCGCGTTCAGCCCCTCGCGGTACTCCAGTCCGTCGATGACGATCCGCTCGGCGCTGTGGTCGTCGAGGCGCCGGAGCACGGCGGCCGCTCGGTGCGCGGCGTTGACGCCCCTCCAGGAGCGGGCGGTGTGGGCGCGCTCGCCGCGCACCGTGATGTCCGCGTTCAGGACGCCCTGGCAGCCCGCCTCGACGCCCGCGTCGGACGGTTCCATGAGGATGGCGAGGTCCGCTTCGAGCAGGTCGGGGCGGTCGGCGGCGATGCGCTGCAGGCCGTTGCGGTCACCGGCGACCTCCTCGCACTCGTAGAAGACGTACGTCACGTCCCGCACCGGCGCGGCGAGGACGGCCGCGAGCCGCAGGGCGACGGCGACGCCGCCCTTCATGTCGCACGCCCCGAGCCCGTACAGCCGCTCGCCCTCCAGCCGGGAGGGCAGGTTCCCGGCGGCCGGGACGGTGTCCAGGTGTCCGGCGATGATCACGCGCTCGGCGCGGCCCGTATCGGTGCGGGCCACGACGGAGTTGCCGACGCGTACGACGCTGAGGTGCGGGTGGGCGCGCAGCGCGGACTCCACGGCGTCGGCGAGGCCTGCCTCCTCGCCGCTCTCGGAGGGGATGTCCACCAGGGTTCTCGTGAGATCCACCAGGTCCACCGGGTTCGCGGCCGGGTCGAGCGGGATCATTCCGTGCTCTCCTTCTCGGGTGCGGGTCGGCCGAGCCGGGAGTGCCGGATGCCGTAGAGCAGGTAGACGGCCAGTCCGACGGCCATCCACGCGCCGAACGCGATCCAGGTGTCGGCGCCGAGTCCCCCCATCACATAGCCGCAGCACAGAGTGCCCAGCGTGCAGGTCAGGGGCGCGAGCGGTACCCGGAAGCTGCGCGGCGCGCCCGGGCTGCGCCGGCGCAGGATCAGGACGGCGGCGTTGACCAGCGCGAAGGCGAAAAGGGTGCCGATGCTGGTGGCGTCGGCGAGCGCGCCCAGCGGTACCAGGGCGGCGAGCACCATGACGAACGCGGACACGATGACGATGTTGGCGCGGGGCACGCCGGTCCGTGCGTGGACCTTGGCGAACAGCGGCGGGACGAGCCCGTCGCGCGCCATCGAGAACAGGATGCGGGTCTGCCCGTACTGCACGGCGAGTACGACGCTCGTGGTGGCGACGACCGCCCCGACGGACAGCAGGACGGGCCACAGGGTGCCACCGCCGACCGCGTGGACCAGCACCTCGCTGAGGGTGGCCTCGGTGCCGGCGAACCGCTGCCACGGCATCGCGCCGACCGCCGCGACGGCCACCGCGCAGTACAGCGCGGTGATCAGCCCGAGGGAGAGGAGGATGGCGCGCGGCAGGTCGCGCTGTGGGTTCTTCGCCTCCTCACCGGCGGTCGAGGCGGCGTCGAAGCCGATGTACGAGAAGAACAGCGAGGCGGCGCCCGCGCTCACCCCGGCCATGCCGAGCGGGAACAGCGGCCGGAAGTTGCCGGCGCGGAACGCGGTGAACGCGACGGCGCAGAACAGCACGAGGGCCGCCACCTTCACCGCCACCATGACGGCGTTCACGACAGCGCTCTCCCGGGAGCCGCGCAACAGCACCACCATGGCGAGGGCGACGATCGCGGCGGCCGGGACGTTCAGCACACCGCCCGCGCCGGGCGGGGCGGCCAGCGACGCGGGCAGCGTCCAGCCGACGGTGAGCTCCAGCAGCTCGTTCACGTACTGGCCCCAGCCGACCGCGACGGCGGCCACCGAGACGCCGTACTCCAGCACCAGACACCAGCCGCACACCCAGGCGACCAGCTCGCCGAGCGTGGCGTAGGCATAGCTGTACGAGGACCCGGCACCGGGGATCATGCCGGCCAGCTCGGCGTAGGACAGGGCGGAGAACAGCGCGGTGAGCCCGGCGAGCACGAAGGAGAACACCACGGCCGGGCCCGCTTCGGGCACCGCCTGGCCGAGCACGACGAAGATCCCGGTGCCCAGCGTGGCACCCACACTGAGCAGCGTGAGCTGGGTGAGCCCCATGGTCCGGCGGAGCTGACCGCCGTCGGCCTCGGCCACCAGATCGGCGATGTCCCGCCGCCGCGTCAGCCTGCCGCGGATACCGGCCTCGTCAACGGATCTCCGCGGCCTGGTTCGCACACTGTCCACGCGTTCACTCCTCTCACGACTCCCGCTTCGGCCCTTGATGATGCGGAACGGGGGAGTGGAGAAGGGTGTGCGCGTCGGCCAAGACGGCAGGGGCTGCTTTGGCCTTCAGGCCAAAGCCGGGGACCGCCCCTTCGTCACTTCGGGGCCGTGTCCCGCATGTCGCGCTCACCCTCACCGGCGGGAAGCGCGGGAGGGCGGTCACTCGCGGCGATCTTCGTGACCATCTCGGCGAGCTGTCCGCACGCCAGCGCGATCTCCCGCTCGGTCTGGGCGCGTTCGTTGACCGCCGCTCCGAGCACGAGGGCGGTCAGCGAGACGGAGCCGTTGAACGCCTGCAGGGTGATCATGTTGGTGAAGAGGTCATGACCGGCGAACGGGCCCGTGTTCTGCGCGGCCGCGATGATCGCGAACGTCGACACGGCGAGGGCGCAGGGCGCGGCCCCGGCCAGCCCGAAGCGGAAGGCCGCCCAGATCAGCAGCGGGAAGCCGAGGAACAGCAGCGGCGTGGTGCTGGTCTCGACGAAGCCGACGCAGATCGTGACCGCCACGAGCAGGATCCCCTCCACCCATCGGGACAGCGGGACGCCCCGGGGCAGGCGCGCCGAGCGGAGAACCAGCAGGACCGGTGTGACCGCCAGGACGCCCACCGCGTCGCCGGTCCACCAGACCGACCACGTCGCCCAGAACTCGCCGGCGTCCAGCACCCCGGTGAGGACGAGCGTCCCGGTGCCCACCGTGGCGCTGACCAGCATGCCGGTGAACGCGCCGAGAAAGATCAGGGCGAGGGCGTCACGCAGACGGTTCATCTCGCTGCGGAACCCGGCGCGGCGGAGCAGGGCGTACGAGCAGACGGGTGCGAGCGTGTTGCCCGCCGCGATCGCGAGTACGGCCGGGAACGACGGCCCCAGCGCGATGTTGACCAGGAACGCCCCGAGTGCGATCCCCGGCCAGACCCGCGGCCCGCGCAGCAGCAGGGCGGCCAGCGCGATACCGCTGGGCGGCCACAGGGGAGTGACCTGGCCACGCACCTGCTGCTGGAGCAGTCCGATCTCGGCCGATCCCCAGTACAGCGCGGTGACGGCGCAGATCTCCAGGGCGACCGCGCCGAAGCGCCGGGCCCCGGCACGCCGCGCGACAGCCATCGGGGACCTCCGCATCGACATCCCCCGACCATCATCCGTCGGATCCACTCGAACCTCCACGGCAGGTCAGGCGGGCGGGGTGCGCAGCGCGAGGACGGCCATGTCGTCGTGACCGTCGCTCGGGTGCTGGTCGGCCAGCGTCCGCACGAACTCGGGCAGCGGCCGATGCGCGTGGGCGGCGGCGAGCACGGCGAGCTCGTCCAGGCTCTCGTCGATGGGGTGGGCGGGATGCTCGATCAGCCCGTCGGTGAAGAAGACCACGGTGGCGTCCGGGGGGAGGAACCGGGAGTGGTCGGGGCGGGGTTCGTCCAGGTCGACCCCGAGCGGCAGTCCGGGCTCGGCGATCAGGTACTCCGCCTGTCCGCCGGGGGTGATCAGCAGGGGCGGGACATGGCCCGCCGTGCTCCAGTGGATGCGCCAGCCCGGTCCCTCCGGTTCGATGCGGGCCAGGGCGGTGGTGGTGACGGGATTGCTCGTGATCGCCTGGAGCGTGCGGTCGAGCCGGGCCAGGAGCGCGCCGGGCGTACTGCCCCGGTCGAACAGCAGGGCCCGCAGCATGTTGCGGGTGGAGGCCATGGCGGCCGCGGCCTTCAGATCGTGGCCGACGACGTCCCCGATCACGACCGCCACGATGTCGCCGGACAGCGGGATCGCGTCGTACCAGTCCCCTCCGAGCTTGCTGGGCTCGGCGGCCGGCCGGTAGACGGCGGCGGCGGTGAAGGGCCGCAGGTCGGGCAGCGCGGGCAGGAGAAGCCGCTGGAACTGCTCGGCTCCGACCCGCACTTGTTCGAACAGACGGACGTTCTCGATGGCGATCCCGGCGGCGCTGGCCAGGGCGGTCACGACGTTCTCGTCATGGACGTCGAAGGGCTGTCCGTCACGCCGCTCGGCGAGATACAGATCGCCGTAGATCTCGCCGCGGACGCTGATGGCGACTCCCAGCAGCGTCCGCAGACGCGGATGGCCGGGCGGGAAGCCGACGGCGGACGGATGGGCCGGGATGTCGTCGAGCCGCAGGGGTTCGGGGTGGCTGATCAAGTGGCCGAGGACGCCCAGACCGCGCGGCAGGTCGGTGTCGGCCAGGTCGTCGAGTTCCCGCTCGGACAGACCGGCGGTGATGAACTCCTCCAGGCGCTCACCGGACGCGTTGAGCACGCCCAGCGCGCCGTAGCGGGCGCCGACCAGGTCCATGGCGGTGGTCACGATGCGGTGCAGCACCGCGGTCAGTTCCACCTCCCGGCTGATGGCCACCACCGCGCCCAGCAGGCCCTGCATCCGGTCCATGGCGTCCAGCAGGGCGCGCAACTGCTCGTCGATCCGGTTCAGCTCGGTACGCAGGCGCACGTGCAGGTCGGGCAGCTGCGGCTGCCTGGGATGCTGACCTCGCCTCTCTCCTGCCATCACGAGCGCCTCGCGGCCTGATGTCGGGTCTCTCCAGCTTAATGCGGCTTTCCCGCCCGGTTCGGCGCCGATTCCCGCGACCGTGGGACCGTGGAGGGGAACGGACATCCGGACCTCCCCGAGGAGCACCGGCCATGACCACACGCCCGGCCCACACCGCCGCCCCGTCGATCAGGACCACCCCCGAAGGCCTCATGTGGGAACCCAGCGAGCGCTGGGTGCGCGGCCGCAAGGGCGACGTCACCGTCGTCGACAGCCGGCACCCGGTGCTCGTCTGGGAGCCCCACCTGCCGGTGCCGCAGTACGTCTTCCCGCACGCGGACGTCCGCACCGACCTCCTCCGCCCGGCGAAGAACCCGCCCACCGGCAAACACACCGGCTCCCGGATCTTCTACGACCTCGACGTGGACGGCGAGGTGCGCTCCAACGCGGCCTGGACGTTCCCCGCAGACGACCTCGCCGGCCACATCGCCTTCGAGTGGTTCCTGCGCACCGACACCGGCCTCGACCACTGGTACGAGGAGGACGAGGAGATCTTCATCCACCCCCGTGACCCGCACAAACGCGTGGACGCGCTGCCGAGCAGCCGCCATGTCCGGGTCGAGATCGACGGGCAGCCCGTCGCGGACACCCGGGACCCCGTCCTGCTCTTCGAGACCTCCTTGCCGACCCGGTACTACCTGCCCCGCGAGGACGTCCGCCTCGACCTCTTCGACACCACCGACCACAGCACCGGCTGCCCCTACAAGGGCACCGCCGAGTACTGGTCCTGGCGCGGGGAGGGCGATGTGCCGCCCAACATCCTCTGGAGCTATGCCGCCCCGCTGCCCGCCGTGGCGGCGGTCCAGGGGCGCGTCGCCTTCTTCAACGAGGCCGTGGACATCACGCTGGACGGCGAGCGCCTGGACCGACCCGACACGCCGTTCAGCCGGATGCTGCGCAAGAGGTGACCGGTTCCCTCACGGCCTCACCAGCAGCTGGAAGTCGAAGGTGTAGCGCGACGCCCGGTAGATGTGTGTCCCGTACTCGACCGGGCGCCCGGTGTCGTCGTACGCCGTCCGCTGCATGGTGAGCAGCGCCGCGCCCTCCTGCTCGTCCAGGCGGGCGGCCTCCTCCGCGGTGGCGGCGCGGGCGCCGACGGTCTGGCGGGCGCTGTGCAGGGTGATGCCCGCCGAGCGCATCATCCGGTACAGGCCCGTCGACTCCAGCCGGGCGCTGTCGAGGTCCAGCAGGGCGGTCGGCAGGTGGTTGCACAGCAGGGCGACCGGCTGGCCGTGGGTGCGGCGCAGCCGTTCCAGGGCGGTGACCTCGCTGCCCTCCGCTACGCCGAGGGCGGCCGCGACATCGCAGGACGCCGGGACGACCTCGTTGCGCATGACCTCGGTGGTGGGCCCCTGCTTCGCCGCCTCCAGGTCGTCGTAGAGGCTGCTCAGTTCCAGCGGGCGCTTGACCTGGCTGTGCACCACCTGCGTGCCCACCCCGCGCCGCCGGACCAGCAGCCCCTTGTCGACGAGGGACTGGATGGCCTGGCGGACGGTGGGGCGGGACAGGCCGAGGCGCACGGAGAGGTCGACCTCGTTGCCCAGGAGGTTGCCCGGGGCGAGGACCCCGTGCTCGATCGCGGCCTCCAGCTGCTGCGCGAGCTGGTGGTACAGCGGCACGGGACTGCCCCGGTCCAGGGCGAAGTCCAGTGAGCTGAGCGCGGGGACGGCCGTGGTGCGGGCCCGGTCACCGGTCTTCGCCATGGATGAACCCCCCTCCGGGTGTCAGGTGTTGCTCGGGAAACCGAGGTTGATGCCGCCGTCGGACGGGTCCGGCCAGCGGGTGGTGATGACCTTGCCCTGGGTGTAGAAGGCGATGCCGTCGTTGCCGTAGATGTGCAGGTCGCCGAAGAGCGAGTCCTTCCAGCCGCCGAAGGAGTGGTAGCCGACCGGGACCGGGATCGGCACGTTGACGCCGACCATGCCCGCCTTGACCTCCAGCTGGAAGCGGCGCGCGGCGCCGCCGTCCCGGGTGAAGATCGCGGTGCCGTTGCCCCAGCGGGAGTCGTTGATCAGCTTGATGGCCTCTTCGTACGTCTCCGCGCGCACCACGGCCAGCACCGGGCCGAAGATCTCGTCCCGGTACGCGTCCGCCGTCAGCGGCACCCGGTCCAGCAGCGAGACGCCGAGGAAGAAGCCGTCCTCGTGGCCGTCGACCGAGAAGCCCGTGCCGTCCACGACGACCTCGGCGCCCTGCTCGGCGGCGCTCGCCACGTACGAGGCGACCTTGTCGCGGTGCTCGCGGGTGATCAGCGGGCCCATCTCCGACGCCGGGTCGTTGCCCGGGCCGATCTTCAGGCTCTTCGCCCGCTCGGCGATCCTGCCGACCAGCTCGTCACCGATGTCGCCGACCGCGACCACGACCGACACGGCCATGCAGCGCTCGCCCGCCGAACCGTACGCCGCGTTGATCGCCTGGTCGGCGGCGAGGTCCAGGTCCGCGTCGGGCAGGACGAGCATGTGGTTCTTGGCGCCGCCCAGGGCCTGCACGCGCTTGCCGTGCTCGACGGCCTTGAGCTGGATGTACTTGGCGATCGGGGTCGAGCCGACGAAGGAGACCGCCTCGATGTCCGGGTGCTCCAGGATGCGGTCCACCGCGACCTTGTCGCCCTGCACGATGTTCAGCACGCCGTCGGGCAGCCCGGCCTCGGAGGCGAGTTCGGCGAGCCGGAAGGAGGCCGACGGGTCCTTCTCGGAGGGCTTCAGCACGAAGGTGTTGCCGCAGGCGATGGCCAGCGGGAACATCCACATCGGCACCATCGCCGGGAAGTTGAACGGCGTGATGCCCGCGACCACACCCAGCGGCTGGCGGATCGAGGCCACGTCGACCCGGGTGGAGACCTGGGTGGACAGCTCGCCCTTGAGCTGGACGGAGATCCCGCACGCGAGCTCGACGATCTCCATGCCGCGCGCGACCTCGCCGAGCGCGTCGGAGTGCACCTTGCCGTGCTCGGCGGTGATCAGCTCGGCGATCTCGTCGCGGTGGGCGTCCAGCAGCTCGCGGTACTTGAACAGGATCGCCGTGCGCCTGGCGAGCGAGGACTCTCCCCAGGACTCGAAGGCGGCCTTGGCGGAGGCGACGGCGGCGTCCACCTCGTCGACGGTCGCGAAGGCGACCTGCTTCTCCTGGGCGCCGGTGGCCGGGTTGTAGACGGGGCCGAAGCGGCCGGAGGTGCCCTCGACGGGCTTGCCGTCGATCCAGTGGGTGATGGTGCTCATCGTGTGCGGGGCCTTTCGTGGAGCCTGATGTCAGCGGGGAGTTCAGAGGTGGCGGCGGCGATCGGCGACCTGGCGGTCGTAGCGCTCGCGGGCCTCCACGGCGGCCTCGCGGGAGGCGGTCTCGGCCACCGGCACGTCCCACCAGGCCTCGGCCGGGGGAGCCGTCGGGGCCGGGTCGGTCTCGACGTGGACGCACGTCGGCCGGTCGGAGGCGCGGGCCGCGGCCAGTGCCTCGCGCAGCTCGCGCACCGTCTTGGCGCGCAGCACGTCCATGCCGAGGCTGGCGGCGTTGGCGGCCAGGTCGACCGGGAGCGGGTCGCCGGTGAAGGTGCCGTCGGCGGCCCGGAAGCGGTAGGCCGTGCCGAAGCGCTCGCCGCCGGTCTCCTGCGACAGACCGCCGATGGAGGCGTAGCCGTGGTTCTGGATGAGGACGATGTTGACCGGCAGGCCCTCCTGCACGGCCGTGACGATCTCCGTCGGCATCATCAGATAGGTGCCGTCGCCGACCAGCGCCCAGACCGGGGTGCCCGGGGCGGCCTGCTGGACGCCGATGCCTGCCGGGATCTCGTAGCCCATGCAGGAGTAGCCGTACTCCAGGTGGTACTGGCGCGGGCTGCGGGAGCGCCACAGCTTGTGCAGGTCGCCGGGGAGCGAACCGGCGGCGTTGATCACCACGTCGTCGTCGCCCACGGTCGCGTCCAGGGCCCCCAGCACCTGCGTCTGGGTCGGCACGGCGTTCTCGTCGTCGGCGCGGTAGACGGCCTCGACGATCTCGTCCCAGCGGTCCTTGCCGGAGCGGCACTCCGCCTCGTACGCCTCGCTCACGCGGTGGCCGGAGAGTGCCTCCAGCAGCCGCTCCAGGCCGGACTTCGCGTCGCAGACCAGCGTGCGCGCCGCCAGCTTGTGCGCGTCGAAGCCGGTGATGTTGAGGTTGAGGAACCGCACGTCCGGGTTCTGGAAGAGCGTGCCCGAGGCCGTGGTGAAGTCCGTGTAACGGGTGCCCACGCCGATCACGAGGTCGGCGGTGCGGGCGAGGTCGTCGCTGACGGCCGTGCCGGTGTGGCCGATGCCGCCGAGGTCGGCGGGGTGGTCGAAGCGCAGGGAGCCCTTGCCGGCCTGGGTGGAGGCGACCGGGACGCCCGTGGCCTCCACGAACGCCTTCAGGGCCTCCTCGGCCTCGCTGTGGTGGACGCCGCCGCCCGCGACGATCAGCGGGCGCTCGGCCGAGCGGATCGCCTCGACGGCCGCCGCCAGCTCCACCGGGTCCGGCGCGGGACGCCGTACGTACCAGACGCGCTCGGCGAAGAACTCCTCCGGCCAGTCGTACGCCTCCGCCTGCACGTCCTGGGGCAGGGCGAGGGTGACGGCGCCGGTCTCGGCCGGGTCGGCCAGCACACGCATGGCCTGGAGCGCCGACGGGATCAGCGCCTCGGGGCGGGTGATCCGGTCGAAGTACCGCGACACCGGGCGCAGCGTGTCGTTGACCGACACATCCGCCTCGACGGGGTGCTCCAGCTGCTGGAGCAGCGGGTCGGGGGCGTGCGAGGCGAAGTAGTCGCCGGGCAGCAGCAGCACCGGCAGCCGGTTGATCGTCGCCAGCGCGGCACCGGTGACCAGGTTCGTGGCGCCCGGGCCGATCGAGGTCGTCACCGCCTGCGCGGACAGGCGGTTGAGCTGCCGTGCGTAGCCGACCGCCGCGTGCACCATGGACTGCTCGTTGCGGCCCTGGTGGAACGGCATGACGTTCTCGCCGGCCTCCAGGAGGGCCTGGCCGACCCCGGCGACGTTGCCATGGCCGAAGATGCCCCAGGTCCCGGCGATCAGCCGGCGCCGCACGCCGTCCCGCTCGGTGTACTGGGCGGACAGGAACCGCACCAGGGCCTGGGCGGTCGTCAGTCGGCGGGTGCGGGCGTTCATGCGGAGGTCTCCGGGGCGGTGTAGAGGGGGAGCCGGGGGTCGACCGGCTGGTCCGGCCAGGTGTCGCGGACCCAGGCGTGGTCGGGGTGGTCGCAGATCAGCCAGGCGCGCTCGGCCTCCGGGCCCGCCATGACGTTGAGGTAGTACATGTGGTGGCCGGGCGTGGCCATCGAGGGCCCGTGCCAGCCGTCCGGGATGAGGACCACGTCGCCGTCGCGGACCTCGGCCAGCACGTCGGTGTCCCGGCCGGGGCCGGAGGGGGAGACCCGCTGGTAGCCGAGGCCGGGGATGCCCTCGTGGCCGGCGAACTCGAAGTAGTAGATCTCCTCCAGCACGGACTCCTCGCCCGGCCGGTGCTCGTCGTGCTTGTGCGGCGGGAACGACGACCAGTTGCCGCCCGGCGTGATCACCTCGACCGCGATGAGCTTGTCGCACTCGAACACGCCCGCCGCGCCGAAGTTGTTGACCTGCCGCGAGCAGTTCCCGGTGCCCCGCAGCTCCACGGGCACGTCGGAGGCCGCTCCGTAGCGTGCGGGCAGCCGGCGCTCGCAGCGCGCGCCGGTCAGCGCGAACCGCCCGCCGGCGGCGGACGTCACGGTCGCCCGCGCGTCGCGCGGCACATAGGCGAAGTCACTGACGCCGCTGAACACGTCCCGGCGGCCCCGGAGTTCGAAGGTGTCCTGGCCGAAGTCGTCCGCCGCGGCGACCGTGCAGCCGCCGCTCAGCGGGACGACGATCCACTCGCTGTCGCCGGTCTCGAAGGAGTGCGTGCCGCCCGGCGGCAGCTCCAGGATCCGCAGGCTGGAGTGGCCCCAGCCCGCCTTCTCGGGCGTGATGTCGACGATGTAGGGGCCGCCGAGGGCCTTACCCGCGGGAAGGTGATACGTCATCGTGTGCGTGCCTTTCGGATCACAGCAGGTGCCACTTGAATCACAGCAGGTGCCTCTCGCGTCACAGCAGGCCGACGGCCGTGTCCACCGCCTGTTCCACGCTGCCCTCGGCCGGGTAGAGCAGCGAACGCCCGACGACCAGGCCCTGGACGGTGGGCAGACGCAGGGACTTGCGCCAGCGTTCGTAGGCGCCCTCCTGGTCCTCGCCCACCTCGCCGCCGAGCAGGACGACGGGCAGCGTGGAGGTCTCCAGCACCTCGGCCATGTCGTCCGGGTCGTCGGTGACGGGCAGCTTCAGCCAGGTGTAGGCGGAGGTGCCGCCCAGGCCCGAGGCGATGGCGACGGACCGGGTGACCGCTTCGGCGGACAGGTCGTTGCGGACCCTTCCGTCGACCCGCCGGGAGATGAACGGCTCCACGAACAGGGGGAGCCGGTGTGCCGCCATGGCGTCGATGGCACGGGCCGTGGACTCCAGGGTGGTCAGCGAGCCCGGGTCGTCGTAGTCGATGCGCACCAGGAGCTTGCCCGCGTCGAAGCGGAGCCGGGCGATGTCCTCGGCGCGGTGGCCGGTGAAACGGTCGTCCATCTCGAAGGAGGCCCCGGCGAGTCCGCCGCGGTTCATCGAGCCCATGACGACCTTGTTCTCCAGCACCCCGAGCAGGAGGAGGTCCTCCAGGATGTCGGCGGTGGCGAGCACCCCGTCGACGCCGGGCCTCGACAGCGCGACACACAGCCGTTCCAGCAGGTCGGCACGGTTGGCCATGGCCAGGCGCCGGTCGCCGACCCCGAGGGCGCCGCGCGCCGGGTGGTCGGCGGCCACGATCATCAGCCGGCCGCTGTCGCCGATCAGCGGGCGGCGCACCCGGCGGGCGGCCGCCTCGGCGACCGCCTCGGGGGTGCGGGCCCTGACCGTGGTGAGGTCGGGGATGCCGATGTTCAATGCGGGCTCCGTTTCAGAGGCTCGTGCTCGCCGACGACGCCTCGGCGAGGAGGTCCGCGACCTCGGACTCGGTCGGCATCGCGGAGGAGCAGGCGAGGCGGGAGGCGACGAGGGCGCCGGCGGCGTTGGCGTGGCGCATGATCTTCTCCAGGTCCCAGCCGGCGAGCAGACCGTGGCAGAGCGAGCCGCCGAAGGCGTCGCCCGCGCCCAGGCCGTTGACCACCTCGACCGGCACCGGCGGCACCTCGGCCCTGGTGCCGTCGCGGTGCACGGCGAGTACGCCCTTGGGGCCCTGCTTGACGACGGCCAGCTCCACGCCCGCCTCCAGCAGCGCCTCCGCGCAGGCCTGCGGTTCGCGCACGCCGGTGGCGATCTCGCACTCGTCGAGGTTGCCGACCGCGACGGTGGCGTGGCTGAGGGCCTCGCGGTAGTACGGGCGGGCCTCGTCGGGGTCGCGCCAGAACATCGGCCGCCAGTCGAGGTCGAAGACGGTGATGCCGGACTTGTCGCGGGCCTTGAGGGCGGCGAGCGTGGCGGAGCGGCTCGGCTCCTCGCTCAGGCCGGTGCCGGTGATCCAGAAGATGCGGGCCCCGCGGATCGCGAAGAAGTCCAGCTCGTCGGTGTGGATCTCCAGATCCGGGGCCTTGGGGCGGCGGTAGAAGTACAGCGGGAAGTCGTCCGGCGGGAAGATCTCGCAGAACGTGATCGGCGTGGGGTAGGCCTCGACGGGGGTGACCCAGCGGTCGTCGACGCCGAAGGACTTCAGCTCCTCGTGCAGATAGGTGCCGAAGGGGTCGTCGCCGGTGCGGGTGATCACCGCCGTACGGCGTCCCAGGCGGGCCGCCGCGACCGACACATTGGCCGCCGAACCTCCCAGGAATTTCCCGAATGTCTCCACACGGTCCAGGGAGACCCCGGTCTGCAGGGGATAGAGGTCGACTCCGATGCGCCCCATCGTGATCAAGTCGAAATACTGTGCCGGCCCGGCCATGCGCGACCTCCTCGGGAAGCTGGGGATGCGGGTCCCGGGACGCCCTGACACGGTGGGGGCGTGGATCCGAGGGACCTGCCGCCCCTCAGGTGTAGGGCTCGGAGGGCGGCGCTGTCAATAGTTTGTACTTACATTCGGACCTGCTTGTGAAATGATGTCTTAACAAAGTATTGACAGCGAGCGCGGCAGGGACTTGTATCCCGTGGCATCGCCACAGTCTGTTTGCGGCATCATGATCCGGACTCCGTAAGGTTCCGGGACCACGGATCCCCTTCGTGATCCCTCCCCTTTCCCCCGCAGTAGCACAGTGAGGTGCCAGGAAAGATGGACCGCTCTTCTCACCCCCGCTCTCGCAGGATCGCGCCCGTCGTCGCCGTGGCCGCGGTGGCGGCCCTGACCCTCGCCGGCTGCTCCAGCAGTTCCGGAGGCAAGGAGGCCGAGGAAGGCGCAGCGAACGCCTCCGCCGGCAAGGCGACCACGCCGCGCATGACCGTCGCCCTGGTCACCCACCAGGCACCCGGCGACACCTTCTGGGACACCGTCCGCAAGGGTGCCGAGGCCGCGGCCGCCAAGGACAACATCAAGCTCGTCTACTCCGCCGACCCGAACGCGGGCAACCAGGCCAACCTGGTCCAGAACGCGATCGACCAGAAGGTCGACGGCATCGCCGTCACCCTCGCCAAGCCGGACGCGCTCAAGGGCGTCATAGGCAAGGCCGAGAAGTCCGGCATACCCGTCGTCGGCCTCAACTCCGGCCTGAGCGACTGGAAGAAGCTCAACATGCTGGAGTTCTTCGGCCAGGACGAGTCCGTCGCCGGCGAGGCCTTCGGCAAGAAGCTCAACGAGGTCGGCGCCAAGCACGCCCTCTGCGTCGTGCAGGAGCAGGGCAACGTCGGCCTGACCCAGCGCTGCGACGGCGTCGAGAAGACCTTCGACGGCAAGCTCGACACCCAGAACGTCAACGGCACCGACATGCCGGGCGTGAAGTCGACGATCACCGCCAAGCTGAAGCAGGACCCGTCCATCGACTACGTCGTCACCCTCGGCGCCCCCTTCGCGCTGACCGCGGTGCAGTCGATCGGCGACGCCGGCAGCAAGGCGAAGGTCGCCACCTTCGACCTCAACAAGGACCTCATCAAGGCCATCAAGGGCGGCGACATCCAGTTCGCCGTCGACCAGCAGCCCTACCTTCAGGGCTACCTGGCGGTCGACGGCCTGTGGCTCTACAAGAACAACGGCAACTACAGCGGTGGCGGTGAGCAGCCCGTGCTGACCGGCCCGGCCTTCGTCGACAAGTCCAACGTCGACAAGATCGGGGAGTTCGCCGCGAAGGGCAACCGGTGATGAGCATGACCCAGCAGGCCACGCCGGCGGTGGACACACCGCCGGCCCCCGGCCAGAAGCAGTCCGACGGCCGGACGCGGCAGCGCCCGCTGGCGCTGCGGCTGCTCGCCCGGCCCGAGGTCGGCGTCTTCCTCGGCGCCGTCGCCGTGCTCGTGTTCTTCCTGTTCACGGCGCCGCCGGTGCGCGACGGCAGCTCGATGGCCAACATCCTGTACCAGTCGTCGACCATCGGGATCATGGCGCTGCCCGTGGCCCTGCTGATGATCGGCGGCGAGTTCGACCTCTCGGCCGGTGTCGCCGTGATCACCTCGGCGCTGACCGCGTCGATGCTCAGCTACCAGCTGACCCTGAACGTCTGGGTGGGCGTGATCGTCGCCCTGATCGTGTCGCTCGCGATCGGCGCGTTCAACGGCTGGCTGCTGGTCAAGACGGGCTTGCCGAGCTTCCTGGTCACCCTGGGCACCTTCCTGATCCTTCAGGGCGTGAACCTCGCCGTCACCAAGCTGGTCACCGAGAACGTGGCCACCGACGACATCAGCGACATGGACGGCTTCACCCAGGCGCAGAAGCTCTTCGCCTCGACCTTCGAGGTCGGCGGGGTCAACGTCAAGATCACCGTGGTGTGGTGGCTGGTCTTCGCGGCCCTGGCCACCTGGGTGCTGCTGCGCACCAAGTACGGCAACTGGATCTTCGCCGTCGGCGGCAACAAGCATTCCGCCCGGGCCGTCGGCGTTCCGGTGACCTTCACCAAGATCTCACTTTTCATGCTGGTCGGCTTCGGCGCCTGGTTCGTCGGCATGCACCAGCTGTTCTCCTTCAACACCGTGCAGTCCGGCGAGGGCGTGGGCCAGGAGCTCATCTACATCGCCGCGGCCGTCATCGGCGGCTGTCTGCTCACCGGCGGCTACGGCTCCGCGATCGGCCCGGTCTTCGGCGCCTTCATGTTCGGCATGGTGCAGCAGGGCATCGTCTACGCCGGCTGGAACCCCGACTGGTTCAAGGCCTTCCTCGGCGTGATGCTCCTCGGCGCCGTCCTCATCAATCTGTGGGTCCAGCGCACGGCGACCCGGAGGTGACCGCAATGACCAGCGAAGCAACCGCCACCGACAAGGCCCCCACCAAGGACGCCGCACTCGTCGAACTCAGGGGCGCCGGCAAGTCCTACGGCAACATCCGCGCCCTGCACGGCGTCGACCTCACCGTCCACCCCGGCAAGGTGACCTGCGTCCTCGGCGACAACGGCGCCGGCAAGTCCACCCTCATCAAGATCATCTCCGGGCTGCACCAGCACACCGAGGGCGAGTTCCTCGTCGACGGCGCACCGGTGCGCTTCTCCACCCCGCGCGAGGCCCTCGACCAGGGCATCGCCACGGTGTACCAGGACCTCGCCGTCGTCCCGCTGATGCCGGTGTGGCGCAACTTCTTCCTCGGCTCCGAGATGACCAAGGGCCCCTGGCCGGTCCGCCGTCTCGACATCGAGACGATGAAGAAGACCGCGGACGAGGAACTGCGCAACATGGGCATCGTCCTGGACGACATGGAGCAGCCCATCGGCACGCTCTCCGGCGGCCAGCGCCAGTGCGTGGCCATCGCCCGGGCCGTCTACTTCGGCGCCCGCGTCCTGATCCTCGACGAGCCGACCGCCGCCCTCGGCGTCAAGCAGTCCGGTGTCGTGCTGAAGTACATCGCCGCCGCCCGCGAGAAGGGCCTCGGCGTCATCTTCATCACCCACAACCCGCACCACGCCTACATGGTCGGCGACCACTTCAGCGTGCTGCGCCTCGGCACCATGGAACTGTCCGCCTCCCGCAGCGAGGTCAGCCTCGAAGAGCTGACCAACCACATGGCCGGCGGTACCGAACTGGCCTCCCTCAAGCACGAGTTGGCGCAGGTACGCGGCGTCGACGTCGAAGAGCTCCCCGAGGCGGGAGACCTCACCGCCCCCGTAGCCTCGTCTTCGGAAGGAAAGTCCTGACATGGCCCTCGCGCTCGACCGCATCCGGGTCGGCTCCGCCCCCGACTCCTGGGGCGTCTGGTTCCCCGACGACCCCCAGCAGGTGCCCTGGGTACGCTTCCTCGACGAGGTCGCCGAAGCCGGCTACTCATGGATCGAACTCGGCCCGTACGGCTACCTGCCGACCGACCCGGCCCGGCTCACCGACGAGGTGACCAAGCGGAACCTCAAGGTCTCCGCCGGCACCATCTTCTGCGGTCTGCACCGCGGCCCCTCCGAGTGGGAATCCACCTGGGAGCAGGTCAGCAACGTGGCCGCGCTCACCCAGGCCATGGACGCCAAGCACCTCGTCGTGATCCCGTCCTTCTGGCGCGACGACAAGACCGCCGAGATCCTGGAGGCGCCGGAGCTCACCACCGAGCAGTGGCGCAACCTCACCACGGGCATGGAGCGCCTCGGCCGTGAGGTGAAGGACAAGTACGGCCTGGACATCGTCGTCCACCCGCACGCCGACACCCACATCGACACCGAGGAGCACGTCGAGCAGTTCCTCGACTCGACCGACTCCGACGCGGTCAACCTCTGCCTGGACACCGGGCACTACGCCTACTGCGGCGGCGACAGCGTCAAACTGATCGAGACGTACGGCGAGCGCATCGGCTACCTCCACCTCAAGCAGGTCGACCCGGACATCCTCGCCGACGTGGTGAAGAACGAGATGCCGTTCGGCCCCGCGGTGGCGCGCGGTGTGATGTGCGAACCGCCCGCCGGTGTGCCCGAGCTGGGCCCGGTCCTGACGGCCGCGCAGAAGCTCGGTGTGGACCTCTTCGCCATCGTCGAGCAGGACATGTACCCCTGCGAGCCGGACAAGCCGCTGCCGATCGCGGTGCGCACCCGTAAGTTCCTGAGGTCCTGCGGCGCCTGACGACCCGAAAGGACGGCCATGACCGAGCGCGCCACCACCCTCGGAGTCGCGGTCATCGGTACCGGAAGGATGGGCGCCGACCATGTGCGCCGCATCCATGAAGTCACCAGCGGAGCACGGGTGACAGCCGTCGTGGACGTCGACGCGGAACGCGCGAAAGCCGTCGCCGCCCGCGTCGACGGCTGCACCGCCTACACGGACCCGGCCGCCGCGATGGCGGCGGCCGACGTCGACGCCGTCCTGATCGCCTCACCGGGCCCGGCCCACGAGGCCACCCTGCTCGCCGCCTTCGAGCACGATCTGCCCGTCCTGTGCGAGAAGCCGCTCACCCCCGACGCGGCCTCCGCCCTGCGCGTCCTCGAAGCCGAAACGCGCCTCGGCCACCGCCGGGTCCAGGTCGGCTTCATGCGCCGTTACGACCCCGAGTACGCGAAGCTGAAGGCCCTGCTGGCGACCGGCCAGCTCGGCCGCCCGCTGATGGTGCACAACCGGCACCGCAACGCGGCCAGCCCGCCCTTCTTCACCAGCACCATGCTCGTCACCGACTCCGTCGCCCACGAGGCCGACGCGACCCGCTGGCTGCTCGGCCACGAGATCACGGCGGTCACGGTGCTGCGCCCGACCCCCTCCGCCAACGCCCCCGACGGGCTGCGCGATCCGCAGTTCGTCGTCTTCGAGACCGACGGCGGCGCCCTCTCCGACGTGGAGATCTTCGTCAACTGCGGCTTCGGCTACCAGGTCCAGGCCGAGGTGGTCTGCGAACGCGGCACCGCCCGCGTCGGCGACGGCCACGCCCTGGTCACCAACATGGCCGGCCGCTGGGGCGGCACCATTGCCCAGGACTTCACCGAACGCTTCGAGACGGCCTACGACCACGAGATCCAGGCCTGGGTCGACGCCACCCGGCGCGGCGAGGTCACCGGCCCGAGCGTCTGGGACGGCTACGCCGCGGCGGCCGTGTGCGAGGCGGGCGTACGGGCGCTGGAGGACGGCGGGCGGGTCGAGGTCGAGCTGGTGGAGAGACCCGAGCTGTACGTGTGAACTGGCCCGGGGGTTGCCCCCCGGGCCTGTTTCAGATCCTGGTCCGGGGCCGGGGCGCGAACCCGGCCTCCTGGTAACTGGCGTCGATCAGCTCCATGGTCGTCACCGCGTCGTCCGCGTCCAGCGGCAGCGGAGCACCGTCGCGCACCCGCGCGGCGAACGCCTCCAACTGGTACGTGTACGACGAGCGCGTCCCGAGCCGCTCCGTGCGCTCGCCCTCCGGGGTGCGGACCACGATCCGGTCGTCCAGCTGGGGCAGGACGAAGTTCGGGGCCGTCGCCTCGCCCCGGGAGCCGACGATCCGGATGCTCATCTCCAGCCCGTCGTACGCCATGTGACAGCGGGCCGAGCCCGTAGCGCCCCCGGGGAACTCCAGATCGGCGTCCAGCCACTCGTCGACCCCGGGCGCGCCCGCGCGCTCCCCGGCCCGGGCCCCGGCCAGGCGCGGTGCGCCGCCCGCCCAGGGGGCCAGCATCCGCAGCGCGTGCAGGCTGTAGCAGCCCAGGTCCATCAGGGCGCCGCCGGCCAGCGGCAGCGACCAGCGCGGGTCGGTGTCCGGCGGCGCGGCGATGGCGACCATGGCCTCGGCGTGCCGCAGCTCGCCGAGTTCACCCGAGTCCAGCAGCTCGTGCAGGCGGCGGGTGACCGGGTGGAAGAGGTAGTGGAAGGCCTCCATGAAGACCGTCCCGGCCTTCCGGGCGGCCTGCCGTACCTCCGCCGCCTCCCGCGCGTTGCTCGCCGACGGCTTCTCCGACAGGACGTGCTTGCCCGCCGTGAGAGCGGCCAGGTTCCACGGACCGTGCAGTCCGTTGGCGAGCGGGTTGTAGACGACGTCGATCTCGGGATCGGCCACCAGCTCGGCGTACGACCCCGCCACCCGCTCCACACCGTGCCCGGCGGCGAACGCCTCGGCGCGGGCACGGTCGCGGGCGGCCACCGCGACGAGCCGGTGGCCGGTCGCCCGGGCCGGGGCGATCAGGGAGCGTTCGGTGATCCGCGCGGCCCCCAGCAGTCCTATGCGCAGGGGCTCCCGGTCTGGTGCGCTCATGCCTGTCGTTCCTCCTCGTTGTGGCCTGGCGTCGTACGGATCCTGGTCGCCCCGCGGGCGGTCGCGGCGTAGCGTGATCAGTGCCTCCGAGAGGAGCGGTGATGGGTACGGCACGCGACTTGATGATCGTGGCGATGGACGCGGCCGCCGGCCGGCCGGTGACGCAGGGTGACCTGTCGCTCGGGCTGGCCGGGGCCGAGGTGATCGACTTGCTCGGTGCCGAGGTGGTGACGCTGGACGGCGACCGCATCGTGTCCCGCCCGGCGCCGCCCCTCGACGACCCGCTGCTGGAGCGGGCCGCGACGGCGCTGGTGCGTGACGAGCCGTACGAGCCGATCGAGGACTGGCTGTGGCGCAGGGGCCGCGGACTGGCCCAGGAGTACCTGACCGTCCTCGAGGAAGAGGGGCTCCTCGTACGGCCGCGGGCCGCCTGGATCCGCTTCCGCGGCACCATGCCGGCGCCGGTCGAGTCCCCCGCCCGGGAGCGCGCCCGGCACCGCCGGGCGACCGACGAGCCGGTGCTCGCCACACTCGCGGCGGCCGTCGGAGCACGCGGCGAGGTGCCCGAGGACCTCCCGTTGCCCGACGACGCCGCCCAGGCCGTGTGCGCCGCGGTGGCCGACGCCGTGGCGGAACTGGGTGCCGTCCGCCGTCGACGGGCCATCGAGGACGAGGCGTTCGCCAACGTCTGGCGCGCCCCCTGAGCCGCGGGTGCCAGGGCCCGCCTCCCGCAGCGGAACGTCAGAGCGCCCGTACCTCCTCGATCGTCACGGGACGGTGCTCGTGCAGTGACAGCGTGCACGCGTCGGCGATCCAGCCCGCCTCCAGGGCGTCCTCGATCGTGCAGGGGGAGGGACGGGAGCCGGCGACGACCTCGGTGAACGCGGTCAGTTCGGCGCGGTAGGCCTCGGTGAAGCGGTCCATGAAGAAGTCGTGCGGCGTGCCCGCGGGGAAGGTCACGCCCGGCTCGACCGAGCGCAGCGGCAGCTTGTCCTCCAGGCCCACGGCGATGGAGTCCGTGAAGCCGTGGATCTCCATGCGGACGTCGTAACCACGGGCGTTGTGGCGGGAGTTGGAGACCACCGCGATCGTGCCGTCGTCGAGGGTGAGGATCGCGCCGGTGGTGTCGGCGTCGCCGGCCTCCTTGATGAAGTCGGCGCCGCGGTTGCCGCCGACGGCGTACACCTCCGTCACCTCACGGCCGGTCACCCAGCGGATGATGTCGAAGTCGTGCACCGAGCAGTCGCGGAAGATGCCGCCCGAGGCGGCGATGTACGCGGCCGGCGGCGGCGCCGGGTCCAGCGTGGTCGAGCGCACGGTGTGCAGCGTGCCCAGCTCACCGGCCTGGACCGCGGCCCGCGCGGCGACGAACCCGGTGTCGAAACGGCGGTTGTAGCCGATCTGGATCGGCACGTCCCTGCCCCGGACGGCCTTGAGTACCTCGACGCCCTCGCTCATGGTCTTGGCGACGGGCTTCTCGCAGAAGACGGGTACACCGGCGTCGACCCCGGCCAGGATCAGCGCCGGGTGGGCGTCGGTCGCCGCCGCGACGACGATGCCGTCCACGCCGGCGGCCAGCAGGGCCTCGGGCGAGTCCACGACCTCGGCGCCGAACCGCTCGGCCGCGGCCTTGGCGGCACCGGCGAACGGGTCGGTGACGACGAGCGACTCGACGGCGTCGAGCCCGGACAGGGTCTCGGCGTGAAAGGCGCCGATACGGCCGAGGCCGAGGATTCCGATACGCATGGGTATTGCTCCTTGGTGTCAACAGGGGGTGGTGCTGCGCGCTGTGTTCCTCAGTCGAGTCCGCCGAGGACGTTCTGATCCCAGTCGATGATCGACCCGGTGACCACCCCGGACCGGTCCGACAGCAGGAGGACCACGAAGTCGGCGATCTCGTCCGGCTGCCCCAGCTTGCCCATCGGCAGCTTCGCGGCGGCCTGGTCACGCCAGTCGTCCCCGGCCCCGTGGAAGGCCTTCTGCGTGGCGTCCTCGCCCTCCGTCGCCGTCCAGCCGATGTTCAGCCCGTTGATCCGGACCCGGTCCCACCGGTGCGCGTGCGCGGCGTTGCGGGTCAGCCCGATCAGCCCCGCCTTCGCGGCGACGTACGGCGCGAGGAACGGCTGCCCGCCGTGCGCCGACGACGTGATGATGTTGACGACCGTGCCGGGCGCCTCGCGCGCGACCATGTCCGCGACCGCCGCCTGCATGGCGAAGAACGGTCCCTTGAGGTTGATCCCGATGTGCTGGTCGAACAGCTCGGGCGTGGTGTCCAGCAGGGTCCCGCGCGAGGTCAGCCCGGCGGAGTTCACGAGGCAGTCGACACGGCCGTACGCCTGGACGACCCGGGCCACGGAGGCCTTCGCCTGCTCGGCGTCCGACAGATCGGCCCGTATGTACAGGGCCTTGCCGCCTCCGGCGATCAGCTCCTCCACCAGGGCCTCGCCGGGCTCGGGGCGCCGCCCGGTGACGGCCACGACCGCCCCCTCGCGGACCGCGGCCCGGGCGACGGCGGCGCCGACGCCCTGACTGCCGCCGTTGACCAGGACGATCCGGTCGTCCAGAAGTCCCATGAAATTCCTCAGCTCTCTCGCCGTTCGGTACCGGCCCGCAGCTCCGCACGGAGCGCTTCCGGGGTCCACTCCTCGCGCAGCGCCCGCCGTACGAGATCCGCCTGCGAGGGCGGGGCCAGGCCGTCGACCGGCGGGTCGCTGTCGAGGTTGGTGGGGAAGGGGTAGCCCTCGGCGCTCGCCGCGATCACCCGGTCCAGCCACGCCTGGTCGGCACCCTCGGACCGGCGCTTCAGCAGCACCGGGTACACCGCGTTGGCCACGGCCTCCCGGTCCACCGTCTCCATCGCGCGCCCGAACGCGGACGACACCTGCAGCAGGTTGGCCAAGCGCCGGATGTCCGCCGAGCGGTTGGTGCCGGCGGCGTGGAAGAGGGCCGGGTTGAAGAAGACCGCGTCGCCCTTGGCGAGCGGCAGCTGCACCTGGTGCGCGTCGAAGTACGCCCGGAACCGCGGCAGCCGCCAGGCGAGATAGCCCGGCTCGTACTTCTGCGAGTGCGGCAGGTACATCGTCGGCCCGGACTCCACCGGCATGTCGCAGTGCGCGACCGCGCCCTGGAGGGTCAGCACGGGGGAGAGGCGGTGCACGTGCGCGGGGTAGGCGGCGGCGACCTCGTTCGACAGGAAGCCCAGGTGGTAGTCGCGGTGCGCGCTCTGCGCGGCGCCGCCCGGGTTGACCACGTTGAGCTGGGAGGTGACCTGGTAGCCGGGGCCCAGCCAGGCCGTGGCGACCAGCGCGAGCACCTCGTTGGCGTAGTAGTCGGCGAAGGTCTCCGCGTCGTACAGGGCCGCCTTCTCCAGCGCGTTCCACACCCGGTCGTTGGCGCCCGGCTTCGCGAAATGGTCGCCGGCCGTCGCACCCGAGGCGCGCTGCTCGGCGATCAGGGCGTCGAACACGGCGGTGGCCCGGTCCACGACGTCCGGGTCGGGAAACGCACCGCGGAAGACGACGATGCCGGGACCGTCGGCGAGCGCCCGGGACAGCTCGGCCTGGACCACCCGGTCGCCCTCCAGCAGACCGGTGTCGTAGACCGGCACGTTCCGCTCCACGGCGGAGGCGTGCGGATGGTCGGCGGGGTCCGTCTCCTGCTCGACCAGCGCGCGGAACGCGTCGAGATCGCAGTCCTGCTCGGACAGCCAGGCACGGTGGTGTACGGAAGTGAAGGACATCGTCGTCCCTTCGGGGTCACGGAGCGACGCAGCCCTGTCATTCTTGTCAGTACAAACCCCTCGAACAACCAGCAGGCAGCCATCAAAAACCCCTCAAGGAGCCGACGCATGGGCCACCCCTTCCCGATCCGGGAGATCGCCCGTCAGGCGGGGCTGAGCGAGGCGACCGTCGACCGGGTGCTCAACGGCCGGGGCGGGGTGCGGGAGAGCACCGCGCGGGAGGTGCGCCGGGCGATAGCCGACCTGGACCGGCAGCGCACCCAGGTCCGGCTCGTCGGCCGGACGTTCATGGTCGACATCGTGATGCAGGCGCCCGAGCGCTTCACCACGGCGATCCGCGCCGCCCTGGAGGCCGAGCTGCCGTCCCTGCACCCGGCGGTGCTGCGCTCCCGCTTCCACTTCCGCGAGACCGGCCCGGTCGGGGAACTGGTGCGGACCCTGGACCGGATCGCCCGGCGCGGCTCGCAGGGCGTCATCCTCAAGGCCCCGGACGTCCCCGAGGTCACCGCGGCCGTCGGCCGGCTCGAAGCCGCCGGCATCCCGGTCGTGACCCTGGTGACCGACCTGCCCGCCAGCGCCCGCCGTGCCTACGTCGGCATAGACGACCGGGCGGCGGGGGCGACGGCCGCCTATCTGATGGGACAGTGGCTCGGCGACCGGCCGGGCAACATCCTCACCAGCCTCAGCAGCGGCTTCTTCCGCAACGAGGAGGAGCGCGAGATGGGCTTCCGCGGCGGGATGCGCGCCCGGCACCCCGAGCGCACGCTGGTCGAGATCGCCGAGGGGCAGGGCCTGGACGCCACCCAGTACGACCTCGTCCGGGCCGCGCTGGAACGCGACCCGGACATCCGCGCGGTGTACTCGATCGGCGGCGGCAACATCGCCACGCTCAGGGCGTTCGAGGACCTCGGCCGCGAGTGCGCCGTGTTCGTCGCGCACGACCTCGACCACGACAACACCCGGCTGCTGCGCGAGCACCGCCTGTCCGCCGTGCTCCACCACGACCTGCGCCAGGACGTACGCGAGGCCTGCCACACCGTCATGCGGGCGCACGACGCGCTGCCGCCGGCGGGAGTGACCCTGCCGTCCGCGATCCAGGTGGTGACGCCGTACAACATGCCGCCGCAGGCCCCGGGTGTGTGACGCGGGGTGCCTTACCGTCGTGCCCATGTGGACATCGCGCCCGGACGGCGGGCCCGAGCGGCTGGTGACCCTGGTCGACGGTGTGTTCGCCATCGCCATCACCCTGCTCGTCCTGGATCTCAACGTGCCCCGGGATCTCGGTCCCGCCGCGTATCGCGAGTCCCTGCGGGCGCTGCTGCCGGACCTCGGCGCCTACGCCCTGAGCGTCACGGTGCTCGGCAGTTTCTGGCACGACCATCGCAGGATCTTCCGTGATGTACGGGAGATCGACGGACAGGTGATCACTCTGTCCATCGCCGGACTGGGTGTCGCGGCCCTGGTGCCCTTCCCGACCAGGCTGCTCGCGGAGTACGGCGACGAGCCCGTCTCGGTCGCCGTCTACGCGGCGGCGGTCGCCGCGATGGGCGCCGGCCACCTGGCGCTGGCCGCCCTCCTGGCCAAACGCCCCTGGCTCCGCGGCGGCATCCCCTCCGAGGCCGCCACCACGCTCTACCTCGTCGACAGCGCCACGATGGTGGTGGTGTTCGCCGTGACCGTCCCGCTGGCCCTGGTGACGGGGTCCCACGCCATGTGGCTGTGGCTCGTCCTCGTGCCGGTGAGGTTCCTCCTCGGCCGCCGCCTCCAGAAGCAGACCTGAGACGTCACGCCCCGGCGGACACGTCCGCCCACACACCACCGGCCGCCGACCGGGCCATCGCGTCCAGCGCGGCCGCACTGTGCACGGCGTCCGTGAGCGTCGCCCCGTGCGGGGTGCCCTCCGCGACCGACCGGAGGAAGCGATACGCCTCGATGACCTTCAGGTCGTCGTAGCCCATCGAGTTCGCCGCACCGGGCTGGAACGCGGCGAACTCGCCGTGGCCCGGGCCGACGTACACGGTGGTGACGGACTGGTCCTGGTACGTCGTGCCGCGGCTGACGCCCAGTTCGTTCATGCGGCGGAAGTCCCAGAACACGGCGCCCTTCGTGCCGTGCACCTCGAAGCCGTAGTTGTTCTGCTCGCCGACCGAGACCCGGCAGGCCTCCAGGACACCGCGCGCCCCGGAGGCGAAGCGCAGCAGGCAGCTGACGTAGTCCTCGTTCTCGACGGGACCGAGTTCCCCGCCGGAGGCGCGGCTGTGGCCCGCCGTGGCGCCGGTCGGGCGGGCCCGCTCGGGCAGGAAGATCGCCGTGTCGGCGGTGAGGGAGGCGATGTCGCCGAGCAGATGCCGGGCCAGGTCGGTGCCGTGCGAGGCCAGGTCGCCCAGCACTCCGCTGCCGCCCCGCTCCCGCTCGTACCGCCAGGTCAGCGCCCCCTCGGGATGAGCCGCGTAGTCGCTGAACAGCCGGATGCGGACATGCGTGACCGTGCCGATCTCCCCGGAGGCGATCAGCTCGCGGGCCGCCTCGACGGCGGGCGCGTTGCGGTAGTTGAAGCCGACGGCGCCCTGCACACCGGCCTTCGCCACCGCGTCCGCCACGGCGCCGGCGTCCTCGGCGGTCAGTCCCACCGGCTTCTCGATCCAGATGTGCTTGCCCGCCTCGGCCATGGCGACGCCGATCTCGCGGTGCAGGAAGTTCGGGGCGGTGATGCTGACCGCCTTGACCCGCGGGTCGGCGGCCACCTCGCGCCAGTCACGCGTCGTCGAGGCGAACCCGAACTGCGCGGCGGCCTCCTCCGCCCGGCCCGGCACCTCCTCGGCGACCGTCACCAGCTCCGGGACGAGGGGCAGCCGCGGAAAGTGGTGCCGCACGCGCGCGTACGCCTGGGTGTGCACCCGCCCCATCCAGCCGAATCCGATGACGGCGACGCCGAGCGTGTCCACCATGAGAGCCCCTCTTTGGACCGTTCCAGAACCTGTCCATGCCACCCTGAGCGCGGTTTCCCGTGGATGTCAAGCCTTTGACAAGCCGCTTGACTCCATGGAACGGTCCATCCATGAGACCGCCGACGATCCGTGACGTGGCCGAGCGGGCCGGCGTCTCCAAGTCGCTGGTCTCCCTGGTGCTGCGCGGCTCCGACCAGGTGCGCCCCGAGAAGCGGGACGCCGTGCTCCGGGCCGCCCGGGAACTCGGCTACCGGCCCAACGCCGCCGCCCGCAGTCTCAGCGAGCGGCGCACCCGCACGGTCGGCGTCCTGCTGAACGACCTGCGCAACCCCTGGTTCGTCGACCTCCTCGACGGCCTGAACTCCCTGCTGCACGCCCACGGCCTGCACATGCTGCTGGCCGACGCACGCCTCAACCGCCGCACCGGCCAGGACCCGGCCGACCCGCTGCTGGACCTGCGCGTCGACGGGCTGGTCGTGGTCGGCACCCTGCCCGACCCGGCGGCCCTCGGCGCGGTCGCCGCGCGCATGCCGGTCGTCCTGGCGGGCGCCCGCGAGCCGGTGCCGCCCGGGGTGGACCAGGTCGCGGGCGACGACGAGAAGGGCGCCCGGCTGGTCACCGAGCACCTCATCGGCCTCGGCCACCGCCGCATCGCACACCTCGCCGGCTACGGCGCCGTCGGCGAACTGCGCCGCCGCAGCTTCGAGGCGACGATGCGGGAGCACGGCCTGGCGGACCGGGCCGTCGTCGAGACCGGCGACATGACCGAGGAGGGCGGCTACCGCGCCGCCGTCCGCCTCCTCAACCGCCCCGACCGGCCCACGGCCGTCTTCGCCGTCAACGACATCACCTGCGTCGGCGCCCTCTCGGCGGCGGCGGAACTCGGCCTGCGCGTCCCGCACGACGTGTCCCTCGTCGGCTACGACAACACGAGCATCTCCCGGCTGCGCCATCTGTGGCTCACCACCGTCGACAATGCCGGCCACGAGGTCGGCCGCCGCGCCGCCCGTTTCCTCCTCGACCGTTTCGAACGACCCGGGGGAGAGGGGCGCGTGCACCTCGCGACGCCGACGCTGGAAGTCCGGGGAACGACGTTTCGTTTTCAACGAGGCTGATTCCGGCGGGATTTCCCAAGTCGCCGCCCCTGACAGGCGGGACTAGAATTTATTCCGACACCCCCAAATCCGAGAGTGCCAAGGCGGCTTGGCGTTTTCTCCTCTTTCCCTCCACATTCGCTGGAGGAGGCATCTCATGAATGCGCACCACGCCGGACAGCAGAGGAATATGCCGGGCCCGGAGGCCCACAAGCCGCTGAGAATGGTTCCGGACGTGGGTGAACACGCGGACGCCGACGGTGTGCTGCGGACTTATGCGGATCCCGGGGCGACCCTGACCCGCGCGCCGACGGCTCGCAAGGCCATCGACCGTTTCATGAAGGCGCGCTCCCGTGACCTCAGGACCGAGCGGATCGACCTGCGCGAGGTCGACTCCGCCGAGGGCGCGGCCACCCTGCGCGTGCGCTACCAGCAGTTCCATCACGACCTGCCGATCGTGGGCGCCACCGTCCAGGCCGTGGCCGATGTGAACCAGGCCGCCGTCATCCAGGTCGATCACACGGCGGAGGTCGATGTCACGGATGCCCCCGACCCCGGTACGGCCCAGCCGCTCGACGCCGTGCGGAAGAACGCCCTCGCGCCGTTCCAGGGCGATTTCGCGTCCGTCGGAATCGTCAGGGACGAGCTGGTGTACCTGCGGGACACGGCCAGGCCCCCGTTGCCGGAGAGCGACTATCCCAGCGCGACGGTCGCCTTGCTGAAAAAGGGGCAGAAGCCCGACGGCGCCCTCCATCTCGTGCACGATCTGCTCGTCGAGACCACCGGCCCCTTCGAGCATTTCCGGGTCGTCGTGGACGCCGTCTCCGGGAAGCTGCTCTGGCTCGCCCTCGCGGGGAAATACGTGACGGCCGGTCTCAGAGTCTTCATGCCCGACCCCGTGACCGCGTCCGACGACGCCACCGTGCACGGCGGTTCCAGCGCGGCCACCCTCGACACCTCCTGCCGGGACGTCCAGGCGGAGGTCGCCCCGGCCGCCGGAGGCAGATTCCGGCTCGACGGGGACTGGTTCGAGTGCACCGACTGGGACACCCCGGCCTTCCCCCAGCCGGAGGAGACGTCGCCGGACTTCACCTACCGGCCCTACCCCGCCGACCGTGCCTTCCTGAGCGCCAACGCCTACTACTGGCTCGACTCCTTCGCGCGCTATCTGCGCACCCTGGGCAATACGACGCTCAACACCAACATGGCCAAGGTCGAGGTCGACGCCCAGGCCTATGACGGCCAGGACCAGAGCGAATGGCACGGCACGCTGACACCTCCGCGGATCCGCTTCGGCGAGGGCGGCGCCCCCGACGCGGGCGACCTCGGTGTCATCGGCCACGAGTACACCCACGGCGTGTTCGACTGGCTCGACGCCCAGCACGGCGGCTCGGGCTCGTACGAGCACAGCGTCTGCGACGCGCTGCCCGCGATCTACCGCGACCGGTTCAACCCCGGCGGGCACCGGCGCACCGAGACGTTCCCCTTCGACAACAACGCGACCGACCGGTGGAGCACCGAGCGACGGCTCGACGTCCCCCAGCGCTTCGACGCCCCGGCGTTCAACGGCTTCGGCGTCAACCTGCGCAACTCGATGCTCGGCACGGCGCTGTGGCGGTGCTACCTGGGCATGGGAGGCGACTCGCCCGATCCCGCCGTACGGATAGCGGCGGCCGACGCGATCAACAGGACGATGCTGGAGATGCTGCTCATCGTGCCGGACGACACCTCCTCGGGGCGCGGCCACGCCGTGAGCATGGCCAGGGGCTGCATCACCGCCGACTCCACGCTCACCGGCGGCCTCTACAGCAAGGTGATGGACGAGGCCTTCGTGAACCAGGGACTGTGGGCGCCGCGGCCGGTGGACGTCTACATCGGCGACAACCCCGCCGACCTCGGCACCGTGCCGAGCGGTGTCCCGTTCTGGGAGTCGCCGGACATCTGGGTCCGCAACAACGACATCAGCACGGGTGACAACCCCGAACTCGGCCACGAGCCGCCTGTCAACGACCGGCCCAACTTCCTCTACGTGCGGGTGCACAACCGAGGGACCCAGGAGGCCGCGAGCGGAGCGTTCCAGGTGGAGGCGTTCCGGTGCGATCCGGGCACGGGGATGCTCTGGCCGACGCACTTCCGGTCGCTGGGCACGGTGGTGATCGACCAGCCGATCCCCGCGGGCGGGGCGGTGCGGGTGGGACCGCTCGTGTGGACCCCGCAGAGCGCCGACCACGAATGCCTGGTCGCCGTCGTGCACGGTGCCCCCGACCCCGCCATCACCGCCACCCTCAACGGACCGGTGCCGCACGGGCACCTGGTGCGGTTCGACAACAACGTGGCGCAGCGGAACGTGGCGCCGCAACTGGCCGCGCCGGGCGGCAAGACGCACATGTCGATCACGCTGCGCGGCGGCCTCGCCCGGACCAGCGGTTCCTGGCACCTGGACGCGACCGCCCTGCCGGACGACTCCCGGGTCTCGATCCGCACGCTGACCCGCCTCACGCGGGACGCGGAGCTGACCGGCTGCACCCTGACCGAGACGGGCACGGTCCGCTCCACTCTGGAGATGCCCGGAGGCGGAACCGCCGTCGTCGACGGGTTCACGCTGGAGCCCGACGACCGGGTGGCGGCCGACATCACGATCGACTTCTCCCAGCACGCGGAGCACCTCCGGCTCTATCCCTTCGTGGCCACCCAGTACCAGGACGGGCAGATCGCGGGGCGGATGACCATCCAGATCACCGCCGTGAAGGAACTGGAGGACTTCTTCTTCGGCAACCCGCGCAGCGGCGAACTGCACGTCTCCACCTGCCCGCACTGGTCCAGGCTCGGCGCCGGGAGCAAGGTGCCCTTCCGGCGCGCCGAGGACGCGCTCGCCCGCGGCTACACCGGCTGTGCCTACTGCCGGCCCGACCTCCACGCCGGCTGAGGAGGCAGGAGATGGACCGCGACGTACTCGAGGGCCTGCCGCTCGCGCCACCGCTCAAGGCCCACCCGCCAAGCCCCGCCGAACCCTTCGTGCCGACGGAACGCGGTAGGACGGGCAAGCGTGCGGACGAGTCGATCGCCCCGCTCGTCGCGTCGGTGTCGGCGGACGCACTGCGCGACACCGTGGAGGCACTGGCGAACTTCCCGACGCGGCACACCTTCTCGCCGTTCATCGGACCGGCCGCCGACGAGGTCGTGGACCGGCTGTCGGCGGCGGGATATCCGGAGGTGACCCGACGCACCTGGACCAACGCCGGTCACAGCGCCGACAACGTGATCTGCACCAAGCCCGGCACGGCGGCCGACGGGCCCGTCATCATCCTGTGCGCCCACTACGACTGCCGCATGCAGGACCCGGACGACGCCACAGCCCGGGCGCCGGGCGCGGACGACAACGCCAGCGGGGTGGCCGCGACCCTCGAGATCGCCCGCCTGCTCGCCCCGGTCGCCCTGGCCGGCACGGTCCGGTTCGTGGCCTTCTCGGGCGAGGAACAGGGACTGTGGGGGGCCACGGCGTACGCGGCGGCACTCCAGGCCGAGGGGGTCTCGGCCTTGCGGGTGGTGAACCTGGACATGGTGGGCCGACCTCCGGAGGACGGCACCGTGACGGTGGAGCGCGACCTGGGGAACGCCGTGCCGGGCAACGACGCCGCCTCGCACGCCTTCGGCGCGGTCATGGCGCAGGCGGCGGCGGACCACACGGAGCTGCCGGTGCGACTCGGCCCCATCTTCGCCAGTGACTACATGCCGTTCGAGGCGCGGGGAGACGTCACGATCGGCGCCTACGAAGGGGAAGGGAACCCGCACTACCACCGGACCTCCGACGCTCCGGACACGCTCGACTACGGCTATCTCGCCGACATCACCAAATTCACCCTGGCGACCGTACTGACCGAAGCCCTCCCTGACTGAGTACCTGCGGGCAATCTAGCCGACAAAATTGTTGACAATCTTGTTTGGCTAGATTTACGTTCGACAGGCACTCACTCAGGGAGGGCAACGCATGCCGACTCAAGCCCGTCCGAGCACCGGAGAGCAGGCCAAGCAGCACGCGCTCGCGCAGCTGCGGCGGGCGATCCTGCACGGCGAGATGGCACCGGCGCAGCGGCTGGTGGAGAACGAACTCGCCGAGCAGTTCGGTGTGACGAGGGCCAGCATCCGTGCGGCACTGATCGATCTGGAGGCACAAGGGCTGGTCGAGCGGATCCGCAACCGCGGTTCGCGGGTGCGGGTGGTGAGCGTGGAGGAAGCGGTCGCCATCACCGAGTGCCGCATGGCCCTGGAAGGGCTGTGCGCGGCGAAGGCGGCCGTGGCGGCGAGCGACGAGCAACTGGCCGAACTGACCGCTCTCGGCACGGCGATGACCAAGGCCGTGGCCGACGGCGAGCCGGTCACCTACTCGGACCTCAACCACGAACTGCACACCCGCGTCCGGGAGTTCTCCGGCCAGCGGACGGCCGTGGAGCTGCTGGAGCGGCTCAACGCCCAACTGGTGCGTCACCGCTACCAGTTGGCCCTGCGGCCGGGGCGCCCCCAGCAATCCCTGAACGAGCACCTGGCCATGATCGAGACGATCAGGGCCAGGGACCCGCAGGCGGCCGAGGAGGCCGTCCGCGCCCACCTCGGCAGTGTGATCGAGGCGTTGCGCGATCCTTCGCCACCCCGGGCGGCCGGGTGGACTACACGGGGGACACCGAGATCGCCGGCGTCCCCGGCACCGCCGCCCCCGTGACCCTCGAATTCCCGCCCGGCGACGGCGTGTTGCTCCTCACCGGCGTCTTCCTCAACAGCGCCCAGACCATGATCTACGCGACCGTCTCCATCCGCTCGGCCCCTCAGAGCCGCGCCACCGCCGTGGGCTGGACCTCCGGCATGGGCCGCTTCGGCGCCGTCTTCGGGCCGTGGCTCGGCGGCCAGCTGCTCGCCGCGAACAAGGGCGACTGGGGCTTCACCGCCTTCGCGCTGGCGGGCCTGTCCTCCATGGCCTTCATCGGCCTGGCCGCGATACGCGGTGCGCGCCGGCCGGCCGGGGACGGCACGGGCAGGGCGCTGATCGGCGCGCACTGACGGGGGAGCGGACCACGGGGCGTTGACGGACATCAGGCGATTACGGGCACATCGCCCGGTGTCCGTCTCAACCCGTATGCCCGGGTAGGGAGTTGCCGTCGACTTCGCGTATTGTTTGCGGCATATGCCCGGGAGTCGAGCTCCCCGGGGCGCGCGATCGCGCATGCGAAGGGGGATCACGACGTGGAAGAGACGCGGCACCGACCCGTCCGGCGTGCCGGGCTGATCGGGGGTACGGTCCCGGCGCTCCTGGCCGTCGCGGCCTGCGCCGGACACGCGACCAGGGCGGAGATCCCCTGGTGGGCCGTCCTCGCCGTCGCCGTCTCGACCGCGGGCCTCGCCGGCCGGACCGGGGCCCAGATCGGCCGCAGTCACCACGAGGGCCGTGAGGCCGACGCCCCTCCCCAGGTGCGGTAGGGTTGACCTGCGTGATCACGCGGTTCACCCCGCGCGGGACGCATCGGGACGTGGCGCAGCTTGGTAGCGCACTTGACTGGGGGTCAAGGGGTCGCAGGTTCAAATCCTGTCGTCCCGACTTGCTGAGTAGCGGGTCGGAGGTCATTTCCGGTTGATCGGAAGTGGCCTCTTTTTCGTTCCCCCTCCCCCCCTCCCCCTTTCGCGCCCTCGGGTTCACCGACGTGGTCGATTCGATGCGATATGTCCTTGATGTTGCATTACATGGTCTTTAGTGTTCGCCGGGAGGGAAGCGCTGCGAGGTCCGAGAACGTGCCACCGTCCGGGAGCGAGGTGTGGAGCGCGTGCACGCGAGAGGACGTCCCAGAGGGACGCGATGGCTGAGGGCGTTCGCCGTACTGCCGTTGCTGGCGTCCGTGCTCGCCGCTTGTGGCGGTGACGAGGACTCCGGCACGCCCACCCTCAACTGGTACAACTTCCCGGACGACTCCGGCGCGCTCCAGAAGGCTGCCGACCGGTGCGGCCAGGCCTCGGGCGGCCGCTACCGGATCAGCTACAACAAGCTCCCGCGCGCCGCGGACGGCCAGCGCCAGCAGATGGTCCGCAGGCTCGCCGCCGAGGACGACTCGCTCGACATCCTGGGTCTGGACGTCACCTGGGCGGCGGAGTTCGCAGAGGCCCGCTGGATCCGGGAATGGACGGGGACGGCGAAGCGGCAGGCCGTCGAGGGCACCCTGCGCGTACCGCTGCAGACCTCGACCTGGAAGGGCAAGCTGTACGCCGTCCCGTACAACACCAACACCCAGCTCCTGTGGTACCGCAAGGACCTGGTGCCCACCCCGCCCAGGACCTGGGCCGAGATGCTGGGCATGGCCGAGGCTCTCGCCCGGCAGGGCAAACCGCACTTCGTGGAGATCCAGGGCGCCCAGTACGAGGGCCTGACCGCCTGGTTCAACTCACTGATCAACAGCGCGGGCGGCTCCATCCTCAACGCGAGCGCGACCGAGCCCTCCCTCGGTCCTCCCGCCGTGCGGGCCGCCGGGATCATGCGGGATCTGGCGAACTCCCCGGCCGCGGACCCCTCCCTGCCCAACCAGATGGAGGACCAGAACCGCCTCGCCATGGAGTCGGGGGTGGCGGCGTTCGAGATCAACTACCCGTTCGTCTATCCGTCGATGAAGGCGAACAACCCCGAGCTGTTCAAGAACTTCCGCTGGGCGCCGTACCCCCGGGTCGACGCGAACCGCCCGGCACGGCCCACCATCGGCGGCATCGACCTGGCGGTGAGCGCCTACTCGCGCCACCCCGACCTGGCCTTCGAGGCGGCGCTGTGCCTGCGCAACCGGGAGAACCAGCTCACCGCCGCGCTGGAGGGCGGACTGCCGCCCACGCTGCGCGCCCTCTACGACGAGCCCGCGTTCATGAAGGAGTACCCCTTCTCCAAGGACGTGCTCACCGCCCTGGAATCGGCGAGCGTGCGCCCGATCACTCCGGTCTACCAGAACGTGTCGATCGCGGTCTCCCACACGCTGTCTCCGCCGTCCGGGATCAAACCGGTGAGTTCCGTCAACACCATCAGGGAGCAGATCGACGATGCCCTGCGATCCGAGGGTGTGATCCCGTGAACCAGCACGAACAGGAGGCGCCGGACCGGGCGGCCCTCTCGGCGGGCGCCCGGCAGGAGCGGCGGCTCGGCTGGCTGCTCTGCGCGCCCGCCGTCGTGGTCATGATCGCCGTGACCGCCTACCCCATCGGGTACGCCATTTATCTGTCCCTCCAGCGGTACGACCTCCGCTTTCCCGGACGGGCGGACTTCGTGGGCCTGAGCAACTACGGGGCGGTGCTGTCCTCCCCGTTCTGGTGGGACGCCTTCTGGGTCACGGCCTTCATCACCGCCGTGTCCGTGGCGATCGAACTGGTCCTCGGAATGGGGCTCGCCCTGGTGATGCACCGCACGATCTTCTGGCGCGGCGTCGTCCGCACCTCGGTCCTCATCCCGTACGGGATCGTCACCGTGGTCGCGGCCTTCTCCTGGCAGTACGCCTGGACCCCGGACCTCGGATACCTCGCCGGGCTGCTGCCCAGCGGGGAGGCTCCGCTCACCGAGCAGTGGCCCGCCCTCTGGCTGATCATCCTCGCCGAGGTGTGGAAGACGACGCCGTTCATGGCCCTGCTGCTGCTCGCGGGCCTCGCGCTGGTCCCCGAGGAGACCCTGAGGGCGGCCATGGTGGACGGGGCCACCGCCTGGCAGCGCTTCACCAAGATCATGCTGCCGCTGATGAAGCCGGCCATCCTGGTGGCACTGCTCTTCCGCACCCTGGACGCGTTCCGGATCTTCGACAACATCTACATCCTGACCGCGGGCGCCCAGGGCACCGGCTCGCTGTCGATCCTCGGGTACGACAACCTGTTCACCGCGCTCAACCTGGGCATCGGGTCGGCGATCTCGGTCCTGATCTTCATCTGCGTCGGGATCATCGCCTTCACCTTCGTCAAACTGTTCGGCACCGCCGCACCCGGCGCGGAGGTGAAGCGCTGATGGCCGAAGTGGGAAAGACACATGCCGCCCGCTGGGGCGTCCTGAACGTGGTGGTGGTGCTGTACGCCCTGTTCCCGGTGTGGTGGATCGCCGCGCTGTCGTTCAAGGACCCCGGCACCCTCACGGACGGCGACTACATCCCCAGGGACTGGACCTGGGAGAACTACCGGGGCATCTTCGAGACCTCCGAGTTCACCCGTGCGCTGATCAACTCGATCGGTATCGCCCTGATCGCCACGGTGATCGCGGTGGCGCTGGGCACCATGGCCGCCTACGCGGTGGCCCGGCTGCGGTTCCCCGGCAAGCGGGTACTCATCGGCATGTCACTGCTGATCGCCATGTTCCCGCCGATCTCCCTGGTGTCACCGCTGTTCAACATCGAGCGGATCATCGGGATCTTCGACACCTGGATCGGGCTGATCATCCCGTACATGACCTTCTCGCTGCCGCTCGCGATCTACACCCTGTCGGCGTTCTTCCGGGAGATCCCCTGGGATCTGGAGAAGGCCGCCAAGGTCGACGGGGCGACGCCCGCGCAGGCCTTTCGGCTGGTCATCGCGCCGCTGGCCGCGCCGGGCGTGTTCACCACGGCCATTCTCGTGTTCATCTTCTGCTGGAACGACTTCCTGTTCGCGATCTCGCTGACGTCCACCGAGTCCGCGCGCACCGTGCCGGCCGCGATCGCGTTCTTCACCGGGAGCTCCCAGTTCCAGCAGCCCACAGGGTCGATCGCCGCCGCCGCTGTGGTGATCACCATCCCGATCATCGTTTTCGTCCTGCTCTTCCAGCGGCGGATCGTCGCCGGACTGACCTCCGGGGCAGTCAAGGGCTGAACGGGGAAGGCAAGGAGGCACCACCCATGGCCGAGATCATCCTCGAGGGAGTCACCAAGCGCTTTCCCGACGGGTCCCTCGCCGTGAAGGACGTGGACCTCGACATCGCCGACGGCGAGTTCGTGATCCTGGTCGGTCCGTCCGGCTGCGGCAAGTCCACCACCCTGAACATGATCGCCGGACTCGAGGACATCACCGAGGGCACCCTGCGCATCGGGGGCCGAGTCGTCAACGACCTGGCTCCCAAGGAACGCGACGTCGCCATGGTGTTCCAGAGCTACGCCCTGTATCCGCACATGAACGTCCGGGAGAACATGGGCTTCCCGCTGCGCCTGGCCAAGGTGGACAAGGCCACCATCGACGCCAAGGTCACGGAGGCCGCCCGCGTTCTCGACCTGACCGAGCACCTCGACCGCAAGCCCGCCAACCTCTCGGGCGGTCAGCGCCAGCGGGTGGCCATGGGCCGGGCGATCGTCCGTGATCCCAAGGCGTTCCTGATGGACGAGCCGCTGTCCAACCTGGACGCCAAACTCCGGGTGCAGATGCGCACCCAGATCTCCCGGCTGCAGCGGAGCCTCGGCACGACCACCGTGTACGTCACCCACGACCAGACCGAGGCGATGACGCTGGGCGACCGCGTCGTGGTCATGCGACAGGGCCTGGTCCAGCAGATCGGCACACCGGCCGAGCTGTACGACCTGCCGCGCAACATCTTCGTCGCGGGCTTCATCGGCTCCCCGGCGATGAACTTCCTGAACGCCACTCTGGAGGGCGGTGCCCTGCGCTCGCCCCTGGGCGACCTGACCCTCGACGACCGTACGCGGCAGTCGCTGGAACGCCAGAACGCTCCCCGCGAGGTCATCCTCGGACTGCGACCGGAGGCATTCGCGGACCTGGCCCTGTCCCATGACCGGGACCGGACCGGCCCGGTCTTCACCGCCACCGTGGAGGTACTGGAGTCACTGGGCTCCGACGCGTATGTCTACTTCGCGGCGGAGGGCGGGCCCGTGAAGACCGCCGAGCTGGAGGAGCTCGCCAAGGAGTCCGGCCTGCGCGACACCGGCGCCGACACCAGTCACCTCGTGGCCCGCCTGGACGCCGCCACGCGTGCCCGCGAGGGAGAACCGGTGGAGCTGCGGGTCGACATGGCCAAGGCCCATGTGTTCGACCCGGCGACCGGAACCAACCTCACGCATCCCGTGCGGGCGGACTGACCAGGGACCGCCCAGGCCACCACCGTGACGTAGGCCACCCATGTGCATCCGCATCGGGTGTGTTTGCCGTAGCGACGGCTGGAAAGGCGCTCTGTGATCACCGGATGCGACAAGCCGGTGGACAGTGACCAAGAAGCAAGAAAGAGGAGGTTCGATGTCCTCGAAGCGACGTCGCAAGAAGAAGGCCCGCCGCAAGAACGGCGCGAACCACGGCAGCCGTCCGCAGTCCTGAGAAAGCTCTGCGGGTACGCCGACGCATCGGGTGGGTGGCATGTGCCACCCACCCGATCGCGTTCGCGGGCGCGGTACGCGCGGGCTCCGTCAGATCAGCAGAGCCTGTGGCACGCCGTTCCTCCGTACCCACTCCGCCCGGTGCTCCGCCGCCAGGGCCAGCCCCCGGCGCCGGGCCTCGGCCGGTACGGGCAGGCGGCACAGGCCGTCGAGGGTGTTCAGCATCGTCCGGGCGAAGTGCTGCCCCAGGGGCGTGAGGCGCCCGGAGGTCAGCAGGACCTCCGCGGCCTCCCGGGCGCCCGTGCGCCAGCGGACGAACTGGGCCTCGGCCCGGGCGAGTTCCCCGGGGTCCCGCTCCACGTCCCGGCGGCGGTTCCAGAAGTCCGTCACGCCCAGATGCGCGTACGCCCCGTGGAACAGTCCGAGCAGGGGCCGGGGATCGGGGCGCCAGGGCGCGTAGTAGCGCTCCTCACCACGCGGCTCGAACAGATCGAACAGGTGCAGTACGGCGGCGAACTTGCTGTGCTGCAACTCGTGGGCCATGGACAGGGCGAGACCCCGCCCGGTGCGCGGCCGGGACAACGCCATGGAGCCGAACGCCTCCGCGCTGCTGCCGCTGAAGCTGCCGGTGCTGTCGAGGGGGACCAGGGTGCGGGGGCCGGCGGCGAGTTCGGCGTAGGTCCCCGGGTGATGGGACCGGAGAATGTCGCAGGCCTCCCGGGTCGTGGCCTCCCACCAGCGCAGATCGTCCGCAGCCAGGCCCAGGGGCCGTTCCGGGACGCCCGGGAAGCGCAGCGGGTCGACGTCGTCCAGGAGCAGCGGCGCGCCGGAGTCCAGCACCAGAAGCCGGTGTGCCGACTGCCAGCGTCCCGTCGATACGGAGGCGTACGGGCCCCGCGGCACGTAGACCGGGCCGGGCACGGAACTCCGTCCCGCCACCCCGATCCGGGCCGCTCCGTCGGCACCGACCACCACCTCGGCCTCGTCACCCGGTCCCGCACCCGGGAAGCCGGCACCACCGAGCGAGGGCAGGAAGACCCGGTCCGCCGTCAGCGGCCACCGCACCCGTGCGGGCACCCCCGCGCGGACCGCAGCGGCCGCGGCGAGGGCGCTGAACCGGTGGACCGGAAGCCCGCCCGCCGCACCGGCCTCGCCCTCGACGGCACGGTCGAGACGGGCCAGCAGGCCGATCAGCGCGGTGCCCGCCGACGGGTGCGTCAGGACCGCCGACACCGCCCGGGGATCGGCCCGGTGCGCGGCGGCGAGGAGCTCCCAGGCCTGCCCGGCCGTGTCGGCCACGCCGCCGCCGATGTCACGGGCGGCCTCGGTGACCGCGTGGGCGCAGGCCAGGCGGCGGCTGTACTCGGCGCGGGCGAGCAGCTCCAGGGCCTCGGCCCCGCCGCCGCCCGTCGCGACCTCGGTGAAGAGCCTGCCGGGCATACGGAGCGGCACGGGCCTCATGCGGCTTCCGCCGGGGCGCCGCGCAGCCGGTCCAGGTCCCCGGCCAGCCGCTCCCTGACCCGGTCGATCAGAGCAGTCAGATCGGCGCAGTAGACACTGGGGTTGGCGAACCCCGTGGCCGGGCGGTAGCGGTTGGCGTAGTGGCCGCCCCCGCACACCCGCAGCAGCCGGCAGTCGCGGCACGGCGCTGACAGTCCGTCGGCGCCCCACTGGCGGGCCGCGACGCCCGGATGGCGCAGCAGCGCGTCGAACGAGTCCCGCCCGACGTGCAGACCCGTCCGCGCGGCGCCGTGATAGGCCGTGCGCAGCGTGTCGTCCTGGGCGAGGGAGCCGTCCGTCTCCACCACGGCGTACCGCACCGGGGCCAGACCCAGCGCCTCCGTCTCCGGCGCACCGCCGAGCAGCAGCGCCATCATGTCCTCGAGCAGCCGCACCCGGGTCTCCCGCCGGCTGGCCCCGTACCACCGCTCGAACACCCGCCACAGCCAGTCCGCGTACGGCGTGCCCGGCAGGCCGGGCCGCAGCCCCGGCGGGGGAGTGTGCCAGTTGCCCTGCGGCAGCAGGAAGTCCACCGCCGGCGGCCGGTACGTCAGCAGGTGCTCATAGCAGCGCACCGGGTCGTTGCGCAGGTCGATGGTGCACAACAGGCCCGCGAACAGCTCGCGATGGGGCCCGTCGGACAGCCGGTGCAGGGCGGCGGCGACCCGGGCATGGCTGCCGCGCCCGTCGGCACCGCGCCGGTGCCGGTCGTGTGCCGCCCGGTCGCCGTCCAGGCTGACCGAGACGCGGATGCCGTGTTCGGCGCACAGGTCGAGCCAGCGCTCGGTCAGCCGTACGCCGTTGGTCTGCAGCGCGAGGTGCAGCCGCACCCCGGGACCCATGGCGGAGCGCAGCACCGAGGCGGCACGGCCGAGCGTGGCTTCCCCGGCGAGCAGGGGCTCGCCGCCGTGCAGCACCACCCCGGCCTCGGGCACCCGGTGCGCCGCCAGATGCCCGGCGATGCGCTCGGCCGTACGGTCGAGGACGTCCGGCGCCATGACCCGCGGCTGCTCGCGCCAAGTCGTGTCGTGCGAGCGGTACATGTAGCAGTAGCGGCAGGCGAGGTCACAGCGGCTGTGCATCTTCAGCACGAAGGAGTGGAACGGGGCGGGCACCCATCCGGCGGCTTCCCTCGCCACGACGTCGGCCGCGACCGGCCACGGCGGCTCCGCATGGCGCAGTCGATTCATACGTACCCCCCGGTTCGCATGCCGACCGACCCGGTGCCCACCCGGTCGGCCACGCCATTTGCCCCAGTATTCGGTCCCCGTGACAGACCGTCAACATCGAGATTCCGTCGTCCCCGCGGCCCCCGCCCGAAAGTAGCCGGTTTCGGGAGCCACCCGGTGGGGACGTCAACACTGGACACGATCCGCGGAGGATGGGCCATGGCAGAGCTCGAGGAAGCGGGTGCCGAGCAGGGCGAGGCCACCCTGGAGTCCGTCGTGCTGGACCTCACCGACGTGCCGCTGGACGACCTCGCCGCGCTGCCGCCCTCGGTGCTCGGGGAGACCCTGCGTCGGCTGCGCACCGGGCGCACGGCGGGAGATCCCTTCGTCACCGGGTTCAGCGAGAGCCAGTGACCGGCGCCGCGTGGCGACGCCACCGTCGAGCGCGAAACCGCCTGATCAGGGGCAACCCGCCTTATACTGACCGTCCCTGACTGTCGTGCACCACCGTCCAGCACCTGCCGTCCGAAAGCGGAGTGGCCATGCCCGACACCCACGCAGCCGACCGCTCGGGACGGTTCGTCCTCTTCTGCTCCACCGCGGAGAACCTCGGCGTCAGCACGACCGTCCGCAACGTCGCCGACCTGCTGGCGGCGGGCAACCGCAGCGTGCTCATCGTGGACGGCCGCGCCACCGGCGCACCGGCGGGCGCACCGGTGCCCGAGCCCGTGCCCGGCCGGATCGCCTCCGTCACCCGCCCGGACGCGGCGTCCCTCCTCGCCCTCGCCTCGGACCCCGACGCCCTGCGCCACGACCACGTCCTCGTCGAGGCCCCGCTGCCCGACGCGCCCGGCGCACCGCCCGAGGGCAGACTCGGCTCCCTGGCCGACTCGCTGGTCCTCTGCTTCGCCATGACCGCCTGGTCCATCGACGGCGCCGCCGCCCTCGCCGAGCAGCTGAGCGGCGGCCGCGCCGAGCGGCCCGTACGGCTGCTGGCCCTCGGCCTGAAGAGCAACGTCGAGTCGCACGACAGGCTGCGCGGCGCCCGCGAACGGGTCCGCAGCAAGTTCGGCCCCCTCTCGCGCACCTCCCGCACGTCCGAGGTCGCCTTCCTGGAGATCCCGTACCACCCGCTCTACCTGGACACCCGGCAACTCGCCGTCGAGAGCGAGCCCGAGGGCTCGGTGACCGGGCTGCGTCCCTACTACGAGCGGCTCGCCGACTGGCTCCGCAACCGGCGGCCGGTGCCGCTCAGCCGGGTCACCCTCGTCCACTCCCAGCGCCACGCCCCCTGGGCCGCCTGGCTGGAGGACCGGTTCCGGCGCGGCGGCATCCGTACCGAACTGCGCGCCCAGGACGCCTACTCCGGCGACCGCCCGGCCCCCGGCACGGCCCTGCTGTTCCTCTCCCCGGCGGACATGGACCACGCGGCGCTGGCGCAGCTCGCCGCGCTGTCCCACCCCGACGTCCGGATCGTCCTGGCCGACGAGCCCTTCCCGGACGCGGGCGCCGCCCACCACGAGCGCATCGACCTGCGCGGGACCGACGAGGACGAGGCCGTGCGGCGGCTGTACGCCGGACTCGGCCTCGGCGCCCCGCCCCCGGCCGACGGCCCGCCCGGCGCGCGGTTCCCGCGGCTGCCCGCCGTCACCAACGTGGCCCCCCGCTACAGCGGCTTCGTCGGCAGAGACGACGTCCTCGGCGGTCTCCTGGAGCAACTGCACACGGCCGGCCGGGACCACACCCCCTTGGTCGTGCACGCCGCGAGCGGCTGGGGCAAGAGCGAGACCGTGCGGGAGCTGTGCCACCGCTTCGGCTCCGCCTACGACGTGGTGTGGTGGGTGCGCTCCTGGGAGCTCCCCCGCGTCCGCCGCGGCCTGAACCGGCTCGCCGGCCGACTGGACCTGGTCACGACGGGGGACGGCGCCTCCCCGGCCCTCTTCGACCACCTCTCCCGCACCGACACGCAGAGCTGGCTGCTCGTGTACGACGGTGCCGAATCCCCCGACGGACTGCGGGAGTTGCTGCCCACGCCCCACGCACGCGGGCACGTCCTCATCACCAGCCGCACCGCCCCCGCCACGGCGGACATGGCGGCTTTCGCCCTGCCGCCCGTGTCGCCCGCCGAATGCCGGGCCGTCCTGGGTGAACGGCTCGCGCAGATCGACGAGGAACAGGCCCAGCACGTCGGGCAGGTCCTGGGCTTCGTCCCGCTCGCCGTACGCATCGCCGCCCTCTGCCTCGCCGAGCGCGCCGCGGCGCACCGGCGCGACGACAGCATGGACGACCGGACAGCGGCCCGCGCCGCCGTCGCCCACCTCCTCGCCGAGTACCGCACGGCCCAGGAGGCCCTGCTCGAACGGGAGGGCACGGCCCCGCCCGTGGCGGTCATGGTGCGCGTGGCCCGGCAGACCGTGCTGCACACCCCGGGCGCCGCGGCCTGGCGCGCCGAGAGCCGCACCAGCGACGCCCTCGGCTGGCTGCTGAACGCGGCCTCGCTGCTCACCGGCCGGGGCATGGGGCTCGAACTGCTGAGGTCGAGACGCATCCTCTCGGAGCTGGCCCGCGACGACACGACGGCCCGGGACCCCGGCGCCCGCCGCACCCCGGCCGACACCCGGCTGCCCGACGAGCACATGGTGAGCGTCGCCCTGTGGGCGCTGTCCCGGGTCGGACTCCTGGAGGTCGACTTCGACCGGCCCGACCAGCCCCTCGGGCAGCACCACGCCGTACGGGACGCCCTCCGCGACGGCATGGAACCGGACGAGCGCGCCCGCATCGAGCAGGTGCTGCGCGGCACCCTCGCCGAGTTCACCCCGGACGAGAACCGCGGCCTGTCCGCCGACTGGGCACGCGAGGTGTACTCGCTGCGCCTGTGGGAGGACGACTGCCCCCGCGTCCGGCGCTCCCTGCTGCGCCATCTCAACGCCCTGAGCCAGCGCGGCGAGACCGCCGACCTGGCCCGGCTGCTCGACATCTCCGCACGCGCGCAGGAGGCCTGGAGCCCGCAGAGCGACGACCCGTCACCGGAGTATCTGCGCCTGCTCAACCTCACCGCCCGCGCCCACCGCCTCGACGGGGCCTACGAACAGGCCCGCCAGCTCTCCGAACAGGCCCTGCGCGGCTACCGCAGACTGCTCGGCCCCCTGCACCCGAGGACGCTGCTGTCCGCCGACTCCTACGGCGCCGTGCTGCGCTCCCTCGGCAGGTTCTCCGACGCGCTCTTCCAGGCCCGGCCGGTGCTGGAGGGCCTGACGCTGCTGCTCGGACCGCGGCACCGCGCGACCGTGCAGGCCGAGCACAACCTCGCGTTCACGGAGGCCCTCAGCGGACGCGCCGCCGACTCGCTGGCCCGGCTCCTCGCCCGGTTCCGCTACCGCCAGGCCGCCGGCGGCGAGGACGACCCGGCCGTCTGGCGGTCCGCCGACCTGCTCGCCTGGGTCTACCGCACCCTGGGCCGCGACGCGGAGTCCCAGGACCTGCTGCGCCAGTGGCTGCACCGGCACGGCGACGTCGCGACCGGCACCCAGCTGAGCATCGAACTCGGCCTGGCCGTCAGCGAACGCCGCATCACCTACAACTCCGCCCGCTCGCACGAGAAGGTCTACGGCTACGAGAAGGCCCTGGAGCGCGACCGGCGGGTGCTCGCCGAAGCCACCGGCCGGTTCGGCGCCGACCACCTGGACACCCTGCGCTGCCGCTTCAGCCTGGCGGCCGACCTGCACGCGCTCGGCAAGCACGACGAGGCGGAACACGAGGCCCGCCAGTGCCGCCACGCCCTGGAGAGCACCCTCGGCGCCTGGCACCCCTACGCCGGACTGGCCGGGGTCCGCCACGCCGTGTACCTGCGGGCCACCGGCGCCGTCGAGGAGGCCGAGGCCACGGGCAGGGCCGCGCTGCACCTCCTGGAGGACCGGCTCGGCGACAGCCACCCCTGGGTCTCCGCCGCGGAGAACTCCCTCGCGGCCACCCTGGCCGCGGCCGGGCGCGTGGACGAGGCGACCGGACTCGCCGAGCGCGCCCTGCGCCGTTTGCGGGACCTCGACATGGGGCATCGGCCCGATGGCCGGCGGGTGGGCGCGCACCACGCCTGGCTCACCTCCCGCCCCACCGCCCGCACGGCACCGGCCAGGGACTTCGACATCGATCTGGAACTGCCCGGCATCTAGGCCCGGATCCAGGGCCGGACACCGGCCCCGGCGCCGGCGCCGGCGTCCGGACGGTTCCCCCGACGGAAAGGTGAGCGTACGTGGCAGCAGCCCCGCACCCGGAGACCGAGCTCTTCACCGAGTCCCACTGGTTCCCGGAGGGCCACGGCCGAATAACCGAGCTGTGCCAAGGGGCCTTCGCCGGCGTCCCCGCTCTCCGGTCGGTGTCCCACTACAGCAGCGGAATCATCGACTTCGTCCTCCGCAGAAACGACTGTGCCCCGCTGGCCGGCCTGGTCACCGTGGGCGGCGAGGACATCGCCAACGAGGCACTGCCCGGCAGCCGGCTCCTGCTGTGCACCCAGGACCTGGGCGCGCTGATGCGGCCGCTGGGCACCGGCGAGCTGATGCGCGTCGTGGTCGCCAACGCGCGCGGTGGCCTGTGGGGCGGTCGCGTCAAACCGGGGGAGTACCTGGCCGCGCTCACCGACACGCCCGGCGGGATGCCCGCCGCCGACGAGGCCATGAACACCCTCGTCTCCGCCATCCGCACCCAGGTGCACCACCTGCCCGACGAACTGCCCGGCGGCCTGACGGACCCCCCGGTACCCCTGCCGGAACACAAGGAGAAGCTGCGCATCGACTTCGGGACGGCGGCCGCCGAGCACGAGAACCTGTCCGAAATGCGGCTGCGGGCCCTGTGGGGCGGTCACGTCAACACCATCGACCTGCACTACGCGGCCTTCTACCGGGACTGGAGACTCGTCTGCGCGGGCGACGTCTTCGAGAACGCCGAGCTCGGCCCGCGCTTCCTGGAGACCAGCGTGCGCTCACGCCGCACCGGGTACCGCGACCTCGCCCAGAGCCTGCGCGGGCATCTCGCCCGGCTGACCGACGCGCTGCGGCTGGTGGTGCGGCCGCCCGCCGACCGTCTGGTCCTGGACGTCCAGGAGGGTGCCGTGTACGTGACCTGGCTGTCGCCGCGGGACTACGTCCTCGGGGTGACGCTGGACCAGCGGCAGGTCGCCCACGCGGAGAGCCGGCTGCACCGACTGGCGGGCGTCCTGCGCGAGATCACGGAGCCCGGACCGCGCTGACCAGCCCGCCCCAGACCTCGTCGGCGAGCGCCTCCACCACGCGCGCCGCGCTGGGCCGGTGGGCCGGGCCGGAACTGCCGAGGGACTGCACGGGCAGCACCTCGACCGCCGTCTCGTACTCCCGGCAGACCCGGCGCAGCCCCGCCCACTGCTCCTCGGACGGCGCGCCGGGCGAGGCGGCACGGAACCAGGCGTCGGCGCCCGTGCGGAACCTCTCCGTCAGCTGCCGGACCAGCGTGGCGCAGCCCAGCGCCGTCAGATCGGCCCGCCCCGCCCGCAGCGGCGTGCTGCCGCCCGGGCCGGCGCCGGAGGAACGGCCGGCCAGCCGTTCCACGGCCGCGTCGAGGAGCGAGAACACCTCCTCGAACCGGCCCTCGACCGGCTCCGGCAGTGCCGTACGCGCCGGGCCGGGCGCCGTCGCGACCAGATCACGCCGGGCCAGGTCGCTCACCGTCCGGCGCAGCCGGCCCAGTTGGGAACTGTGCTCGCCGAGCGCACCGCGCAGCTCGCTGGTCAGCTCCGCGAGATCGGCCTCCTGGCGGAGTTCCGTGAGCCGGGCGCGCAGCCGGTCCAGGGCCTCGTTCACGGCCCGCTCGAAGTCACCCGGGCGGTACAGCAGGGGCTGCGAGCCGAGCGAGCGCGCCAGCCGGTCCCGCATGGTCCGCGACACATGGCCGTTGACCACCAGCAGCACCTCGGCCCGGGCCGGATGCAGTGCGCCGCGCAGCGCCCGGACGCGCGCGGTGATGCGCTCCTGGTCGTCCGCCACCAGCACCGACGGGGTGACCACGATCGCGATGTAGGCGTTCGGGAAGGGCTCCAGCCAGTACGCCACCACCAGCGGCCCGTCGACGGCGGGCCCCCGTTCCGGGACCGGATCGACCGAGGCGATGCGCCACTGACCCAGGGCCAGTGCGTCATGGACGGTGGAGAGCACCTGGTCCTCGGAGACGTTGTCGTGCAGATCGCGCACCGCCCGCAGCACGGTCGCGGCGGTCACCTCCCGGACCGCGCCGCCGCCGTCCTCGCTCAACTGCCAGGCGTGGTGGCAGGTCTTGAGGATCTCCCGCGGCACCCCGCCGGTGAGTTCCTGGAGGATCGCGACCGACTCGGAACCGAAGGGCGCGGGCCACCGCTCGATCGCGCCCGCGCCCTGGGCCGGGCCCGGACGGGCACCCGAACCGATGTACTCGGCGACGAGATCCGCCGTCAGCTCCGCGGTGAAGCGGGCCGGCCACAGCTGCACCACCCGCTCGTGCAGGCTCGGGCGGAACGCGTTGAGCCCGCTCGGCGAGGTGCAGAACACCAGCAGCCCGCCCCGGCTCACATACACGTTGACCAGGCGCTCGAAGGCATCGACGAACGTACGCCGGGAGTCCTCCGGCCAGTCCAGCACCTTCTCCAGCGAGTCGATCAGCAGGACGTACGGCTTGCCGACCCGGCCGTGCAGGAAGCCCTGGACGGCCAGCGCGTCGAAGACCGGGTCGATGCCCGTGACGGCGTCCCTGATGCCGCGTTCCCGCAGCTGCGGGGCGGGCTCGTCACCGGTCAGCCACGCCCAGACCATCGAGGTGAACCGGGGGTCCTGCAGCAGGGCGAACGCGGTGGCGAACCTCCTGTGCTCCGTGACCTCGCCGAGGGTGACCCGCAGATCGGCGTGCATCACCTCGGGGTCGTAGCGCAGGGCGGAGACCACCTTGTCGGGGTCCAGGACGCGGTCGCGCAGCCCGGTGGCGATGTCGTCGAGGGCGATGTCGCCGAGCGGGATGTCGTCCGGCCGGCCCGGCCGGGTGTCGGAGCTCTGCTCGCCGACCCGGGCCGCCGTCACATAGGCGTAGTAGTCCCGGACGAGTTCCTCGAACGCGGCCTTGCCCTCCGGGGTGTCGGCGGGGCCGCGCAGCCGGTCGCGGTACATGCGGCCGAAGTCCTGCACCGGTTCGTCCACGATCCACATGGCCGGGCCGTCCGGACGGGCGAGCCCGTTGCAGACCTCGCGCGCCGCGTGGCTCTTGCCCAGGCCGAACTCTCCCACCACGGCGATCGCCCGGCCGCGCCGGCCACCCCGGGGCCGGTCCCGGAGGTAGTCGCGCACCAGGCCCTCGAGATCCCCGAGGAACCGGGTGGAGACATGGGCGTTGCCCGAGTCGGCGGCCTCGACCGGTGCCTCACCCAGGTCCGCCGACGGGCCGAGCCGCACGACCGGCACCAGGGGGAAGGGGTTGCTGTACCAGGTGTCTGCGCTGCTTGCGGCCACGATGGCACTCCTTGCGGGTCCGGAGAGGCGCGGTCGGGGTGGCGGCGGGCATCAGCCGCCGGGGCGGGGCAGGATCGGCTCACGGAGCAGGTCGTCGCGGTGCGCCCGCCGGCTCTCCCAGTGGGGTCTGAGCGCGTCGGCGTCGATCGGCCAGGGGTGCGGCGCGCTGCGCAGGGCGTTCGCCGCCGAGTGGAAGACCTTGCGCAGTTCGCGTACGTCGGAGGGTTTCCACTCGTCGTGTGCTGCCATCAGGGAACTCCTGTCGGGCTCGACCAGGCCGTGCGGTCCGCCGTCGGCGGCCCGGGCGCTGTGGCTGAACCTCCAGATGTCCTCGGAGTCCAGCTCGCGCAGCGCGAGATGGGTGACCGCCGCCGATCCTCTGAGTGCGGCGGTCACTTCCCTCGGTGTCTCCGCGGCGCCGTGGCTCACTTCGACGAAAAGTACGATCCTGGGGTGCGCCGGGCTCAGACAGGTGCGCAGAAATGCCGCCCGGAGATGGGCGTCGTTCCACCGGATGTGCGGGATCACCACGAAGAGCAGCGCGTTGTGCTGGATGAGCAGGTCGCTCATCTCGCTGTAGGCCTGGAACGGGTCCTCCTCCGCGATGATCGCCTGCACCCGTGGCTCGGAGAACTCGTGCAGCAGCAGCTTCTTGGCTATCTCGCGGCGTATGCGGGCGTTGATCAGCCGGGTCGGCGCGAACGACCGGCCGTCCGGGTCGACACTGATCCGGCGGCCGTCGTTGTCGAGCCCCGCGGTCGGCGCGAACAGCACGAGCGGGTTCCCGGCCGCGGACGCCGCCGCCGCCACACGCCGGCGTGCCTCGTGGATGCACCGGTGGATCAGTGACGTCTTGCCCATGCCGGGCTGTCCGCTGACGATCACCACCCGGCCGTGCCCCGAGCTCGAGTCGAGGAGTTCGCCGAGGGTGGGCCAGTCCCGCTCGAAGCGGTCCAGTTCGTCACGGGAGTGGTCGACGTCGACCCACTGGTCCATGTGGTCCGCCTGCTTCCACGGCACCAGGGGGTGATCGGCGCTGAGCACGGCGGAACCGTTCGCGCCGCTGTCACGGCCGTCGCCGTTGCCCGCGCCGTTCGATCCGTACGGTTTGCGCACTCCGTAGGGGTTCGCCCAGTCGGAGTTGGTCATCCGTGTTGCCCTCCGGCGTTCGTGGGACGGCCGCTGTGTCGTGATCCGCGCAGCCACCGGACGGGTGCGGGGCGCAGCAGATCCCCCACCTCCCGTGTCTGCCGGTCCAGGGTGGTGCGCACGGCGTCCGCCTCGCTCTTTCTGTCGTGCGGTTGCAGGAGTTGCCCGTCCCGGCTGCGCGGCAGTCTGTCCGCCAGGGGCAGGGACTCGGCCAGCAGCCGGGCAGCCTCGCGGCGCGGGGCCGGGCCGGGCACCAGGGCGAGGAGGCCGCTGAGCGCCTCCCGGGCCCGCGACGCCTCGGCGTGGTCCGTCTCGGCCACCTGCTCGTACTCCGCGAGATACAGCCATGCGATCCTCCGGAATTCCAGCACGGCCGCCGAGAGTTGCCGGCCGTGTGTGCGCCGCTCCGCCGAGATCCGTTCCGTCTTCTGTCCGAGTACGGTGAGCACGGCGCCGGTCACCAGCAGGAGAGCCCCGTCGGCGAACCCGCCCAGCGCCCCGCCGCCCTGGTCCGCGGACGCCCCCGGCGGGTCGCCCGCGGCGGCCATCACCGCGTCGCAGACTCGTTCGAAGTCGCCCGGGCGCTTGCCGGTCCAGTCGTCGAGCGACATCACGCCGCCCCCGCGGCCGGGCACCCGTACGGCGTCCGTACCGCCGACCGGACCCGGGGCCCGCCGCACCACACCGAGCCGCACCGCCGCGTCCCGGAGGTCGCCCCGGTGCTCGTCGGCGAGGCAGTACACCAGCCGGACATCGCTCCTGCCCGTGTCGGCGGCGGCCGGTCCGGCGGTCGCGGGGAGGAGCGGCAACGTGCCGAGCAGCAGGACGGGCCTCCAGCGCGGTCGCCCGCGGGGACGCCTGGCACGGCTCCCTCTCCGCTCACCCATCCGGCCTCCCCCGTTCCCCTGGCCGCGACCCGTCCGGGCCGCCGCACGACATTCGGCTACGCGGAGGACCGCAGTCCGTCGGTCGCCGTCGGTGCCTCGCCCGCCCCGCCGTCCTCGGCCGCCGGATGCCGGGGGAGACGCTGCCGTCCGCCCTCGGGTTGCCGGTTCTTCCCGGCCTGGTGGCGGGACCAGCAGCCGAACGCGATCCGCGCCCCGTAGTGCAGCAGGTTGACGGTCACCACGGCCGGGGCGACGATGCCGACCATCTTCGGGAAGTCGCGTTCGAGGGTGAGGGCGAGCAGCACGGCCGTCAGGCCGTTCTGCTGACCGATCCCCAGCAGGATCCGGTCCCTTCGGGACAGGCCGCGTACGAAGAGGGGCATCAGCAGCACGGCCACCACCGCCTGCGCGCCGAACGCCGAGGCGCCGAGCAGCACCCCCGGGCCGAGCGACACTCCCTGGGCGGCGAACAGGCCCAGCAGAGCCGTCGCGAGCAGGAAGGCACTGGTGACCGCTCGCGCGAGCGGCCGGGCGAACGCCCGCGCGCGGAGGAACAGTCCGGCCACCGCCACCGCGAGCATCAGCATGTTCGCCGCGGCGAGCACGAGCATGGCCACGACCAGCAGGGCACCGAGCGGCGTCACCGGCCGCCGGGGGCGGTCGAGTTCGCCGGGCTCGGCGGACTCCTTCCTGGCCCGCCGCGCCGGCCACAGCCTGCCGCCCGCCCACCACAGCGCCAGGGCACCGGCCAGGAGCAGCGCGTTGAACGCCAGTCCGAGGGCGTAGCCGCGGGCTCCGCCGCCCACCACCGACGGCGCGCCCGGGTGTCCCGCGGCCGTGTAGGCGTACCCGGCGACGTACAGCGTCAGCAGGACCGTCATCGGATCGTCGAAGGACGCCCATGCCGTGAGCAGCGACCGGGCGCGCCGCGACATGTGCTTGTCCCTGCCGAGGGCGGTCACCGACAGCGGGTCGATCTGTGCGACGACGATGCCGAGGATCAGATACTGCGGGCGGTCGAAGGCCCAGACCATGACGCCCGAGACGATCGCCGCCTTCAGGACGACGCCCAGCGTGACCGCCGCGACCACACCGCGCAGATCGCGGCGCAGATCGGCGAGTTCGATGCCGTACGTGCTGCCGTACAGGCCCAGGGCCAGCAGCAGTCCGGTGACGAAGACGTACCCGGTGGTGCCGACCAGGCGCGACGGGTCCGCCGCCAGACCGATCACGATTCCCAGAACCAGAGCGCCCAGCGCCCAGAGCAGGACGGCCGGGACCGCCGCCGGCAGCTTCGGCCGCCGGGCACGATCGCGTCGGGACGTCTCCACCTGCTCCCCCCCCATCCCCCGGTGTTACGCCGCGAGCGTAGTCGGGCCGCCGGCACCTCGTGCGTCTTCCGGTACGGACGTGCAGCCGCGAGAGCAATCAAGCGTAGGCATCAATACTCGGACGGCGTAACGCCATTGCCAGCCGTTCCCTGTCACGATGCCCCATGTCGGCCGCCGATGAACGCTCTTCACCCCTGGGGTGGATCCACGGCGCCGGGGCCGGTGCGCCCCGCGTCCGCCCCCGCCGCCCTCGGTGAGGCCCTCGACGGCACCGCGTCCGTCGGCCGTGCGCCCCCGCCCCGGCCGTGAACCAGGACATGGCGTGGTCGAGGACGTCACCCACCCCCATGGGCGACGTCCTCGACCGCTCCCCCGGTGCCGGACTGTGGCTCAGGTGTCCGCGCGGCGCGTCGGTGCTGTCACCAGCACATCACCGCCGTCTCGCCGGAACCCCAGGCGGAGTACAGGCGTACGCGGACGTGGTAGCGGCGGCCCTTGACGAGCCGGGCGCTGATCGTGGCGTTCCGCGCGGTCCCTCCGTCGTCCTGCCCGGCGAGGTAGCGGGGCTCCCCGTCCCGCTCCTCGAAGACCACGACGACGGTGTCGCCGTCGCCGAAGGTGCCCAGCGTGTAGGTGCGGGTCTCCGGCGGGTCGACGACGAAGTCGGCCTGCTCGCCCGGGCCGAGACCGAGCGGGGCCGAGCGGAACGGCACCAGTTCGGACGGTCCCGCCGGGTTCGCCGGCGGATACCAGCGGAGCACGAACTCCTTGTCGGCGGCGGACAGGGTGCCGGGCGGGTTCAGACCCGCGCGGTACTGCTCCGGCTCCAGGACCAGCCCCGACGAGAACGGGTACTCCATGATCGACTGTGGGTCCCAGACGGAGCCGTTGACCTCGTCCGGGTCGAGCTTGCGCAGAATGTTGTAGTGCGTCCTCTCCCGGCTCCAGTGGTGGGGCGGGCCCGCCAGTTCGGCGTACACCGCCTCGTCGTCCCAGTGGATGCCGGCGAACGGGCTCTGGTGCTCGTGCAGCATGCCGAGCGCATGCCCGATCTCGTGGAGGGCCGTCCCGCGCTCCCCGGGCGCGGTCAGGTCCCAGCCGAAGTTCATGGTCCGCTCGTGCCGGCCGGCCAGGAGCGCGTCGCGGCCCACGGCCGACCAGGAGCCGTCGCCGAACTGGAACCCGATGCGCAGTTCGGCCTCCGAGCGGTCGTCGACCTCGGCGAAGGAGATCCCGCCGCCGAGGTCCTGCCACTCCTGGAAGCACGCCCGCACCACATCCCGCTGTTCCTCGGCGCCGGCCCACGACACGCGTCGCGTCATCCCCCTCCCCGGCACGGGGATGACGGACGCGTCGGTGTCGCCGTCGAAGAACCAGTAGTGCAGAACGGTGCCGTTGACCCACATCCGCCGTCCGCTCGCGAGCGCGCTCAGCCGCTCCGCCGCCAGCCCCGGTGCGAAGGCGGGCGCCGGCGCCTGAGCCAGCGAGCAGTAGCGTGCGGTCATGGCCACAGCCTGCCCCGCGGGCCGTCCCGGGCGCCTGAGTCGGGGGCTACTCAAGTCGCCCTGTATCAGAAGTGAGTAGTCGCGCTCATGTCTGTGTGACGACTTACGAGCGGGACGCGACACCCCTGGAACTGCCCTGGCCGTTCGCCGGGCGGGAGGACGAACTGGAGCTGGTCCGCAGGGCCCTGACCGGCGGACGCCGCGGCATCGTGCTGACGGGCCCGGCGGGCTGCGGCAAGACCCGTCTCGTCACCGAGGCCGTCCGCGGCACCGACTGCGCCCGGGCGGCCGGTACGCCCGAGAGCCGCGCCCTTCCCTTCGCCGCGTTCGCCCATCTGCTGCCCGAGACGGTCACCCTGCACCGCGCGGTCCAGCTCCTGGCCGGCGTACGGACGCTGGTCGTGGACGACGCGCACCTCCTCGACGACGCCTCCGCCGCCCTGGTCCACCAACTCGCCGTGCAGGGACGCACCCGTCTGCTGGTCGTCGCCACGGACGGCACCCCGGTGCCCGGCGCGATCTCCCGGCTGTGGACCGGCGAGCTGCTGCCCCGCCTCACCCTGGAGCCGCCGGCCGAGGAGGAGATCGCACAGCTCCTCACGGCCGGCGCCGGCCCGCTCGACCCGCTCACCGCCGGCCGGCTGCGGCGACTGAGCCAGGGCGATCTGCGGCTGCTGCGCGATCTGCTGGGCGCGGTGCGGGGGAGGCTCACCCACGTCCCGGGCACCGAGGAACGCACCTGGCGGGGCCCGGTGCCGCTGACCACGGCCGTACGGGAGCGCACCGCCCCCGTCCTCGACCGCGCCTGCCCCCGCGAACGCGAGACCCTCGACCGCCTCGCCTTCGCCGAACCCCTGCCGCTGCAGCCGGACGACGCGGACATCGGGGCGCTGGAAGTCCTGGAGTCCGACGGCCTGATCCGCGTCGACGACGCGGGCACCGTCCGCCTGGCGCACCCCCTGCACGGCCCGGTGCTCAGGGCAGCGGCAGGCCGGCTGCGGGCACGTCGGCTGGCCCGGACACCGGACGTGTACGCCGCCGCCCTCGACGCCGAGTCGGCCGCACTGGCGCACGGGATCGAACGAGCGGACGTACGGGCCGTGCCCACGCCGGTGGGGGAGTGGCTGGTCGCCGAGGGCGGCACACTGCCGAGCGGGTACGCCGCCGTACGCGCCCGGTTCGCCCGGCTGCGCGGGGAGCTGCGGGAAGCGGCGGCCTGGGCGCGAGAGGGGCTGCGCGGAGCGCCCTCGGACGCGTCGTGCCGGGACGAACTCGACCGTGCCTCCGCCCAGTCGGGAGAGCCCACCGCGGACGTCCGGGGCGACCTCGACACCCTCCTCGCGGACCTCGCCGACCCCTACGACGCCGTGCGCCTCGGCGCCCCCGAGAAGGTCATCGACCGGCTCACCGGAGTGTTCGCCCGGCACGCCGACGCGCTCACCCGCGCCGACGGCCCGGCCCTGGACGAGGTCGCCGAGGAACTGGAGCGGCGCGGCTTCACGCTGTTCGCCGCCGAGGCGCACGCCCAGGCCGTGGGCGCACACCGCGATCCGCGTGCCGCCCGGCACTCCCGCACCCGGGCCGTGGCCCTGGCCCGGCGCTGCCAGGGCGCCCGCACACCGGCGCTGTCCGGGCTGGTCCTCGGCGAACTCACCGCCCGGCAGCGGCAGATCGTCACCCTCGCGGCGGCGGGCCTGAGCAACCGGCAGATCGCCGAACGCCTCACCCTGTCGATCCGCACCGTCGGCAACCACCTCTACAGCGCCTACGCCCGGCTCGGCGCGAACGACCGCGGCGCCCTGCCATGGCTGACCGAAGTGCCGGAGGCCCAACCGGCCTGAGTCACCCGAGACCGGCGGCCTGACCCGCACAGGGGACGGGTCAGGCCGCCCCGAACGCCGAGAACGCCCACCCCGTGGCCTGGTGCAGTGCGTCGCCCGGCAGCGCGGACCGGGCGTCGCGCAGCGCCTCCGCCAGGGACAGACCGGCGTCGAGGCCCTTGTGCAGCGCGAGCATCAGCGGCACCACCGCGGCGTCGTTGACGGGTGCGCTGCACGCAACCACCCCGGCCGTGCCCAGCGGCAGCAACGCGGTGACCAGACCGAGCAGTTCGTCGGCGCCGACGGACGCGAGGCGGGCGGTGTCGCAGCAGGACAGGATGATCCGGTACGGGCTGCGGTCCAGCCGCTCGAAGTCGTGCACCACGATCGGCCCGTCGGCCATCCGCAGGGACGAGAACAGCGGACTGTCCGCACGGAACGTGCCGTGCGCGGCGATATGGGCCAGCGCGGCCCCGTCCAGCTCCTCCAGCACCCGCGGCACCCGCGCCTCGCCGTCCTCCAGGACCGTCGCGCAGCCGTACCGCCCCGCCAGTTCGGGCACCTCGGCGCCGCCGGTCGCCAGGCCCGGGCCGCGTACCAGCACATGGCAGCCGTCCGGCGGTGGCGCGGTCTCCTTGGCCCGCAGCCAACTGCCCGCCGACGGCGACACGCTGAGCACCCGCTCCCGCAGCGACGGCAGCAGCGCCCACGGCACCCGGTGCAGCCGCCCCGGCGGCACGACCACCACCGGGCCGCTGCCCAGCTGCGCCGCCGCCGGGCCGAGCAGCAGCTCCTCCAGCCGGCGCCCGGCCGCCTCCACCACCGGAAGGCGCCCCTCGGCCCCGGGATGGGCCAGCCGCCGCAGCCCGGCCTGTACGTGCTCGGCCTCCGTCTCCGCCTCGGCCAGCAGCCCGGCCTCGAACCTGCGCACCCGCCCCTGCCCGCACAGCAGCACCTGCACCCGCCCGTCGAGCACGGCGAGTTCCACCAGCCGTACCTCGTCGCCCAGCCGCTCCAGCAGCCTGCCGACGTCGAAGCGGTCCCCGTCCCCGGGCGCCTCGCCCCGCATGTGCAGGGTCCGGGACCGGATCTCCCGCTCCAGGCGCCGCTGTTCACGCTCCAGCGCCGGGACCGGCCGGCCCTCCATCCGGGCGGCCTCCGCACGGGAGGCGATCTCTCGGAACGCCGTCATTCCGCTGAGCAGTTCCGGATCGGCGGGCGGCCGGGTCGGCGCCGTGGACAGCACCGTGGCCCGCCAGCGCTCGCTCCACACCAGCAGCCGCCGGGGCCCGCCCGAGACCAGAGACGCCCGCTGGGCGAGCGCGGCCAGCTCCGCGCCCTGCTCGGTGGCGCGCGCCCTGAGCTCCGAGGCGCCCAGCGTCATCCGGTGGTCGTCCAGCACGTCCAGACCCCGCCGGCAGGCCTCCAGCACCCCCCGGGCCGACCCGGCGGACCGGGCCCGCAGCGCCTGAGCCGCCCAGCCCGTCATCCGCGCCAGCGGCGGACCGACGCGCCTGCTGCGGGCGGCGACGGCCAGATGCCGCTCCGCGTCCGCCGTCCAGCCCAGGCCCAGCGCCATCCGCCCCGCCAGCAGCGAGGCCTCCGGCGCGGCCGGTGCGCCGAACGAGGCCAGCTTCTCCGCCACCGCGGCGGCGTCGGCGACCAGCCGGCCCGACCCGCGCCCGGCCGCGTGCCGCGCCTCGATCAGCACCAGCCGGGCGTGCGTCTCCCACCAGGTGCGCCGCTGCCCGGCGAACAGCCGTACCGCGAGGGCGGCACGGGCTATCGCGGTGTGCGGATCCCCGGCCAGCCGTGCGGCCCGCGCGGCGGCCAGCAGCAGCTCCGCCTTGCGCGTGGACTGACCGCCGATCCCGTCGAGCCTCCTGATCGCCGCGTCCGCCTCGGCCAGCGCCTCGGGCGCGAGCCCGGCCGCCATCAGCACCTCGCAGCGCCGGATGTTCAGCATGAACGTCGGCGTGCCGAGCCGGGCGTACCGCTCCTCCGCCTCGTCGAGCAGCCGCAGCGCCACCGGCACGTCACCCGACCGGAACGCGGCGAGCCCCCGGCTCTCCACCGCGTCGGCCTTGTCGTGCTCCTGGCCGGTCGTGTCCCACAGCGCCTCGGCCGCGGTGAAGTCCGCCTCGGCCCGCTCCACCGACCCCAGCGCCAGATGCACGGTCGCCCGCAGGGTCAGCGCCCGCGCCGTCCAGATCACGTCCTCCGCCTGCCGCAGCACGGGAACCGCCCGGCGTACGTCCTCCAGCGCCTCACGATGCCGGCCGAGCACCCACCACACGTACGCCCGCCGGTACAGCACCCGCGCCCGCGTGTGCCCACCGCCCCGCGCGACCCCCCGCTCGAACGCCGCCAGGCCCTCCCGGGTACGCCCGGCGTGCACCAGCGCCACGCCCAGCGTGGCCAGCACGTCCGCCTCCCGGTCGGCCGAGTCCGCGCGCGCCGCGAAGTCCCGGGCCCGCCGCAGATGGTTCAGCGCGAGCCGCAGATCGCCGAAGTCCCGCTGCCAGATACCGATCACCTGATGGGCGACGGAGGCGTGCACCGGGTCGGGATCGGCGTCGAGCAGCGCCCGAGCCCTCGCGAGAGCCTCGCCCGGATCGGCGAACACCATCGGCAGCAGTGCCGCCACCGAGTCGCTTCCCGCTGTCACTCCTCGGATGGTAGTGGCCCCCGACCACGCCCCACAGGTTCGGCGCTGTATCAAATGACGGCCGGGCGGCTCATGTCGAGGAGGATCGGCGCGTACCGACGACCGCTCCGCCGCACCGACCGACGCCGTCGCCCAGTGGGAGGACCCGCCATGGCACCTCAGCGATTCCACGAACAGTTCGACCAGATCCAGCGATCGATGCCGGACGTCCCCCTCGCGATGGGCCCGGACGACTCGGCCGAATTCATGTACGAGAAGGGCGTCGTCCTCGTCCGCGACGGCGAGGAGGCCGGCATCGTCGAGGACGCCGTACGGGCGCACTTCACGGCCGCTCCCGACCTCGACCAGGACCAGATCCGCCGGGCCGGCCCGCGGACCAACCGCAGCGGCATCACCCGCATCCGGGTCGGCGACCCCGGTGAGGGCGGCCGGGAGGCCGACCGCGCCGTCGCCCACGCGCTGCGGTCCGTGCGCGAACGGGAGGACCGGGCCGGGCACCGGATGGCCGCCCGCAACCATGTCGTCCACATCGCGGTCAACGCCTGCCCCGGCGACGAACCGGTCCCCGTCCCGCTCAGCGAGCCGCTCAACCCGGCGCCCGCCGACACCGCGTACGACCCGGACACCGCCGTCGGCGTCCTCGTCGTCGACACCGGGCTGATGAAGGACTACCGCTCCAGCGCCCTGCTCTCCCACACCGGCGGCGACGCCCAGGTGCAGGAGTGCGACGACCAGGGCATCCTCCAGCAGTACGTCGGCCACGGCACGTTCATCGCCGGGCTCGTCGCCGCCGTCGCGCCCAACACCGACATCACCGTGCGCGGCAGCCTCAACGACGCGGGCGCCATCCTGGAGTCGGAGTTCGGCGAGAAGCTCTTCGAGGCCGTCGACGCCGGCGGCTGGCCCGACGTCCTCAGCCTCTCCGCCGGCACCTCCAACGGCCGCACCGACGGACTGCTCGGCGTGGAGAACTTCATGCGGGAACTGCGCGAGCAGCGCACCCTGCTGGTCGCCGCCGCGGGCAACAACGGCAGCGCCTCTCCCTTCTGGCCCGCCGCCTACGCCGATCTGCCCGGCTGGGAGGACTCCGTCCTGTCCGTCGGCGCCCTGCGCAGCGACGGCGAGTTCGGCGCCTGCTTCACCAACCACGGCCCCTGGGTACGGGTCTACGCCCCCGGCGAGCGCCTCACCAGCGCCCTCACCGGCTTCGAGACACCCGTCCCGTACGTGTACCAGCACTCCACGTATGACGCCTGCCGCTACGGCTTCCGCTACGGCTGCACCTGCCGGCACCCCCGCCACACCGGAGTGCTGAGCGACGAGAACGCCGCCGCGAAGCCGGACCAGGTGATGTTCGAGGGGTACGCGCAGTGGAGCGGTACCTCCTTCGCCACCCCCGTGACCGCGGGCATGGTCGCCGCCCATATGACGGCGCACAAGGAGACCGACCCGCGCGCGGCCCGGCAGCAGCTGCTCGCCGCCAACACCGGGCTCGCCGAAGTGCGCGGGGCGCATGTTCCCGCGCTGCGTCCGCCCACCTGGCGCCCGGTCCCGGTCGTGCGCCTGGTCCCCGGCTCGTGAGGGCCGAAGCCGCCACCTCCACGGCGTACCATGACCTGCCGTACTCGAGGGGTGGGGCTGCCGTGGACCGTACTGATGCCGGCGCGCTCGTCCAGGCCGCCGCCGACGGCGACGCGGCGGCCTGGAAGGCGCTTGTGGAGGGGCTGAGCCCTCTGGTGTGGTCCGTGGTGCGGGCCCACCGGCTCTCCGACGCGGACGCCCACGAGGTGTACCAGACCGCGTGGTTCCGCTTCGCCCAGCACCTCGGGCGGATCCGTGAACCCGGCAAGGCGGGCGCGTGGCTGGCGAGCACGGCGCGCAACGAGTGCCTGAAGGTCATCCGGAGTTCGCAGCGGCTGACCTTCACGGACGATCCACAGATCCTGGACCGGGCCAGCGAGGAGGGCACGCCGGAGCAGTCGCTGCTCGACTCCGAGGAGGCCGCCGCCCAGAGCGAACGCGTACGGCGGCTGTGGCAGGAGTTCGAGGAACTGGGCGAGCGGTGCAGGCAGTTGCTGCGCGTGCTGATGGCCACGCCGCCGCCCAGCTATCAGGACGTCTCCGCCGGGCTCGGCATCGCGGTGGGCAGCATCGGGCCGCTGCGCCAGCGCTGTCTGCGGCGTCTGCGGGCCCGGCTCGAGGCACGGGGGGCGATATGAGCGACAAGAACGGCGTGAACGACATGAGCGATGACGACGCGTTCGACGAGGACGGCTGGGAGGACGACGAGTTCGACGCCGGGCTGCTGGAGGAGGAGTTGCGGCAGGCCGCCGCCGTCCTGGACCCGGTGCCTGCGGAACTCCAGCAGCTCGCCGTCGACGCGTACGCGCTGCACGACCTCGACGCCCGGGTCGCCGAGCTGACCTTCGACTCGCTGGTCGACGCCCTTCCGGTCCGGGGCGTCACCGACGCGCCCCGGATGCTGACCTTCCGGGCGGGCGAGGTGACCGTCGACGTCGAGGTGACCCCACAGGGGCTCATGGGACAGGTGCTGCCACCGCAACCGGCCCGGATCGAGGTCCTGGGCGGCCCCCGCCCCGGCTCCCCGCTCACGGCCGACGACCTGGGCCGCTTCACCGGCGACGCACCGCTCTCCGGCCCGTTCGCGCTACGGCTGCGGACCGGCGGGGACGTCGTGGTGACGGAGTGGCTGCGGGCCTAGCCGGCTGGTCGCGGGCGCTCCCGGGTTCACCAGGTGCACGGCAGGGTCCGCGGCCCCCGGATCATCGTCCTGCGCCGCCACTCGATCTGGTCGGCGGGGACGGCGAGTCGCAGGTCCGGGAGCCGGTTCAGCAGGGTGTCGAGCAGGAGTTCGGTCTGGAGGCGGGCCAGGACGGCACCCGTGCAGTAGTGCGGGCCGTTGCCGAGGGCCAGGTGCGGGTTCGGGGCGCGGCCGGGGTCGATCCGGTCCGGCTCGGGGAAGACGTCCGGATCGCGGTTGGCGGCGAGGTAGGAGACGTAGATCGGGTCGCCCGCCTGGATCCGGTGTCCGTGCAGGTCGACGTCCTCCAGGGCGATCCGCGCCAGGCCCACGGAACTGCGGTGGGGGATGAAGCGCAGCAACTCGTCCAGCAGCGCGTCGCGAGCCTCGGGCCGCTCTAGCCACCACTGCCGCAACTCGGTCCGGGTCAGCAGCAGACAGAGCATCTGCCCGCAGTTGTGGGTGACGGCCTCGCCGCCGATCTGCAGCGGACCGGCGAGGCCGATCGCCTCCGTCTCGCTGATGTCGCCACGCGCCACGGCGGCGCCCAGCAGGGAGTACACGTCCTCGCCGGTGCTGTCCGCGCGGGAGCGGATCGTCTCCGTGATCCATCCGTACAGACCGTGCTTGGCCCGGTCGGCGGCCTCGGCCCCGCCCGAGGTGGAGATGATCTGCCGGGTCCAGGTGTGCACCCGTTCCCGGTCGGCGTCGGGCACGCCCATCACCTCGCTGACCAGGGCGATCGGGAACGGTTCGAGCACCCGCTCGATCAGCTCGGCCGGCGGCCCGTCCCGTACGACCCCGTCCACCAGCTCGTCGAGCATCTCCTGCGCGCGGGGCCGCAGCCGCTTCATCGCGCTGACGGTGAAGGCCCCGGCGACCGCCTTGCGCAGCCGGTTGTGGTCGGGCTGGTCGGCGAAGGCGAGCGATCCGGGACGCGGCTTGAAGTGCGGTGCCATCCGCGTCACTTGACGTCCGGTCACCTCCGCGCGGCTGAACCGCGGATCGTTGGTGATCAGCTTCACGTCGTCGTGGCGGGTGGCCAGCCACGCCCACCCCTCGCCGAACGGCAGCCGGATCCGGGTCAGCGGCCCCTCGCGCATCAGCTCCGCGAGGACCGGGTCGAAGTCCGTCCCGTCCAGGTCGAGGGCGGGCCAGTCCCGTACCGGGGGCGGTTCCTGGCCGGTCAGCGTGGTGGTCTCCTCCGTCATGCACCCACCCTCGCCGTGCCCCCGCCGCTTGTCGCGCGGGAGTGCTCCAGCCGGTGACGTCCGGCGTTCAGCGGGACACGGCGTCGACGAGACGGGCCAGCGCGCCGGCCAGCCGCTCCAGTCCGGCCCCGGCGGGACCGCCCGGCTCGGTCATGTAGGTGTCGCGGCGGATCTCCACCATGAGCGCGCTGACCTCGGGCCGCTTCCCGTAGAACTCCAGGGGGACGTAGGTCCCGCTGAACGGGCTGTCGAGCCCTGTCTCCCCGAACGCCTCGCGGGCGGCGTCCAGCAGGCCGGGAGGTGTGTGGAACGGGTCGGTGCCGAGGCAGACCGCCGGCCGGGGCCCGTCCCCGTGCAGTTCGTACGGCAGCCTCCGGCTCTGGTAGGAGTGCACGTCGATGATCACGGCCCGCCCGGTGGCCGCCAGCCGGTCCGCCACGGCCTGTGTCATCGCCCGCGCGTACGGCCGGAAGTACCGCTCCACGAGCGGGTCGGGATCGAAGCCCTCGGGCCGCAACACCTCGCCGTGCGTCGTCCGGGTGTACACCGCGCCCATACCGACGGCCCGCATCTCCTCCCGCTCGTCCGGGAACCGCTCCGGGTCGACGACCAGCCGCGACAGCCGATTGACGAACCGCCAGGGCGCCACCCCCGCGAGCCCGGCCGCCCCCTCGGCGATCTCCGCCGTGTGCGCGTCGGTGATGTGGTCCAGCTCCCGCTCCAGTTCCTCGTCGCCCGGCACGATCCCCGCGCGCACGTCCTCGGGTATCTCCCGCGCGGAGTGCGGCACATGCAGGATCACGGGGGAGTCGCCTGCCCCGGCGAGCAGCTCGAAGGAGTGCGGGGCGTCGGTCATGGGGCGGCTCCAGGGGCGTTGTCAGTGGCGTGCGGCAGGATCAAGGTGCCATATCGCCGGATCATCGAGGCCGAGGACGTCATGCCGATCAGCAACCAGCAGGTGGGTGCCCACCAGTTCCTCGGAGGGCTGTACGAGGACGACTACTTCCCGGACCACGTGCTGGACCGGGGCCGCGCGATCCTGCTGGCCCTGTGCGAGCGCATCGAGACGGAGCGCCCCGCCGACCTCGACGCGCTCTACGCCCTGACCCACGCGGCCACCGAGGAGTTCAACGACCTGGAGGCCGAGTTCGAGGCGGCGGACAGCGAGATCGAGACGGTGGCCCGCGAGGAGATAGCCGAGGACTTCGCCCACATCGCACAGGCCTACGGCTTCACCGACGCGGACGTGGAGGAACTGATCGCCCCGCGGGAATGGTGAAAACTCCGCCCCGGCCGGGCAGTGTGCCGGTCGGGGCGGAGTCGGTGGATCTCTGTGGGGCCTGACGTCAGGCGAGGGACGCCAGGGTCTCGTTCCACGTGGTGGACGGGCGCATGGCCTCGGCGGCCTTCGCCGGGTCGGGCTGGTAGTAGCCGCCGATCTCGACCGGCTTGCCCTGGGCGGCGATCAGCTCGTCGACGATCTTCTGCTCGTTGGCGGAGAGCGTCTCGGCGAGCGGGGCGAAGGCCTTCGCCAGGTCCGCGTCGTCGGTCTGCTCGGCCAGCTCCTGCGCCCAGTACAGGGACAGGAAGAAGTGGCTGCCGCGGTTGTCGATGCCGCCGACGCGCCGGGTCGGGGACTTGTCCTCGTTGAGGAACGTCGCCGTGGCGCGGTCGAGCGTGTCGGCCAGGACCTGGGCGCGGGCGTTGCCCGTGACCTTCGCCAGCTGCTCGAAGGACGGCACGAGGGCGAAGAACTCACCCAGGCTGTCCCAGCGCAGGTAGTTCTCCCGGACCAGCTGCTGGACGTGCTTCGGGGCGGAGCCGCCGGCGCCCGTCTCGAAGAGGCCGCCGCCCGCCATCAGCGGGACGACCGACAGCATCTTGGCGCTGGTGCCCAGCTCCAGGATCGGGAACAGGTCGGTCAGGTAGTCACGCAGGACGTTGCCCGTCACCGAGATCGTGTTCTCGCCGCGGCGGATGCGCTCCACCGACAGCTTCGTCGCCTCGACGGGGGACAGGATCCGGATGTCCAGACCCTCGGTGTCGTGCTCCGCGAGGTAGGCGTTGACCTTGGCGATCAGGTTGGCGTCGTGCGCACGGGTCTCGTCCAGCCAGAACACCGCCGGGTCACCGGTGGCGCGGGCGCGCGTGACGGCCAGCTTCACCCAGTCCTTGATCGGCGCGTCCTTGGTCTGGCAGGCGCGGAAGATGTCACCGGCCGAGACCGTCTGCTCGATCAGCGCGGTGCCGTTCTGGTCGACCAGCCGGACCGTGCCCGTGACCGGGACCTCGAAGGTCTTGTCGTGGCTGCCGTACTCCTCGGCCTTCTGCGCCATCAGGCCGACGTTCGGCACCGAGCCCATGGTGGAGGGGTCGTAGGCGCCGTTGGCCCGGCAGTCCTCGATCACGGCCTGGTAGACACCCGCGTAGGAGGAGTCCGGCAGGACCGCCAGGGTGTCGGCCTCCTCGCCGTCCGGGCCCCACATGTGGCCGGAGGTGCGGATCATGGCCGGCATGGAGGCGTCGACGATGACGTCCGAGGGGACGTGCAGGTTCGAGATGCCCTTGTCGGAGTCGACCATGGCCAGCTCCGGGCCCTCGGCGAGCTCGGCGTCGAAGGAGGCCTTGATCGCGGCACCCTCGGGCAGGGCCTCCAGGCCCTTGTAGATGCCGCCCAGACCGTCGTTCGGGGTCAGACCGGCCGCGGCGAGCTTGTCGCCGTACCGCGCGAAGGTCTTCGGGAAGAAGGCGCGCACCACGTGGCCGAAGACGATGGGGTCGGAGACCTTCATCATCGTCGCCTTCAGGTGCACCGAGAACAGCACGCCCTGGGCCTTGGCCTCGGCGACCTGCGCGGTCAGGAACTCGCGCAGCGCGGCGACCCGCATCACGGAGGCGTCGACGACCTCACCGGCGAGGACCGGTACGGACTCGCGCAGCACGGTGGTGGAGCCGTCGTCGCCGACGAGCTCGATGCGCAGCGCGCCGTCCTCGGCGATCACCACGGACTTCTCGGTGGAGCGGAAGTCGTTCTGGCCCATCGTCGCCACGTTCGTCTTGGACTCGGAGGTCCAGGCGCCCATGCGGTGCGGGTGGGACTTGGCGTAGTTCTTGACCGAGGCGGGGGCGCGCCGGTCGGAGTTGCCCTCACGCAGGACCGGGTTCACGGCGGAACCCTTGATCTTGTCGTAGCGGGCGCCGATCTCGCGCTCCTCGTCGGTCTTCGGGTCGTCCGGGTAGTCCGGCAGCGCGTAGCCCTGGCCCTGCAGCTCGGCGATCGCGGCCTTGAGCTGCGGGATGGACGCCGAGATGTTCGGAAGCTTGATGATGTTGGCGGCGGGCGTCTTGGCCAGCTCGCCGAGCTCCGCGAGGGCGTCCGGGATGCGCTGGTCCTCGGTCAGGTACTCCGGGAACACGGCGATGATGCGCCCGGCCAGCGAGATGTCGCGGGTCTCCACGGCGACACCCGCCTGCGCGGCGTACGCCCGGACCACCGGCAGGAAGGAATACGTCGCCAGGGCGGGGGCCTCGTCAGTGTGCGTATAGATGATGGTCGAGTCAGTCACCGGGTGCTCCGCTCCACGTCTGCAACATTGCTCGACATCAAGATATCTCGTGAGCGATCGATCATCGACAGGGGTCCGCCGCCAGTTTCGGGCAACCGATCGGCCCGCTCCTTTGTCATGGAGAGAGATCACTCACTCCATGACACGGCCGGACCTGACCACCCGGCCGTCCGAGCGAAAGCGGACCATGAGATATCGCACCAGAGTGACGGCCCCGGCGGCCGCCCTGATCGGCACGGCGGCGGCTCTGACCACGGGGGCCCCGGCCCGGGCGGCCACCTCGGAGGAGACCGGGCGTACGGACGCCGCCCCGGGCCCCGAGACCCTCGGCGACCCCGTCTTTCCCGCCCTCGGCAACGACGGCTACCGCGTCTCGGCCTACCACCTCGACTTCGCGTACGACGCCACGACCCGGCTCGTCGAGGCAACCGCGATCCTGACGATCCACACCACCCAGCCCCTGAGCCGTCTCTCCCTCGACGCGCTCGGCCTGGACATACGCTCCGTCCGCGTCGGCGGCCGCACCGCCGGCTTCGAGCAGGTGGCCGAAAAGCTGCGGATCACCCCCGCGCGTACGCTCCCGGCGAAAGCCCGGGTGACCGTGTGCGTGGAGTACTCCGCCGACCCGCGCCGGGCCCTGCCGCACACCGGCTGGGTCGCCACCCCGGACGGTTTCGCGGTGTGCTGCCAGCCGGACTCCGCGCACACCGTCTTCCCCTGCAACGACCACCCCTCCGACAAGGCCGACTTCACCTTCCGCCTCACCGTGCCCGGGGCGCTGCGGGGCGTCGCGAGCGGCCTGCTCGTGCGCACCGAGCAGCTGACCGGCGACCGTACGGCGTACACGTACCGCTCCCGCTCGCCGATCGCCACCGAGGTGGTGCAGATCACCGTCGGCGACTATGTGATCAAGGACCGGCAGGGCCCGCACGGCCTGCCGCTGCGGGACGTCGTCCCCACCGCCCGCGCCACCGCCCTGGAACCCGCCCTGGCGCTCACCCCGGCCCTGGTGGAATGGGTCGAGCGGCGGCTCGGGGCGTACCCCTTCGAGACGTACGGCCTGCTCCCGTGCAACTCGGACGACCCCCAGGCCTTCGACTTCACCGGCCTGGAGACGCAGACCCTCACGCTCTACAAGCCGAACTACCTCCTCCAGGAGGAGAGCAGGATCGGCTCGCACATGATGCACGAGCTGGTCCACTCCTACTTCGGCAACAGCGTCAGCCCCGCCACCTGGGCCGACCTGTGGCTGAACGAGGGACACGCCGACTTCTACGGGCTGCTGTACCGCTACGAGCGCGGCTGGGCCGACTCCCTGGGCCTGACCACCATGGAAGCCCGGATGAAGGACACCTACGCCCGCGGCGACCAGTGGCGCCACACCTCGGGGCCGGTCGCGGCTCCGAACGCGGTCAACCTCTTCGACAGCCAGCGCTACCTCGGCGGCGTGCTCGTCCTGTACGCGCTGCGGCAGCAGATCGGCGAGGCGGCCTTCAGCGCCGTCGAGCGCGCGTTCCTGGAGCGCCACCGTGACGCCACGGCGTCCACGGAGGACTACATCGCGGTCGCCTCCGAGGTCTCCGGACAGGACCTCACCGGCTTCCTGCGGGACTGGCTGTACGGGACGAAGACACCCAGGATGCCGGGCCACCCGGACTGGACCGTGACGCCCGTGAAGCCGTCCCTCGCGGCACCGCGCAGCCGGAGGGACAGCCACCACCACGACAACTCCGCGACGCTGTAGGAGCCGGAGCGGAGAAGGTATCGGCCGGGGTGCCTCAGTCGAGCCGGGCGACCGTCATGTCGCCCGGCTCGAACGCGCCGGTCCGCTGCTGCGGGATGACGGTCGCGCCCTGCTGGAGCGCCACCGTGCGGGCCGGGGCGGGGATGCGGATGCCCTCCGCGCGGTAGCGCTTGTGCAGGCGCTTGATGAACTCGTGCTTGATCCGGTACTGGTCGCTGAACTCGCCGACGCCCAGGATGACGGTGAAGCCGATGCGGGAGTCGCCGAAGGTGTGGAACCGGATGATGGGCTCGTGGTCCGGCACGGCGCCGTCGACCTCGGTCATCGTCTCGGCGATGACCTCGTTGGTCACGCGCTCCACGTGCTCCAGGTCGCTGTCGTAGGCCACCCCGACCTGCACCAGGATGGTCAGCTGCTCCTCGGGGCGCATGAAGTTGGTCATGTTCGCCTGCGCGAGCTGGCCGTTGGGGAGCACGATGAGGTTGTTGGACAGGTTGCGGATCGTCGTCTGTCGCCAGTTGATGTCCTCGACGTAGCCCTCCTCGCCGCTGCTCAGCTTGATGTAGTCACCGGGCTGGACGGTCTTGGAGGCGAGGATGTGGATGCCCGCGAAGAGGTTGGCGAGCGTGTCCTGAAGTGCCAGCGCGACGGCCAGACCGCCGACGCCCAGGGCCGTGAGCATCGGGGCTATGGAGATGCCCAGGGTCTGGAGCACCACCAGGAAGCCGATCGCGAGGACCAGGATCCGGGTGATGTTGACGAAGATCGTGGCCGATCCGGCGACACCGGAACGGGACTGGGTGAGGGTGCGCACCAGGCCGGCCACCACCCGGGCCGCCGACACCGTCGCGACGAAGATGAGCAGCACGGTCAGCGCCTGGTTGGTGTGGTGCTGCACCGTCCGGGTCAGCGGCAGCACCGCCGCCGCGCCCGCCACGCCGCCCACGACCGCGGCCCACGGCACCACGGCCCGCAGCGCGTGCACGATGACGTCGTCCCCGCTCCAGCGGGTGCGGTCGGCGTGCCCGCCGAGCCAGCGCAGCAGGATGCGCAGCGCGAAGGCCGCCAGCAGGCCCGAGGCCAGGGCGATGCCCGCGAAGACCAGGTCGTCCACCGTGAGCGCCCGGTTCACCGGTCACCTCCGGGGCGAAGAACCGCGGCGAACGCCGTCGTCGACGGCCGGATGTGAAGTCTCGTCACGTAGTCACCTGCTCGTTTTCGGGGGAAGTCCGATCACGCCCGACCACCCTGACCCGGGGTCGGCGCAATCGTTCATCCTGCCGCATCCCGTACGGGGCTTCGTACCGGAGACAGGGGGGAGCGGGGGGTGAGTTACTGCACATGACGTACCGTCGCGTGCGCCGGATCCGCCCGGCTCGTTCACAGATCCTTGAACGATCCGTGCCGGCCCGCTCCGGAGGCGAAGCGGGCGGCGCCCTCGACGCTCTCCGCCAGCACACCCGCGCCGTGCCGGAACTCGGTGTCCAGCGCGGCCGGCTCGTCCAGGCCCTCCTGGTCGAGGACGGAGGCGCGGTCGGAGCGCAGGCACGCCTGCGGGAACCCGGCGATCGAGGCGGCCAGTTCCTCGGCCCCGGCGCGGGCGCGGCCGGCCGGGACGACACGGTTGACGAGTCCGATGTCGTGGGCCTCGGCGGCCTGGACGGGCCGTCCCGTGAGGATCAGGTCGAGGGCGCGGCCGGTGCCGATCAGCCGGGGGAGCCGTACGGTGCCGCCGTCGATCAGCGGCACGCCCCAGCGGCGGCAGAACACGCCGAACACGGCGTCCTCCTCGGCGACTCGCAGATCGCACCAGAGGGCCAGTTCCAGACCCCCGGCCACGGCGTGCCCGGCGACCGCGGCGATCACCGGCTTGGACAGCCGCATCCGGGTCGGTCCCATCGGGCCGTCGCCGTCCGGCTCGGCCCGGTTGCCGCGGTCGGTACCCAGCGACTTGAGGTCGGCGCCCGCGCAGAAGGTGCCGCCCTCGCCCCAGAGCACCGCCACCCGCGCTTCCTGGTCCGCCTCGAACTCCCGAAAGGCGGCGGCGAGTTCCGCGGCGGTCGGGCCGTCCACGGCGTTGCGCGCCTCCGGTCGGGAGAGGACGACCGTGGTCACGTGTCCCTGACGCTCGATCCGCACCGGCATGGTGAAGTCCCTTCTGCGTGACGGAGTCGGCACGCTACCCGGGTCAGATCACCTTCAGCCGCACCAGCGCCCCCAGCGTCACCGCGCCCGGCAGCAGCGGCAGCCAGACGGTGATGACCCGGAAGGCCAGGACCACGGCCGTGGCCACCGCGGCCGGGCCGCCCGCCGCCACCAGCGCCACGACCAGCGCCGCCTCCACCGAGCCGATCCCGCCCGGGGTGGGCACCAGCGCGACGGCGACCGTGGCCGCCAGGTAGGCCACCGCCATGTGCGCGGGCGGCACGCCCAGCCCGAGCGACTGCCCCACCAGCACCAGCACGGAGGCCTGCAACGCCGGGAAGGCGAAGGAGCCGCCCCACAGGGCCAGGGCCCGGGCCGGGCGGGTGTGCACCGAACGCGCCTCGCCGAGTGCCGTACGCAGGAAGGAGACCAGGGCCGAGCGCACCCGCCCCACGAGGGCGACCACGGCCGCCGCGAGCACGAGCACCACTCCGGCGCCCGCCAGCAGCGGGCCGAACGCCGTCTCCGGAACCAGGGTGCTCAGCCGCAGCGCGTCGGGGAACGCGAGGAACAGGGCGCCCAGCAGGGCGACCCGGCCGATGCTCTCCGCCAGCAGGTACAGCGCGAGCGCGGCCGAGGAGCGGGCGAGCGGCAGCCCGCACACCGTCATGAACCGCAGATTGACCGCGCTCGCGCCGAGGCCGGTCGGCAGCAGGTGGTTGGCCGCGCCCGCCGCGAACTGGGTCGCCAGAAGCCGCCGTTTGGGCAGCGGTTCGACGACCGCGCCCTGCCGGGTGCAGGCGGCGGCGACCCAGGTCATACAGGTCGCGCCGACCGCGGCCAGCAGCCATGGCCACTCGGCGGTGCCCAGGTGTGCGAAGCCCTCGGCCAGCACCGACCGGTGCCGCACCGCGACCACGGTGACGAGCAGGAGCGGCAGCAGACACAGGATCTGACGCAGGCGCCGGACCGGGACGCGACGGGGGAGTCGTCCCGGGCGGATTTCGGGGAGTTGTACCGCTGTCACATCCGCAGAGGCTTCCCACGCCGTGCCAACGGCGGGTTGCGGAAGCGGGGACTGCGGATTGCGTGCGGGGAGCGGCTCGGAGGAGATCGTCATAGAGGCCTTCGCGCGGGGAGCGGGCGGGGGACGGGAAGAGAGGGATCGGGCTGATTGTGCGGGATGTCGGGGGAGCTGCGCGAGCGCCTTGACCTCAAGAAAGCTTGAGGTTCTACGTTTCGTGCCATGAGCATGGAGACCACAGCGTGGACACAGCTGCAGAGCGTCATGCACGCCGAGCAGGAAAGCCGCCCCTTCGCCCTGGCGACCCTGCGCCGCATCGGCGCGTTCGCCCGCCCGCACCGGCGCCGCATCGCCCTCTTCGTCCTGCTCGGCGTGGGGACCGCCCTGCTCGCCGTGGCGACCCCCGTCCTGGCCGGGAGGGTCGTGGACGTGATCGTCTCGTCCGGCGACGAGGGCACCGTCGTACGCCTGGCCCTGCTCATCGCGCTGATCGCGGTGGCGGAGGCGGCGCTCGGCATCCTCGGCAGGAGGCTGTCGGCGACGCTCGGCGAGCACCTCATCCTGGATCTGCGGACCGCCGTCTTCGACCATGTGCAGCGGATGCCCGTGGCGTTCTTCACACGCACTCGTACGGGCGCCCTCGTCTCCCGGCTCAACAACGACGTCATCGGAGCCCAGCGCGCCTTCAGCAACACCCTGTCGGGCGTGGTCAGCAACCTCGTCACGCTCGTGCTCACCCTCGCCGTGATGCTGACCCTGTCCTGGCAGATCACCCTGCTGGCGCTGGTGCTGTTGCCGGTGTTCGTGCTCCCGGCCCGGCGCATGGGCCGCCGTATGGCCCGGATGCAGCGGGAGGCGGCGACGCTGAACGCGGCGATGGGCACCCGTATGACCGAGCGCTTCTCCGCACCCGGCGCAACCCTGGTCAAGCTCTTCGGCAGGCCCGAGGAGGAATCGCGCGAGTTCGCCGAACGCGCCCGCCGCGTCGCGGACATCGGCGTCCGCACGGCCACCGCCCAGGCCGCCTTCATCACGGCCCTCACCCTGGTCTCCGCCCTCGCCCTGGCCCTGGTCTACGGCCTCGGCGGCTGGTTCGCCCTGCGCGGCTCCCTGGAACCGGGCGCGGTCGTCTCGCTGGCACTGCTCCTGACCCGCCTGTACGCGCCCCTGACCGCGCTGGCCGGGGCCCGGGTCGAGGTGATGAGCGCACTGGTCAGCTTCGAGCGGGTCTTCGAAGTGCTCGACCTGCGCCCGCTCATCGAGGAGAAGCCGGACGCGCGCGGGGTGCCCGACGGGCCCGTGGCGGTCGAGTTCGAGCAGGTCCGCTTCGGCTACCCCGCCGCCGACAAGGTCTCCCTGGCCTCCCTGGAGGAGGTCGCCACCCTGGACCGACGGGGCGGCGACGAGGTTCTGCACGGCATCTCCTTCCGCGCCGAACCGGGCCAGACCGTGGCGCTCGTCGGATCCTCCGGCGCCGGCAAGTCGACCGTCGCGCAACTGCTCCCGCGCCTGTACGACGCCGACGAGGGCGCCGTACGCGTCGGCGGCGTCGACGTCCGCGACCTGAGCGCCGGGGCCCTGCGGGAGACCCTCGGCATGGTCACCCAGGACGGGCACCTCTTCCACGACACCGTCCGCGCCAACCTCCTGCTGGCCCGCCCCGCGGCGGCGGAGGAGGAGGTCTGGGACGCCCTGCGCCGGGCCCGTCTCGACGACCTCGTACGGTCCCTGCCCGACGGCCTCGACACCGTGGTCGGCGAACGCGGCTACCGGCTCTCCGGCGGCGAGCGCCAGCGTATGACCATCGCTCGGCTGCTGCTGGCCCGCCAGCGGGTCGTCATCCTCGACGAGGCCACCGCCCACCTCGACAACACCTCCGAGGCCGCCGTGCAGGAGGCACTCACCGAAGCCCTCGACGGAAGGACGGCGGTCGTGATCGCCCACCGGCTGTCCACGGTCCGGTCGGCGGACCAGATCCTGGTCGTCGAGGCCGGCCGGATCGTGGAACGGGGCACGCACGAGGAGCTGCTGGCGGCGGGCGAACGGTACGCGGAGCTGTACCGCACCCAGTTCAGCGAGACGGAGCGCACGGTGATCGAAACCATGTGAACGGCTCCGGGGGCGCGTCCGTACCACTTCCGAGTACTCACGCCTGCCCACCAGGGCAGAACAGCGCGCATCCGGAGAGGCGACGTGTCCCAGCAGCAACCGCACGCACCATCCAACCGCCGGACCCCGTCCCGCGCCCACCGGCTGCGTGCCGCCGCGGCCGTGGGCGCGCTGGTCGTGCTTCCCCTGGTCACCGCCTGCGGCGGCGGTGACGACAAGAAGCCGGCCGGCAGCGACAAGGCCGCGACGCAGGGCGGGTCCGCCGCTCCCGCCGCCGGTGTCGTCGCCCCGGCCAAGGTGGAGGTCATCGCCGGGCTGGCCGGCTGCAAGGTGAAGATCCGCACCGAGGCGGACGAGCTGCGCGAGGGCGTGTGCCACACGAAGAAGGGCGACTTCCTCATCACCACCTTCCCCGAGGAGAAGCTCAAGGAGACCTGGCTGGAGGCGGCCCGGGTGTACGGGGGCAAGTACCTCGTCGGCATGCGCTGGGTGGTCAGCGCCAAGCCCGGCATGTACGAGCACCTGCGCGCGAAACTCGGCGGCACCGTCCAGGAGATGCAGGGCATAGGCCCCTCCGCGAACCCCTCCTGACGTCACTCCGGCACCAGGCGGCGGACGAGGCCGGCGACCTGTGCGTCCTGCCGTGCGAGGAAGGTCTCGAAGGCGCGGCCGGTGGCGAACACGTCGGTCCAGCCGTGCCGGCGGAGTTCGGCACGCCACCGGCGGGATCCGTGCAGCTCGGTCAGCGCGTCGATCCAGCGCCGCCGCTCGGTGTCGCTGATACCGGGCGGGGCCACGATGCCCCGCCAGTTGTTGAAGACCAGGTCGATCCCGGAGGACCTCAGGGTCGGGACACCGGGCAGGACACCGACCGGCCGCTCACCGGTGACGGCGAGGACCCGCAGCCGGCCGCCGCGTATCTGGTCCAGGAACTCGCCGAACCCACTGGTGGCGACGTCGACCCTGCCGTCGAGCAGCGCGGGCAGCAGATCGCCGCCGCCGTCGTACGGGACGTAGCCGACCTTCCGCGGGTCGATGCCGACCGCCTGCGCCAGCTCCATCGGCAGCAGATGATCGGGGCCGCCGACGGAGGAGCCGCCGCCCACCCTGAGGCGCCCTGGGTCCTCGCGCCAGGCGTCCACCAGGGCGCCGATCGTGCGGTACGGCGAGTCCTCGCGGACGACGACCGCGCCGGCCTCCTCGATCAGGCGGGCGATCGGGGTGGTGTCGCTGACGGACACCTTCGCGCCCGCCGCGTGTGACGCGCCCACCACTCCGAGACCCATCTGCAGCGCGAGTTCGCCGTTGCCCTTCTCGTCGACGACACGCTGCAGACCTACTGTGCCGCCGGCACCCGGCAGATTGAACACCTGTACGTCCGACGCGATCCCGGTCTCCTCCAGCACCCGGGCCGCGGTACGGGCCGTGGTGTCGTAGCCGCCGCCGGGGGTGTTGGGCACCATGAGCCGCAGGCTGGCGGTGTCGCCGCCCGGCCACGCCCCGCACCCGCAGACCACCAGCAGCGCAAGGACGGCGAGGGTGCCGAGAAAGCCGCGGGCCGGGCCTCTCATGACACCTCCCTTTCGATTTCCACTGGTGGGCGTCATGATTGTCCGACTCGGCACATGAGCCGCTCCCCCTTGTGTCGGCAGAGAAGATTGAGTTCGTTGTGGTCGCCACCTTTCGTCGCCATTCGCTCGCGGGCGAGATGCTGGTGCTCCAGCTCGCCATCGTCGTGGTGGTGCTGCTGGCGGTCGCCGCGGTCTCCCTCGCCCAGTCGCAGGCCACCTTCACCCGCGTCGAGGGACGCCGGGTGAGCGCGCTGGCCGAACAGCTCGCCGCCAACCCCCTGGTGCGCAGCCAGCTGGTGCGTCCCGCGCCGGGGGAGACGCTCGCCCCGCTGGTGCACTCCACGCAGGCGCAGTCCGGGGTGACCTCGGTGACGGTGGCCGACGCCGTCGGCCGGATCGTCAGTTCCACCAACCCCACGGTCGTCGGCGAGCGGCTGCCGCTCGGGCCGGGAACCACCCGGGAGCGGGGCTGGTCGGGACAGCTGACACTGGACGGCAACCGCCAGCTGGCCGCCCAGGTCCCCGTCCTCGGGGCGACCGAGGCGAACCTCGGCCGGATCCTCGGCACGGTGATGATCGGCGAGGCCGACCCGACGGTGTGGCAGCGGCTCAGCGGCGCCTCCTCCTACCTGCTCGCCTACCTGGGCATCGCCAGCGGGCTCGGCGTGGCCGGCTCCTGGCTGCTCGCGCGGCGCGTGAAACGGCAGACCCTCGGGCTGGAACCACGGGAGATCGCCGGACTCGCCGAGCACCGGGAGGCGATGCTCTACGGGATCGCCGAGGGCGTGATCGCCCTGGACCCGCAGCACCGGCTCACCCTCGTCAACGACATGGGCCGCCGTCTGCTCGACCTGCCCGAGGACTGCGTGGGCCAGAGCCTGGGAGGCCTGGGCATCGACGGACGGCTGCGCGACGTGCTGGCCGGAACCACCGCCGACAAGCGGGACGAGGTCGTCGTACGCCGCGGCCGGGTCCTGGTGATGAACCGGATGACCGTCACCAAGGACGGCCGGCTCCTCGGCTCCGTCACCACCCTGCGCGACCGCACCGAACTGGCCCGGCTGGAACGGGAGATCGGGTCCTTCCGCAGCTCCTCGGAGCTGCTGCGCGCGCAGGCGCACGAGTTCGCCAACCAGCTGCACACCATCTCCGGGCTGATCCAGATCGGAGAGCAGGACGAAGTCGTGCGCTACATCCGCGCGTTGAACCAGCGCCGCCAGTCCCTGGACGTCACCCTCAGCCGCCGCGTCCGCGACACGGCGGTGGCCGCGCTCCTGATGGCGAAGGCGTCCCTCGCGTCCGAACGGAAGGTCAGCCTGCGGATCTCCGACGACACCGCACTGGAACGGCTGGCCCCGGAGGACGCCGCCGACGTGGCGACCGTGGTGGGCAACCTGGTCGACAACGCCGTCGACGCCGCCGCCCCCGACGGGCAGCGGTGGGTCGAGGTGGCGCTGCGGCAGGACGCCTCCAGCGTGGAGATCGTGGTACGCGACTCCGGCCCCGGCGTGGCTCCCGAACTGGCCCGCGAGGTGTTCTCCCACGGCTTCACCACCAAGGCCGCGCGCGAGGGCGAGCGCGGCATCGGACTGGCCCTGACCAAGCTGGTCTGCGAACGGCACGGGGGCGAGATCTCGGTGTCCAACACCCCCGACGGAGCGGTGTTCACCGCACGCATGACCGTCGGCCGGCTCACCGGCACACTGACGGAAGGAGCGGCCCCATGACCCCCGGAACGCCCCGCGAGGCGGGCACGATCGACGTCCTCGTGGTCGACGACGACTTCATGGTGGCCCGCGTCCACCGCACCTTCGTCGAACGCGTCCGGCCCTTCCGCGTCGTCGGCGTGGCCCACACCGGCCGGCAGGCCATCGAGGCCGTGGACGAACTGCGCCCCGACCTCGTCCTCCTCGACCTGTATCTCCCCGACCTCTTCGGCCTCGACGTCATCCCCCGGCTGCGCACCGCCGGCCACGACTGCGACGTCATGGTCATCAGCGCCGCGCAGGAGGCCGACACGGTCCGCGGCGCCGTCCGCCGAGGCGTCGTCGACTACCTCCTCAAACCCTTCGAATTCGAGGACCTGCGCCCCCGCCTGGAGCGCTACGCCGCCCAGCGGGGCCGCCTGCTGACGACGGTCGTACGAGGCCAGGCCGACGTGGACCGCGTCCTGGCCGGCGCGATCGTCCCCGCCCCCGCCCTCACCCTGCCCAAGGGCATGAGCGTGGAGACCGCCGAACTGGTCGAACGGGCCCTGCGCGCGACGGACAACACCCTGTCCGCGACCGAGTGCGCCACCCTGACCGGCATCTCCCGCGTGAGCGCCCGCCGGTATCTGGAGTACTTCCACGGCGCGGGCAGTGCGGAGGTGACCTTGCGGTACGGCGCCGCGGGGCGGCCGGAACGCGGCTACTCCTGGCGGGCGTGACCCGTACACCAGGAGCCGGACTCGGACCGTGTACCCCGCCGGTACGCGATCGCCGCCGCGCGGACCGGAGTCCGTGCGGCGGCGATGTGCGGCCGGCCCCGGGACCGTACCGGGGCCGACACGTCAGGGGCGGTTGGTGAGGTAGCCGCCCATGGAGGTGAAGTACTCGGCGGCGGGCAGTTCCCGGCCGTCCTCGGTGCGTACGCGGGTGATGGCGAGGCCCTGGTTGCGGCCGTTGCGGGCGTCGGCGCCGGCGACGATCACCACGCCGTCGCCCTCGCGGTAGAAGATACGGCCGGGGGTGCCGCCGTAGCGGCCCTCGGACACGAACGCGGCCAGGATGTCGAGCCGCTTGCCGCGGTGGAAGGTGTAGGCGCTGGGGTACGGCTCGGACTGGGCGCGGACCAGGCGCTCCAGGTCCGCCGCAGGCCAGCTCCAGTCGATGCGGCTGTCCTCGTCGGCGCGCTTGTGGAAGAAGGACGCCTGGGAGCGGTCCTGCTTGGTGAACTCGGTCTGCCCGGAGGCGATGAGGCCGAGCGCGCCGATGGTGACCGGGGCGATGAGGTCGACGGTCTTGTGGAAGAGGTCGGTGGCGGTGTCCGTCGGACCGACCGCCACCGCCTCCTGCCGGACGATGTCACCGGCGTCGAGCTCGTCGTTCATCATGTGCGCCGTGACGCCCACCTCGGGCTCGCCGTTGATGAGGGCCCAGATCAGCGGGGAGAAGCCGGCGTACTTCGGCAGCAGCGAGTCGTGCACGTTCAGCGTGCCGTGGCGCGGCAGGTCGAAGATGCGCGGGGGGATCCACGTCCGCCAGTTGTTGGCGACGATGATGTCCGCGTCGGCCGCCTTGAGGCGCTCGAACAGCTCGTCGTCGTCCGGGCGGTTGCGGATCAGCACGGGGACGCCGTGCTCCTCGGCGAGGTCGGCGACCGAGTCGCTCCAGATCTTCTCGTACGCGTGCTCGCTCTTGGGGTGCGTCACGACCAGCACGACGTCGTGCTCGGACTCCAGGAGGGCTTGCAGGGTGCGATGCCCCCAGGTCTGGTAACCGAACATGACGACCCGCATGGGGTTCCTCCTCAGAGCAAGGGTTTGGCCGAGGTAAGTAAAGCAAGGCTTACCTTAGTCCGCAACGGGGGCCCATGATGCCCCAGTTGTGGAACCCCGCCCGGTGGGCGTCCGTTTTGTCCAGTCGACACCTTCGCCGGTTTAGCTTAGGCTCACCTAAGTTCCGTGGCATGCCGCTTCGTTGGCATGCCCGCCTTTCGTTCCCTCCACACCTGACACGCGGCTGCCCCGCACGATGGGAGTGACATGTCGCAGGTTCTTCCTGGTGACGCACAACCGGTCCACGACCTCATTGGCATCGGCTTCGGACCGTCCAATGTGGCCATGGCTATCGCGCTCCGCGAGCACAACGCGCGCGTCGGCAGGCAGGAGGCAGTCACCGCTCACTTCTTCGAGCAGCAGCCCCGCTTCGGCTGGCACCGCGGCATGCTCATCGACGACGCCACCATGCAGGTCTCCTTCCTCAAGGACCTGGTGACGCTGCGCAACCCGTCGAGCGAGTACAGCTTCCTCTGCTACCTGCAGAGCAAGGGCCGGCTGATCGACTTCATCAACCACAAGAACCTCTTCCCGCTGCGCGTGGAGTTCCACGACTACTTCGAGTGGGCCGCGGCCCAGGTCGACGACATGGTGTCCTACGGCCACGAGGTCGTCGGCGTCGCGCCCGTGACCCGTGACGGCGTCGTGGAGTACCTCGACGTGACCGTCCGGTCGGGGGAGGGGCTCGAGGTCCACCGGGCCCGCAACCTCGTCATCGGCACCGGGCTGCGCCCCCTCATGCCCGAGGGCGTGGAGCGCGGCGACCGCGTCTGGCACAACTCCGAACTGCTGGCGAAGGTCGACGAGTTGGAGGGCACGTCACCCTCCCGGTTCGTCGTCGTGGGCGCCGGACAGAGCGCCGCCGAGAACGTCGCCTACCTGCACCGGCGCTTCCCCGAGGCCGAGGTCTGCGCGGTCTTCTCCCGCTACGGCTACAGCCCCGCCGACGACAGCGCCTTCGCCAACCGGATCTTCGACCCCCAGGCGGTCGACGAGTACTTCTCGGCGCCCGAGGACGTCAAGCGCCGGCTGATGGACTACCACGGCAACACCAACTACTCCGTGGTGGACATCGACCTCATCGACGACCTCTACCGGGAGTCGTACCGGGAGAAGGTCCTGGGCACCGAGCGCCTGCGCTTCATCAACGTCTCCAGGCTCACCGGCGTCAAGGAGACGCAGGCCGGCGCCCGGGCCACCGTGACGTCCCTCGTCACCGGCGAGGAGACCGACCTGGACGCGGACGTCGTGGTCTTCGCCACCGGCTACAGCCAGGCCGACCCCACCGGCCTGCTCGGCGAGGTCGCGGGTCGCTGCGCCCGCGACGACCAGGGCCGCGTGCGCGTCGAGCGCGACTACCGCATCGCGACCGACCCCGACCTGCGCTGCGGCATCTACCTGCAGGGCGGCACCGAGCACACGCACGGCATCACGTCGTCCCTGCTCTCCAACACGGCCATCAGGGTGGGCGACATACTCGACTCGCTCCTCGGCCGGGGCTCCGGACCCGCCGCCGAGGACGCCCGGACGCTCGCCGACGACACCGGCAGCCCGGCCCGCTAGGCGCTCCGCTGCGCCGGATCAAGTCGCCGACCGCACAAGGGATAACGTACGTCGACATGGGCACGACTGCTGCAGTTGAGCGCCCCGCGCCCAGGGGCTCGTCGAAGGCCCGTCGGCGGCGGGTCGTGGGTTTGGGCACCCTCGTGGCGCTCCTGGTGATCGCCACGGTGCTGTCGCTGGCCGTCGGCGCACGCGCGTTGAGTCCCGCCGACGTGTGGCACGGACTGTTCGCCGCCCCGGAGTCCGACCAGCGGCTCACCGAGATCCGGCTCATCGTGCAGACCGTGCGGGTGCCCCGGACGGTTCTCGGGGTCGTGGCGGGCATCGCCCTCGGGGTCGGCGGGGCGTTGATCCAGGGGTACACGCGCAACCCGATCGCCGACACGGGGCTGCTGGGCGTGAACTCCGGAGCCTCGTTCGCCGTCGTGGTGGCGATCTCCGTGTTCGGGTTCGGCAACCCGTTCCAGTACGTCTGGTTCGCCTTCCTGGGGGCGGGCATCGCCGGTGTCGTCGTGTTCGGGCTGGCGAGCATCGGCCGGGGGGCGGGCAACCCGCTGACGCTCGCCCTGGCCGGACAAGGGGTCACGGTGTTCCTGGCGGCGATGACCACGGCGGTCGCGCTCTCGGACCAGCAGGCCCTGAACGCCCTGCGGTTCTGGAACTCGGGCTCCCTGAACGGGGTCGGATTCGACGTCATCTGGCCGGTCAGCGCCTTCATCGCGGCCGGTCTCGTGCTGGCCCTGACCACGCTGCCCTCCCTCAATCTGCTGAACCTGGGTGACGACGTGGCGCGCGGCCTGGGCGTGAACATCGCGCTGAGCCGGACCGTCGGCATCGCGTCCATCACCCTGCTGGCCGGCGCGGCGACGGCGGCCTGCGGACCCATCGCGTTCCTCGGTCTCATGGTCGCCCACGTGGCCCGGTATCTGACCGGGCCGGACTACCGCTGGCTGGTGCCCTACGCCGGTCTGCTCGGGGCCGTCGTCCTGCTGGTCTGCGACATCGTGGGCCGACTGGTGGTGCGGCCGGGCGAGTTGGACGCGGGTGTCCTGGTGGCGCTCCTCGGCGCCCCGTTCTTCGCGGTTCTGGTCTGGCGCGGAAAGTTCAGGAAAGCATGAACGTGACAGATGTGAAGCCGTCGGTGCTGCCGGGCGTACGGCTCGGCCGGGTGTCGTTCTTCTGGCGGCCCTGGATCCTGTGCGTGACGCTGCTGCTGGCGACGGCGACCTTCCTGGTGTTCTGTCTGTCCATCGGCGTGGGGGACTTCCCCATCAGCCTGTCGCGGGTGATCGCGACGATCCTCGGGCGGGGCGAGCAGGTCGACCAGTTCGTGATCATGGACCTGCGGATGCCGCGTGCCCTGGCGGGGCTCGTCGTGGGCATCGCGCTGGGGGTGTCCGGGGCGCTCACCCAGTCCATCGCCCGCAATCCCCTGGCCAGCCCGGACGTTCTGGGCATCATCCCGGGCGCCAGCGCCGTCGCGGTGTTCGCCGTGACCGTGTCGGGCGGAACCGCGGCCGCGGTCGTGGACTCCGTGGGCCTGTCCGCGGCGGCGCTCGCCGGCGGGCTCGGCACCGGCCTGCTGGTGTACTTCCTGGCCTGGCGGCGCGGGGTCGACGGCTTCCGGCTCATCCTCATCGGCATCTCGGTGAGCGCCGTGATGGAGGCGATCACGACCTGGCTGCTCGTCACGGCCGACATCAGGGACGTGGCCAAGGCCCAGGCGTGGCTCGTCGGTTCGCTGGAGGACCGCGAGTGGAGCGAGGTGTGGGTGGCTCTGTGGTGCTCCGTCGTCCTTCTCGTCGTGGTGTCCTTCGTGGCGTTCCAGTTCAGGCCGATGCACTTCGGCGACGAGGTCGCCGCCGGCCTGGGCGTCCGGTACGCGGCGGTACGGGCGGTCCTGCTGCTGTGTGCCGTACTGCTGGCCGGTGTGGCGGTGAGCGCGGCGGGCCCGGTCCCCTTCGTCGCGCTGGTGGCACCGCAGGTGGCGATGCGTCTGGCGAGGTGCCCGACACCGCCGATGGCGGCCTCGGGTCTGGTGGGCTCGTTGCTGCTGATCGGCTCGGACCTGGTCGCGCGCACGGCGCTGCCGGTCTCGCTCCCGGTCGGTGTGGTCACCGCCGCGATCGGCGGCCCCTTCCTCGTCTATCTGCTGGTGCGGGCGAACCTCAGATAGGTGTACAAGAGTCAGGCATACCTAAGTAAGGGGGGCTTGTGGTCGCACAGTCCATCAACCGGACGAAGGCCGGGATCGACGATGCCTCGCGGCTGGCAGCCGAGGGCGTCACGGTCGGGTACGGCGGCCGGGTCGTCATCGACGAACTCGACGTGGCGATACCGCCAGGGGTGGTCACCACGATCATCGGCCCCAACGGCTGCGGCAAGTCGACCCTGTTGAAGACGCTGTCGCGGCTGCTCAAGCCGACCGGGGGAACCGTCGTCCTGGACGGCGAGGACATCGGCCGGCTCCGGACCCGGGACGTGGCGAAGAAGCTCGGCCTGCTGCCGCAGGCGCCGGTCGCGCCCGAGGGGCTGACGGTGGCCGACCTGGTCGCCAGGGGCCGCCATCCGCACCAGAGCTGGCTGCGGCAGTGGTCCTCGGACGACGCCGAGGTGGTGGACCGCGCACTCGCCATGACGGGCGTGTCCGACCTGGCGGACCGCCCGGTCGACGCGCTGTCCGGCGGGCAGCGCCAGCGCGTCTGGATCTCCATGACGCTGGCTCAGGGCACCGATCTGCTGCTGCTGGACGAGCCGACGACCTATCTGGACCTGGCGCACGCCATCGACGTCCTGGACCTGGTGGACGACCTGCACGAGTCGGGCTGCACCGTCGTCATGGTGCTGCACGACCTCAACCTGGCCACGCGCTACAGCGACAACCTCGTGGTGATGAGGGAGGGGTCGATCCTGGCGCAGGGCCACCCGCGCGACGTGATCACCGCCGAGCTGCTGCACGAGGCGTTCGGACTGCGCGCACAGGTCATCGACGACCCGGTGGGGGACCGGCCGCTCATCGTGCCGATCGGTCGCACACACGTCCAGTTGGACACATCCCGATAAAGACGGAGAGGTAAGGCTAGGCTAACCTCACTCACCCAGGGTAAGGTTTGCCTGCCCTTAGGCGAGGGTGCAGCGAACTAGCGCGAAAGCAAGGGGTTTTGGATGCTCCTCCATCGAACGACGCTCAGAAGGCCCTGGCGGCGCATGGCGGCGATACTGACCGCCGCCACCCTCGGCGTCGGTCTCCTCGCGGGATGCGGTTCCGACTCGGCGGACAAGACGGACCAGCAGAACGACGGCACGCAGGCCGCGTCCGCCGGCGCCTTCCCGGTGACCGTGGAGCATGCCTTCGGATCCACGACGGTCGACAAGGCGCCCCAGCGGGTCGTCTCCGTCGGCTACACCGACGACCAGACCATCCTGGCCTTCGGCATCAAGCCCGTCGGCATGGTCGACCAGTACCCGAACCCCCCGGGCAAGAGCCCTGACATCAACACCCAGTGGCCCTGGGTGAAGGACAAGTGGGGCGACACCAAGCCCGAGGTCGTCATGAAGAACGGCGACTCCGGCCCCAACTACGAGAAGATCGCCGCCCTGCGCCCGGACCTGATCGTCGCGGTCTACTCCGAGATCGACAAGGCCGCCTACGACAAGCTGTCCAAGATCGCCCCGACGGTGGCGCGCACCAAGGCCGAGAAGGAGCCCTTCAGCGCCCCCTGGCAGGACAACGCGCTCCACATCGCCAAGGCCCTCGGCAAGGCCAAGGAGGGCGAGAAGATGGTCCAGGACATCCAGGGCCAGCTCGACGCCGCCAAGAAGGCCCACCCCGAGCTCGGGAAGGAAACCGCCGTCGCGCTGTCCTGGTACAAGGACTCGGTGGCGCCGTTCACCTCCACCGACGTGCGCGGACGACTCGTCACGGGCATCGGCTACAAGTACCAGACCGAGATCGACAAGATCGCGGGCGGCAGCTTCTACACCACGCTCTCGCCGGAGCGCGTCGACCTCGTCGACGTCGACCACATCTTCGTCATCAACGACAAGGCCGACACCGAGGCGCTGAAGAAGTTCAAGCTCTTCGCCAACCTGGACGCCGTGAAGAAGGGCAACGTGTCGTACCTGCTCGACAGTGAGGGACCCGCGGTCGGCGCGGCCATCTCCCAGGGCACCCTGCTGTCCATGCCGTACGCGATCGACGAGCTCGTCAAGTCGGTCGATCAGTAAGTGAGCACCACCGAAACGCATGCCGCCCCGGCGACCCTGCGCACGACGACCGGCCGCGAAGCCACCCGATGGGTCACGGCGCACTGCCGTGAGATGCCCTGGCTGACGGCCGCCACCGTGCTCACCACGGTCGCGGGGGCGGCGCTCCAGGTGCTCCCGGTGCTCCTGCTCGGCCGCGTGGTCGACGGGGTCGTCGGGGGCGAGGAACGATCGATCCTGGTCACCATCGGGGTGTTGATCGGTGCCGCCGCGCTGCTCGGCGCGGCGGCCACCGCGGTCTCGACCTACCTGATCGGACGGCTGGGCGCGGATCTGCTCGCCCGGCTGCGCGAAGGCGCCGTCCGGGCGGTGCTCGGGATGCCGAGCGCCCGGATCGAGCAGGTCGGCCGGGGAGACGTGCTCTCCCGGGTCGGTGACGATGTGGCCGTGCTGTCCAAGGGCATCCGCACGGCCGTGCCCACCGTGTTCTCGGCGGGCGTGCTGGTCGTCATCGCGACCCTCGGCATGTTCGGTCTCGACTGGCGGCTCGGCCTGGCCGGCGCCGGCGCACTGCCCGCGTACGCCCTGGCCCTGCGCTGGTATCTGCCCCGCTCCGCCCCGCTCTACCGGAAACAGCGGGTGGCCCAGGCCGACCGGGCGCAGGCGTTCATCAGCGGTCTGAACGGCATCGACACGGTCCGCGCGTATCGCCTCGAGAGCGCCTTCCGCGAGAAGGTCACCAGCGAGTCGTGGCGGGTGCGTGACCTCGGCATCGAGGTCTTCCGGTTCTTCGGCCGGTTCGTCGGCCGGGAGAACCGCGCCGAGTTCATCGGTCTCGTCCTGATCCTCGTCGTGGGATACGCCCTGCTGGAGGCCGACGCCGCCAGCCTCGGCGAGGTGTCGGCGGCTCCGCTGCTGTTCCACCGGCTGTTCACCCCGCTGGGCGCCATCATGTTCACCTTCGACGAGGCGCAGAAGTCGGGCGCGAGCCTGACCCGTCTGGTCGGGGTGCTGGGGGAGGCCGCCGAAGAGCGCCTGGTGGGCGACGAGTCCGTCCCGGCGGCCGAGGCCGGTTCCTACCCGGTGGCGGTGCGGGGGCTGACGTTCCGATATCCCGGCTCGGAGGATCCGGTGCTGCGGGACGTCGACCTGACCATTCCCGCCGGTGGTTCGCTCGCCCTGGTCGGGGCGACGGGCGCGGGCAAGACGACCCTGGCCGCGCTGATCGCCGGCATAGGGACCCCGGAGGCCGGGTCCGTGCGGGTCGGGCCGACCGATCTCGCCGACCTGGACGAGGCCGGAGCGCGGGCCCTGGTGAGCATCCTGACGCAGGAGACACATGTGTTCTCAGGTCCGCTCGCCGAGGATCTGCGGCTGGCCGCGCCGGAGGCGACCGACGCCGAACTGACGGACGCCCTGCGCACCGTGGGCGCCGACGGCTGGGTCGACGCGCTGCCCGAGGGGCTGAACACCTCGGTCGGCGAGGGCGGTGAGCGCCTGGACGTCACCAAGGTCGCCCAGATCGCGCTGGCCCGGCTGGTGCTGGGCCGGGCGCCGGTGGTGGTGCTCGACGAGTCGACCGCGGAGGCCGGCAGCGAGGGCGCCGCCGAGCTGGAGCGGGCCGTACTGGCCGCCTGCGCGGGCCGGACGACGCTGTTCGTGGCGCACCGGCTGACCCAGGCGATGGCCGCCGACCGGATCGCCGTGCTGGACGCGGGACGCGTCGTGGAACAGGGCACGCACGAGGAGCTCGTGGCTCTGGGCGGCAGGTACGCACGACTGTGGCGGGCCTGGCGAGAGGGTAGTTAGGCAACCCTTATTTAGGTTAGCCTAACTCCACATTCTGGAAGGGACGCTGAGTCTTCGATGATGGAACCGCGCGCTCGTGTCGCACTGCTTTCCCCCGCCCGCCTGGCAGATGTCCGCCGGCGCACAGGTGACTACCCGGACAGGACCATCGCCGAAGCGTGCGCCATCGGTCTGTCGTACTGGGCGACGGGGCAGAGCCCCGACGGTATCGACCTCGCGCCCGGCACGCTCTTCGCCGACGTCCTCGGATGGGTCGACAACGGCGGGACGGCGCCCGGTGGTTGGGACGTGAGCCCGGACGGCCGGAGCATCACCGTCCCGGACGGTGTCGCGCCGGCCGACGCGCAGCTCGCGCTGGACGACCTGGCCGACTTCCCGGACCGGCCCCTCGGCACCATCGGCCCGTCCAGCGTCGCGGCCCGGCTGCGGACCCTGGCCGAGTGGAACGACAACCAGGCCGACCGGGTCCGCCCGACCATCGTCGAGATGTTCCGGGAGCAGGCGCTGGCCAGACCGGACGCCGTCGCCGTCGTCGACGAGCACCGCTCGCTGACCTACCGTCAGGCAGCCGAGCTCTCCAGCCAGCTGGCCCACCACCTCATCGCACGCGGACTGGGCCACGAACAGGTCGTGGGTATCTCCCTGGCCCGCTCCGCCGACATGGTGATCGGGCTGCTGGCCGCGCTCCAGGCCGGATGCGCGTTCGTGCCGCTCGACCCGCAGTGGCCCGCCGCGCGCCGGGCCGTCGTCATCGAGGACGCCCGGGTCGTCCTGCAGCTCAACGCCTCGGGCGAACACGACCCGGCCGAACCGGAGGCCGTGGCCGTCGACCTCGGCGACTGGGGGTACGCCTCCTACCCCGCCGAGGGCACCGGCGTCACCGTCCTCGGCGACGCCCTGGCGTATGTCATCTTCACGTCCGGTTCGACCGGGCGGCCCAAGGGCGCGATGATCCGGCACGAAGCGATCAGCGAGCGCCTGCTGTGGCAGGTCAACGAGATCCTGGGCTTCGGCCACGACGACGCGTCGCTGTTCAAGGCGCCGCTGTCCTTCGACATATCCATCAACGAGATCTTCCTGCCCCTTGTCTCCGGCGGCAGGCTGGTGGTCCTGCGCACCGGCGGCGAACGCGACCCGCACCATCTGCTGAGCGTCATCGCCGAACAGCGCGTCACCTTCACCTACCTGGTGTCGTCCATGCTGGACGTGCTCCTGGAGATGGCCGGCGACACCGGCCGCCTGGACAGCCTGCGGCACGTGTGGTGCGGCGGCGAGGTGCTCACCCCCGAGCTGTACGAGCGGTTCCGCACCAAGCTCGACATCCCCATGTACCACGGCTACGGCCCCGCCGAGACGACCATCGGCGTCTCGCACGTCATCTACCGGGGCGCGGCCGAACGCCTGTCGACGTCGATCGGCAAGGCCAACCCCAACACCCAGCTGTACGTCCTGGACGAGGAACTGCGCCCCGTCCCGGTCGGCGTCGGCGGCGAACTCTACGTGGGCGGCTTCCTCCTGGGCCGCGGATACGTGGGCGCCCCCGGCCTGACCGCCTCCCGCTTCGTGGCCAACCCCTTCGCCGCCAACGGCTCCCGCCTCTACCGCACCGGCGACCTCGCGCGCTTCGCCCCGGACGGCTCCCTGGACTTCCTCGGCCGCGCCGACAACCAGATCAAGATCCGCGGCATGCGGCTGGAGATAGAGGACGTCGAGGCCGGTCTCGCCGAACACCCCCGGGTCCGGCACACCTGCGTCGTCGCCAAGAAGAACTCGGCGGGCGGCACGTACCTGGTCGGCTACGTCATCCCGGCCGCCGGCGGCGAGGACCTCCGGGCGGACGAGGTCAAGGCCTGGGCGACCGAGCACATGGTCGAGTACATGGTGCCGACCCACCTCGTCGTGATGGAGGAGTTCCCGCTCACCGCCAACGGCAAGCTCGACCGCAACGCCCTGCCCGAGCCCACGATCGACACGGGCTCCCTCGTCCGTCCCACCACCGACGACGAGCGCGCGGTGTGCGCCGCGGTCGCGCAGGTGCTGCGGCTCGAAGAGGTCGGTGTCGACCAGGACTTCTTCCAGCTCGGCGGCGACAGCATCCTGGCGATCTCCCTGCTGAGCGCCCTGCGCGACGAGGGCCTTCACGTCACGGCCCGGCAGATCTTCACCCACAGCACCGTGGGCGCCCTCGCGGCGGTCGCGAGCCGTGAGGACGTCTCCACCACGGACCACGCCGACGTCGCCACCGGAACCGTCGTGGGATCGCCCATCGTGCAGTGGCTCGGCGAGACCACGGACGCCGTCGACGGCTTCGTCCAGTCCGTCGTGCTCAACACCCCGGCGGACCTGACCGCAGGCGCTCTCGACGAGACCCTCTCGGCCCTCGTCCGGCACCACGACATGCTGCGCGCCAAGCTGGTGCGCGGCGAGGACTGGAGCTTCGACATCCCGGAGGCGGACGGGGCGTTCGTGACCTGGCAGGAGAGCGATCTGCCGGTCGAGGAGTGCGCCGCGCTCGCCACCGGGGGACTGGACCCGGACGCCGGCGCGATGCTGCGCGCCGTCTGGCGCCGTGAGGCGCGGCAACTGGTCCTGGTCGCCCACCACGTGGTGATCGACGGCGTGTCCTGGCGGGTCCTGATGGAGGACCTGGCCACCGCCTGGCGGCAGTTCACCTCGGGCACGCCGATCGAGCTGCCCCCGGTCGGCACGTCCTTCCGGCGCTGGACCCAGCTGCTGGAACGCGCCGCGTTCGATGCGGACAGCGCCTACTACCGGCGCCCCCTGCCGGGCGAGGACCAGCTGATCGGCAGGCGCGCCCTGTCCGAGACCGACACCGTCGCGCACGAGCGGCTGCGGACCGTCTCGGTCGGCCCCGAGATCACGGCCGCCCTGCTCGGCGAGATCCCGGCGAAGTTCCACGCGGGCGTCAACGACGTCCTGCTGACCGCGCTCTCCGTCGCCCTCGCCCGTCGGCGCCGCGACCTCGGCCAGGACCAGACGTTCGCCCACATCGAACTCGAAGGCCACGGCCGCGAAGGGCAGTTCGTCGCGGGCTCCGCCGGCTTCGAACCGGAACTGTCCCGGACCGTCGGCTGGTTCACCACCCTCTTCCCGGTGACCGTCGACCCCGGCACGGCGGCCGACCTCACCACCCCCGCGTATCTGACCGCCGCCCTCAAGGCCGTCAAGGAAGACCTCGCCCGGGTCCCGGACAACGGCGTCTCCTACGGCGCCCTGCGCTACCTCACCGGCAGCGAGTTCGACGCCCCCGCACCCCAGGTCCTCTTCAACTACCTGGGCCGCTTCGCCGCGGGCGCCCCCGGCGACTGGCAGCTCGCGGGCACCACCGGCCAGCTGGGCGAGAAGCGCGACCCGGAGATGCGCCTGCCGCGCGCCCTGGAGTTCAACGCGATCGCCGAACCCGCCGCCTCCACCGGCGACTACGAGCTGGTCACCACCATCTCCTGGCCCGACGGCATGTTCACCGACGCGGACATCACCGCCATCGGCGACTACTACCGGGTGGCCCTGGCCGGACTCGCCGCACTCGACCAGGGCGGCCACACGCCCAGCGACTTCCCCCTGGTGCCCCTCACCCAGACCGACGTCGACGCCCTCGACGGCCCGGAGCTGCGGGACGTCCTGCCGCTGACCCCGCTGCAGGAGGGCCTGTACTTCCACTCCGTCTTCGACGACGACTCCGCGGGCGCCTACGTCGAGCAGCAACTCCTGACCCTGGACGGCGAGGTGGACGCCGACCGGCTCGTGGCGGCGGCCACCCGGCTGCTCGCCCTCTTCCCGAACCTGGCCGCCCGGTTCACCGCCCTCGCCGACGGCCGCGTGGTCTCCGTCCTGGAGAGCGGCGTCGAGGCCCCCTTCACCACACTCGACCGCCCCGGCATCACCGACGAGGAGATACGCGACCTCGCCGAGCGGGACCGCCGCGAAGGCTTCGACCTGGCCACCGGCCCGCTGATGCGGTACACACTCGTCCGCGCCGGATCCGGCCGGAACGTCCTGGTCCAGACCGTGCACCACATCATCGCCGACGGCTGGTCCGTGCCACCGATGCTGCGCGCACTCCTGGCCGAGTACCACGCCCCGGGGACCGTCTACCCGATCGGCGGCTTCGCCGACTACGTGCACTGGCTCGCCGGACGCGACGACGACGAGAGCGACCGCGTCTGGCACGCCGAACTCGCCGACCTGCCCGGCCCTTCACTGGTCGCGGAGGACCACACCCCCTCCGACCGCTTCGCCGACACCGCCGTGGAGCCCGAGGGCGACCTCGACGCCGCCGTCCGCGAGGCCGGCGTGCCGCTGAGCGTGGCCGTGCACAGCGCCTGGGCCGTGACGCTCGGCGGCATCCTGCACGGCAGCGACGTGGTGTTCGGCTCCACGGTCTCCGGCCGTGACGCCGAGGTGCCCGGCATCGGGGACATGGTGGGTCTGTTCATCAACACCATCCCCGTACGCGCCCGTTGGGCCGACGACACCACCTCCGGTGACCTGCTCGCCTCGGTACGGGAGCACCAGAGCGCGGTCCTGCCGCACCAGCACGTCTCCCTGGCGAGGATCGGCCGCCAGGCCGGCGCCGGATCCCTCTTCGACACCCTCGTGGTCTTCGACGTGGCCACCGACGTCACCGCCCTGCGCCGACCCGACGACACCCTGGTCGTCTCCGACCTCGTCAACGAGGGCGCACCGCACTACCCGCTCACGCTGGTGGTCGAGCGTGCGCTCGACGGACGGCCGTGCTTCAACCTGATCTACGACGGCGAACTGCTGCGGGAGACGACCGCGCAGTCGATCCTGCACACGTTCACCCACACCCTCACGGGCCTGCTCACCCGGCCGGACGCCCTGGTCACTGACCTGGCACCCGGGATCGAGCGCCGTCCCGCCCCCATCACCCCGACGACGCTGGGCGACCTGTTCGACACCGCCGCGCGCCGCGACCCCGCCGCCACCGCCGTCACCCAGTGCGGCCTCGACGGCGGCACCCGCTCCCTGACCTACGGCGAACTGGCCGTCACCAAGAACGAGTTGGCCTCCGCCCTGCGCGCGGCCGGGGTCGGCCCCGGCAAGCGGGTCGCAGTCGCCGTCCCGCGCTCCCTGGAACAGGTCGTGGCCCTGGTCGCGATCGTCAGCGCCGGCGGCGCCTACGTCCCGCTCGACCTCGCCTACCCGGACGACCGGCTGGAGTACATCCTCGCCGACGCCGCACCCCAGGTCGTCCTGGTGGACCGCGAGCAGCGCGACCGCTTCACCCAGCTGCTGGCCAGGGCGGACGTACCGGCCCGGGTACTCGTCCAGGGCGAGGAGCTGCCGGTCGGTGACGCCGCCACCGAGTCCGAGGTGAACTGGCACAACCCGGCCTACGTCATCTACACGTCCGGCTCGACCGGCAGGCCCAAGGGCGTCGCCGTCCCGCACTCCAGCGTGGTCACGCTCCTCGCCAACACCCAGCCCGACATGGACTTCGGCCCGCGGGACGTGTGGGTCCAGTTCCACTCCTTCTCCTTCGACTTCGCCGTCTGGGAGCTGTGGGGCGCGCTGGCGTACGGCGGTGAGCTGCTGGTGCCCGAGTACGGCCTGACGCGCTCCCCGGTCGACTTCCACCGGCTCGTCCGCGAGCGCGGGGTGACCGTGCTCAACCAGACCCCGTCGGCGTTCTACCAGTTCATCGAGGCCGACCGGCTCGCCGCCGAGCCGCTGCCCGCACTGCGCCGGATCATCTTCGGCGGCGAGGCCCTGGACCTCGGACGCCTGCGCGGCTGGGTCGAGCGGCACGGCACGGGTACGCCCGAGCTGGTCAACATGTACGGCATCACCGAGACGACCGTCCACGTCACCCACCGGGTCCTCACCGACGAGGACTTCGGCCCCGGCGACGAGGTCAGCCCGATCGGCGGCCCGATCCCCGGCCTGGTCACCTACCTCCTCGACGACCGGCTCCGCCCGGTGCCGCCCGGCAAGGTCGGTGCCATCTACGTCGCCGGCGACCAGGTGTCGCTCGGCTACCTCGGCAGGCCCGGCCTCACCGCCGGCCGCTTCGTCGCGAACCCCTTCGCTGACGACGGCTCCCGCATGTACCACACGGGCGACCTCGCCGTCCGCACCCTCGACGGCGAACTGCAGTTCACCGGCCGTGCCGACGACCAGGTACAGCTCAAGGGCTTCCGCATCGAGCTGGGCGAGGTGGAGTCCGCCGTACGAGAACTCGACGGTGTGGTGGACGTGGCCGTCACGGTGGCGGACAGTGGTGACTATCTGGTCGCGCACGTGGTGGGCAGTGTGCCCGCCGATCTCAGCGCCTTGCTGGCCGAGAAGCTGCCCGTGCACATGGTCCCGGGCCAGGTCCTCACGACCGACGCCCTGCCGCTGACGGTCAACGGCAAGCTGGACCGAAAGATCTTGACCGAGCGTGCGGCTATGTCCCTTAGGGGCGCGGGGAACTGCGCGACCAGCCCCAACGCACCCGCAGACAAGAACTCAGCAGTCACCACCCTCATCGAGATCTTCACCCAGACACTGCCCGGCTCGGAAATAGCCGCCGACACCGACTTCTTCCACGCCGGAGGCGACAGCATCATCGCCATCACGGTCGTGAACAGGGCTCGGACGCTCGGCCTGCACATCGCGCCGAAGGACGTGTTCCTGCTCAAGACACCACGTGCCCTCGCCGCGCACTTGGGAACGGCCCCACCCCAGACCGCCTCCACCCACCGCGAGGACGGCCCTCTGACCCTCACCCCGATCATCCTGCGCCAACGTGAACTCGGCGGCTCCCTCACCCGATTCGCCCAGGCCAGGACACTCCAGGCCCCCGAGGGCACAGGGCTCGCCGACGTCCGGCGCGCCGCGAACGCCCTGGTCGCCGCCCACCCCACCCTGCGACTGCACCTCCGCACCGCCCACGGCGTATGGGCCCTGCGCACCGAACCGGCCCACGAGGTCACCGTCGTACGCCCGAACACCACCGACGCCACGGCCGTGGCGAACGACGCCGCCGCACAGCTCGACCCCGAGTCCGGACACGTCATCGCCTTCGCCTGGCTGGAAGCCACCCGCACCCTCGTGGTCACGGTGCACCACCTCGCCGTCGACTCGGTGTCCTGGCTGATCCTGCTGGACGACCTGACCACGGCCCTCCGCGGGGAGCCCCTGGCCCCGCCGACCACGTCCTACGCCGAGTACGCCGACGCACTGACGCTCCACTCCACCCACGCGCTCGACGACCTCGGCCACTGGACCACCACGCTCCAGGCGCCCGAACTGCTGCCCACGGTCGGCGGACTGCGCGATACCACGGTCGTGCTCGCCCCCGACGTGAGCGACCGCCTCACCCGCACCGCACCCGCCGCCCTCGGCGTCGGACTGACCGAGCTGCTGTGCGGCGCGCTGCGCACCGCGCTGACCCGCGTCCAGCCGTCGCCCACCGATCTCGCGATCGAACTGGAGCGGCACGGCCGGGTCCCGGTCCTCGAACAGCACGACTACACCCGTACGGTCGGCTGGTTCACCGCCATCGCTCCCGTACGGCTCACCGCGCACACCGACCCGGTCGCCGCGGCCCGCGAGGTCGCCGAACGGCAGCCGGACGAGCGTGCGCATGTCGCCTACGGGCAGCTCAGGTACCTCGACCCGCAGACGGCCCCGCTGCTCACCGCCCGCCCGCAGGTGCTGTTCAACTACCTCGGCCGGGGCAGCGAGTCCCAGGCGCTGCACCTCACCGCAGGTGACCAGGGCAGCCCGTACGCCGTCGAGGTCAATGCCTGGACCGACGAGGCGACCGGCAGTCTGCTCGCCGAGTTCACCCTCGCCGAGGGCATACCCGACGCGATCACCGAGCACTGGCGCGGTGCGCTGGAGCAGATCGCCGACGCCGCCACGACGGCCGAGCGCACCGCACCGGTCACCCCGCTCCAGCGCGGCCTGTTCTTCCAGGCCCAGATGGCGGGCACGGCCGGACACTACGTCGCGCAGAGCTGGTTCACCTTCGACCGGCGCCTGGACACCGACGCGCTGGCCGAGGCGATGGCGTACGTGATCGCACGGCACCCGGTCGTGGGCGCCGGCTTCGGCACGGACGACGACGGGAATCCCGTCCAGGTCCTCAAGGCCGGCCGGCGGGTGGACGTCCGTACGGTCGCCCTGTCGACGGACGCGGAGGCCGACGCCCTGCGCGCCCGGGACCGCGACACCGGGTTCGACCCGGGCGAGCCGCCGCTGATCCGGCTGACCGTCGTACGACTGCCCGACGACCGCGACGGACTGCTGCTCAGCTACCACCTGCTGCTGTGGGACGGCTGGTCCCGCGAGATCGTCCTGCGGGACCTGTTCGACGCCTACCGCGCCGTCCTCGCGGGCGAGCCGCTCGACCCGACGCCGGCCACACCGAGCTTCGAGGAGTACGCCCGGGCGCTCGACGCCAAGGACCCCGCCGTATCGGAACGCTTCTGGGCGGATCACCTGGCCGGTCTCCCCGGCCCGACGCTGCTCGCCGGACCGGCGCCGACGCTCTCGGACGACCTGCCGAGCGCGCTCGTGCACACGCTGTCCGCCGAGCGGTCGGAGCTGCTGCGGGACGCGGCCAGGGTGCACGGCGTCACGCTGAACTCGGTACTGACCGGCGCGTTCGGCCTGCTGCTCGGCGCGCACACCGGCCGCGGCGACGCGGTGTTCGGCGTGACCGTCTCCGGCCGCGACGGCGAGGGCCTGGACGGCATCGTCGGCGTACTGCTCAACACCGTGCCCACGTGGACGCGGGCCCGGCCGGACGAGTCGGTCCGGGAGTACCTGTCGGACGTACAGACGGCTCGGGTCGAGGCGATGGAGCACGAGCACCTGGGGCTCGGCGAGATCCAGCGGGCCAGCGGGCACGACACCCTGTTCGACAACCTGTTCGTGCTGCAGAACTTCCTGGACATGGACGCGTTCGCCGAGATGAACGCCCGGCACGGCATCACCTCGGTGAAGGCCGACGACTCCACGCACTACCCGTTCACCTGGGTCGTCACCCCCGGCGACCGGCTCACGGTCAAGCTGGAGTACCGCGACGGCGACGACGGCAACGCCCGCCGCCTGCTCGACGACTACCTGAGCGTGCTCGAAGACCTCGCCCGGTCGACCGGGCCGGTGGGCGCGCTGCGGGGGCTCGGTCCCGAGCCCGTGCGGGACGAGCGTACGGACGTCGGCACGGACACGGTCGTCGACCGGTTCGACCAGGCCGCGGACCGCGATCCGCAGCGGGTGGCGCTCGTCGCCCACGGCGCGACGATGACGTTCGCCGAACTCCGGGACCGCAGCCGCGCGGTCGCGGGAGTGCTCGCGGCGCGCGGCATCGGCCCCGAGACGACCGTGGGTCTCGCGATCCCGCGCTCCCTCGACTGGATCGCGGCGCTGTTCGCCGTGCTGCGGGTCGGCGCCGCGTACGTACCGCTGGAGCTGGACCACCCGGACGAGCGGATCGCCGCGATCGTCGACGACGCCCGCCCGGACGTGATCCTCACCGTGAGCGCCGTCTCGCCCCGGCTGACCGGCGACCTCATCGAACTGGACCGGCCCCTTCCCGAGACCGAGCCGTACGTGACGTTCGCGCCGGACGACCCGGACCGGCTGCGGCACCCCGCGTACACGATCTACACCTCCGGTTCGACCGGAAAGCCCAAGGGCGTGGTGACCGAGTACGCCGGGCTCACCAACATGCTGATCAACCATCAGCGCCGGATCTTCGAGCCGGTGCTGGCGGAGCACGGCCACCGGATCTTCCGGATCGCGCACACCGTGTCGTTCGCGTTCGACATGTCGTGGGAGGAGCTGCTGTGGCTCGCCGACGGCCATGAGGTGCACATCTGCGACGAGGAGTTGCGCCGCGACGCGCCCGCGCTGGTGGAGTACTGCCTGGAGCACGGGATCGACGTCATCAACGTGACCCCGACCTACGCGCAGCAGCTGGTGGCCGAGGGCCTGCTGGACAACCCGGACCGCCGGCCGGCGCTGGTACTGCTGGGCGGCGAGGCCGTCACCCCGACGCTGTGGCAGCGGCTCGCGGAGACCGAGGGCACGGTCGGCTACAACCTGTACGGACCCACCGAGTACACCATCAACACCCTGGGCGTCGGCACCTTCGAGTGCGAGGACCCGGTGGTGGGCGTCGCCATCGACAACACGGACGTGTATGTCCTGGACCCGTGGCTGCGGCCACTGCCCGACGGGGTGCCCGGCGAGCTGTACGTGTCGGGCATCGGCATCGCGCGCGGCTATCTGGGGCAGCCCGCCCAGAGCGCGCACCGCTTCGTCGCCTGCCCGTTCGGCGAGCCCGGCGAGCGCATGTACCGCACCGGTGACCTGGTGATCCGCCGGCCCGACGGCAACCTGATGTACCTGGGCCGCACCGACCAGCAGGTCAAGATCCGGGGCCACCGCGTCGAACTCGGCGAGGTCGAGGCCGTGTTCGCCGCGCACCCGGCGGTCCGGTTCGTCGCCGCCGTCGCCCAGCCCGACCCACAGGTCGACGGCGCCTACCGGCTGGCCGCCTACCTCGTGCTGGACGGCGCCGACCTCGCGGCGGTCGCCGCCGACGTGGGCGCCGGACTGCCGGACTTCCTGCGGCCGACGCACTACGCCCAGGTCGACAGCATCCCGCTGACGGTGAACGGGAAGGCTGACACCAAGGCGCTGCCCGAGGCCAAGCCGCTCGGCGCGCTGACCACGGTGGGGGAGCGGGGCCCGGAGACCGAGACCGAGACCGTGGTGTGCGAGTACTTCGCCGAAGCACTGGACCTGGACGACGACGAGGTGAGCGCGGTGAGCGACTTCGTGTCCCTCGGAGGACACTCCATGCTGGCGGTACGGCTGATCGGCCTGCTCCGCCGCGAGTACGGTCCAGTGATCACCATCCGAGACCTGTTCACCCTGCGAACCCCCGAAGCGATTGCCCGCCACCTCGATGACAACTGACACGCAGCGCCCCCGCCCCGGGGCCGCCATCCTCCGCACGGCCCTGCGCCGCAACCTCGGCGCCATGGCCTGGGGCACCGTCCTCATGGGCCTGTACCAGGCCGGCGAGACGGCCTTCCCCATCGCGCTCGGCCTGATCGTCGAGCACACGATGCAGGACGGCCGGAGCCTCGACGCGCTCGCCCTGTCGATCGCCGCGCTGGCCGTGATCATCACGACGGTGTCGCTGTCGTGGCGGTTCGGCATGCGGATCCTGCAGAAGGCCAACACGACCGAGGCCCACCGCTGGCGAGTGAAGGTCGCGGCCTGCGGCCTGCAACCGGTGGCCAGGGACGTCGACCTCAAGTCCGGCGAGGTCCTGACCATCGCCACCGAGGACGCCGACCAGACCGCCGACATCGTCGAAGTGGTGCCGATGCTCATCAGCTCGATGGTCGCGGTGATCGTCGCGGCCGTCGCGCTGGGCCTGGCCGACATCCGGCTCGGCCTGCTCGTGATCGTGGGCACCGTCGCGATCCTGTCGATCCTCAGCGTGATGTCCCGGCGGATCGGCAGCAGCACCCAGGAACAGCAGGCCCGGGTGGCGCGGGCCGGCGCGAAGGTTGCCGACCTGATCACCGGCCTGCGCCCGCTGCACGGATTCGGCGGCAACCACGCGGCCTTCGGCTCCTACCGGAAGGTCAGTACCGAGGCGAGGCACCAGTCGGTCGTCGTCGCCAAGGTGAACGGCGTGTACGCGGGCACCGCACTGGCCCTCAACGCGGTCCTGGCCGGGGCCGTGACCCTGATGGCGGGCTGGCTGGCCTTCGACGGCCGGATCACCATCGGTGAACTCGTCATGGCCGTGGGCCTGGCGCAGTTCATCATGGAACCGCTCAAGCTGTTCTCGGAGATGCCCAAGTACGTGATGATCGCGCGGGCGTCGGCCGAGCGGATGGCGCTGGTGCTGTCGGCGCCGCCGGTCACGACGCCGGGGTCCGGGCGACCGGCCCCGGGCGCGGACCTGGAGATCGACCACGTCCGCCACGGCTCCCTGAACAAGGTGAGATTCCGGGTGGCGGCCGGCGAGTTCGTCGCCATCGCCGCCTACCAGCCGCGCGCCGCGGCCGACCTGGCGGCCGTCCTGGCCGCGAACGTCCCGCCCGACACCTACGAGGGAGCCGTCCGGATCGGCGGGCAGGAGCTGGCGGACCTGTCGGTCGAGGCGGTCCGCGAGCACCTCCTCGTGAACCCGTACGACGGGGAGATCTTCGCCGGCACCCTGCGAACCAACATCGACCCCTCGGGCACCAGCCGCTCGGTCCCCGAGGCCGTCGAGGCGTCCATGCTGACCGACGTCGTCGCCCTGCACCGCGAAGGCCTCGACTACGCCGTCCGCGACCGGGGCGCGAACCTCTCCGGAGGCCAGCGCCAACGCCTGTCCCTGGCCCGAGCGCTGGCGGCCGACACGGACGTCCTCGTCCTGCACGACCCGACGACGGCGGTCGACGCGGTCACCGAACAACTCGTCGCCCGCAACGTGGCGAAGCTGCGCCGGGGCCGCACGACGGTGGTCATCACCAGCAGCCCGGCCTTCCTGGACGCGGCCGACCGGGTGCTGGTCCTGGACGAGGGCGTGGTCACGGCGGAGGACACCCACCGCAATCTATTGGCCAACGACGAGGCATACTGCCTGGCGGTCGCACGGTGACCTTCTGAGGGGGCCCGGGGGGCTTCTTAGGGGCGCGGGGCTGTGTCGATTTGCGGCTCCGCCGCGTGGGCGCGCTCAGCCCCCAACGGCCCGCAGACGACTATTCACCGAGGGCCCAGCCCACGTCCCTGACCAATGCATGCCGCCACCCTGCCCGGTCATGCCCGGAAGCCGCCCGCGAAACCCGCACACTCGCACCACCCTGCTCAACCAAGGCCTCGACCAGCTCACAGTGCGGCAACATCCGCGTCTCATGCTCCCCGACATCGAACGCAACCCGCAGCCCCGACAGATCAGGCTGTTCCCGCAACCGCTCAGCGATCACACCCCCGACCGCACCCCCCAACGGATCAGCCGCCCCCATCGCACCCGGCTGCCACCAGAACGACCCCGACTGACAAGCGACCCGCGACACCAGCCCGGGAAACTCCAGCGCCGCGTACACCGCGCTCAGCCCGCTGAGGCTCTGCCCCGCAACCACCAACCGGTCAAGATCGGCCGGCACACCCGACTCCGCCACCAGCGGCAGCAGTTCGTCCCGCACCGCCTCCCACAACTCGGCCCGGCACGTGAACTCCTCGACCCGGTCCTTGGCCGGCAGAAAGACCAGCGTGACCGGCGGCAACTCACCCGCGGCCACGGCCGAGCCGAACGCGGTCATGGCCGGGTGCAGATACAGCCAGTCGTCCCCGTCGAGCAGCAGCACCACAGGACCGCCGCCGCCCACCGGATGGACCCGCACGGTCCGCCGCCCCCCGAGCCGTTCACTGGCCCAGCGGATCCGCGTACGCGGCAGGGGCAGCACCTCGTCGGCGCCGACGACCGGCCAGTGCGGCTGCTCCGGGGCGTCCGGCGTCGCCGCGATGGACCGGTCACCGCCCGCACCGGCCGGGTTGAGCGGGTCGGCGTACGCCGCGTCGTCCACCAGGAACTGATAGGTCACCCGCAGCCGCTCGGGCATGCGCACCTCGGCGTACCAGCAGTCCGAGTCGGCCCAGCGCCGCAGGGGAACCGGCTCCGACCAGCTCTCGAACCCGACCCTCGCCTCCGACCCGCGCCACAGGAACAAGGTCACCCAACCACCGTCCTCGGCGGGTTTCGCGGCGGGCGCCCCCGCCGCGGCCCAGAACTCCTCGGTGCCGGGCGCGCCGGGCAGCCCGAACCCGGCGAAGGCGTCGGCGTCCTCCATGTCGGCCGCGACCAGGCGCATGACTGTCTCCTTGTGAGAGGGAAGGGACAAAGGCTAAGCTCCAGTCAATTAGGCGAGCCTAACCTAATCTTGGCCCTCCAAGGAGGCATCGAGCATGAGCACCAACCCCTTCGACGACAACGGAGGCCGTTTCCTGGTCCTGGTGAACGACGAGGGCCAGTACTCGCTCTGGCCGTCGTTCGCCGAGGTGCCCGGGGGATGGACGACCGCCTTCGCCGAGAACACCCGGGAAGCGTGCCTGGAGTACGTCGAGACCCACTGGACGGACCTGCGCCCGAGGTCCCTCGCCGCGACGATGGACGTCTGACCTCACCGATGCTCTGCACCAGGCTGACCAACGCCCGTTTCCTCACCATGGACCCGGACCATCCGGTCGCTCATGACGTGGGCATCTGGCAGGGCCGGATCGTGGGCCTCGACGAGGCCGTGACCTCCCTGCCCGCCCGTGAGGTGATCGACCTCCAGGGCGCCACCGTGCTCCCCGGGTTCATCGACGCCCATGTGCACCTCGCCTGGACCGGGTTCAAACAGAACACCCCGAGCATCGCCGGCCGCACCCGGATCGACGACGTACTCGCTGTCGTCGCGGAGGCCGTCACCCGCACTCGCGCGCCCGGCGACTGGGTGAGCATCGCCGGCTACGACCAGCGGGCCCTGGGCCGCCATCTGACCGCCGCCGAGCTCGACAAGGTCAGCGACGGACGCAAGATCTTCCTGCTGCACGACTCCGGCCACGGCTGCGTCGTCAACACGGCCGTCCTGGATCTGCTGCCCGCCGACATCCCGCACGAGAACGGCTTCCTCGCCGAGCAGGCCATGGGCGCCGCCCGTGCCCTGCGCCTGCCGCACTCCCAGCAGGACCTGGCCGAGGCGATCGGCCGGGCGGCCCGCACCTGCCTCGCCGAGGGCATCACCGCGTGCGCCGAAGCGGGCATCGGCGGCAAGCTCTTCGGGCACAGCCCCGTCGAACTCGGCGCCTACCAGCTCGCCCAGGACCAGGGGCTGCTGCCTCTGCGCGTGCAGCTCATGGTGTCCGGGGACCGGCTGAGCCCGGTCCAGGCACACGAGACCGACGGCATCCCCAGGGCCCTCGACCTCGGCCTGCGCACCGGATTCGGCGACGACCGGCTCTCCGTGGGCGCGCTGAAGATCTACACCGACGGCGGCATGATGGCCCGCACGGCCGCGCTGACCAGCCCGTACGAAGGGCTCGACCACACCGGGCAGTTGCAGGACGACCCGGAGACGCTCACGGACCTCATCGTGGACGGCCACCTCGCCGGCTGGCAGCTCGCCGTGCACGCGATCGGCGACCGCGCGGCCGACATCGCCCTGGACGCCCTCGACCGCGCCCAGCGACTGCGGCCCCGGCCCGAGGCACGCCACCGCATCGAACACGCCGGGCTGATCCGGCCCGACCAGCTCCCGCGCTTCGCGCGCCTCGGCGTCAGCGCGGTGATCCAGCCCAACTTCCTCAGGTACTTCGGCGACGACTACGCGTCGATCATGGGCGAGGAACGGGCACCGTGGATGTACCGGGGCCGGGCGTTCCTGGACCACGGCATCCCACTGGTGGGCAGCTCGGACCGTCCCGTCGCCGACGGATCGCCGCTGCGGGCCGTCCAGTTCATGGTCGAGCGCGCCTCGACCTCGGGGCAGCTCATCGGCCCGGACGAGGCCATCACGGTCGACGAGGCCCTGCACGCCTACACCGTCGCCGGCGCGCACGCCTGCCACTGGGAGAACAGCCTGGGAAGCCTCACTCCCGGCAAACGCGCCGACCTGGTCGTCCTCGGCGACGACCCCCGACGCGTCGACACCTCCCGCATAGGCGACATCGAGGTCGTCGAGACGTACGTCGACGGCCGCCCGAGCCGTCCGCGCGTTTGATCCGGGCCCGCGCCCGGTACCGAGGAAGGAATCCCTTGACCACGGCTACGCCGCGCCCTGCCGCGCCGCCGCACGCTCTTCTCGCGCCGTCGCCCTCGGTGCGCACCGCCCGCCCGGACGATGCCGCCGCGCTCGCCGCCCTGTCCCTGCCCTTCGTACGCTCGGGTGCGCTGCGCGAACGCCCCGTCTCCCTCTACGCCGACCGTGCCGCGGACTTCCTCGTGCTGGAGGCACCGGACGGCACCCTGGAGGGCTGCGTGGGCATGCGGGCTTATCCCGAAGGGGGAGAAGGCGGCGGACCCGCAGGAGTCGTCTACAACTTCTGCGTGGCGGAGCATCAGCAGGGGAGCGGAGCGGGAGCAGGGCTGCTGCGTGCGGTCCTGGCCATGGCCCGCGCCCAGTCACTCGACGCCCTCTTCACGGCGACCACCGGCGGTGGCGGACTGTTCCTCCGCTACGGCTTCACGCCCACGACCGCGCGCCTGGCGCCGCGGCCCTGGGCGCAGTCCCTGGATCCGCGGCGCAACGCCCGGATCCTGGTCAGGACTTGGTAACTGCGTCGGGAACCACGGTCGTTCCCGGGCTGGTCTCGGCGAGCACACCGCGCAGCACCGCGTGCGGCACGCGCCCGTCCAGCACGTGCGCCTTGCGCACACCGCCGCGGACGGCCCGCAGACAGCCCTCCATCTTCGGCAGCATCCCGCTCGCCAGCCCGGGCAGCAGCCCGTCCAGCGCACCGGCCGTCAGCCGTCCGATCACCTCGGTGCTGCGCGGCCAGTCCGCGTACAGCCCCTCGACATCGGTGAGCATCACCAGCCGCTCGGCGTCGAGGGCGACGGCGAGGGCCGAGGCCGCCAGATCGGCGTTGACGTTGTAGACCTGCCCGTCCGCGCCGCGGGCCACGGGGGAGACGACCGGGATGTGCCCCTGCTCCAGCAGGGCGCGCACCATCGCCGGGTTCACGTCCACGACGTCGCCGACGAGACCGATGTCCACCGTCCTGCCGTCCACCCGGGCCGGCCGCCGCACCGCCGTCATCGTGTGCGCGTCCTCGCCGGTCAGGCCGACCGCGAAGGGCCCATGGGCGTTGATGTGGCCGACCAGTTCCCGCTGGACCCGGCCCGTCAGCACCATGCGCACCACGTCCATGGTCTCCGGGGTGGTGACCCTGAGGCCCGCCTCGAAACGGGTCTCCAGGCCCAGACGGTCCAGCATCGCGCTGATCTGCGGCCCGCCGCCGTGCACGACGACCGGGCGCAGCCCCGCGTGCCACAGCTCCACCAGGTCCTGGGCGAAGCTCCGTTGCAGGCTCGCGTCCACCATGGCGTTGCCGCCGAACTTGACGACGACCGCGCTGCCCAGGAGTTCACCCGGCGGCTGGGGAAGGGACGGGAAACGGGTCGCGACCGGGTCGGCCTGGGTCACGCTCACGGAGTCACTCCAATTCGGGGATGTGTCATCGAGGAAGGCACCGGTGCTCCGCGCCGAGAGCGTCACGCGTTTCTCCGCTCCCGGTGCAGGAGCAGGGCGCGCAGCAGACCGTCCGTCGTACAGACCACTCCGGTGCGCGCGGCCCACCGGAGCGCCAAGGTGTGCTCCTCGGCGGAGAAGTCGGCGACCGCGTCGGCGACGACGAACGGCTGGATGTCGTTCATGAAGGCGTCCGCGGCGGTCAGCAGGACACCGAGGTGCGCGTGCACCCCGCAGATGATCAGCTGGTCCCGGTTCTGGGAACGCAGCAGCCTGCCGAGATGACTGCGCAGGAAGGCGTTGTGGCGCACGTTCGCCAGCAGATGCTCGCCCGGCCGGGGCGTGAGCGGCGCGATGATCGCCGCGGCATCCGGCTCGTCCCCTATTCCCGGCCCCCACATGTCACCGACCAACCCGCGCTGCGCGGGCGGCTGTCCGGCCGGCTCCGCACTGAACACCACCGGCATGTCCAGGGTGTCGGCGAGCTCCCGGAGCGCGGCGATGTTGTCGACCAGTTCCACCACGGGGGCGCGCCCGGCGGGAAAGGCCCGGACGAAGTGGTTCTGCATGTCATGGACCAGGAGCGCGGCACGTGCCGGGTCGATCCGCCAGGAGACCTGCGACCGGGGGATCGCGGAGCGCTCCGGCATGGGATAGGAGCCGATGGCCGGCAAGCCCATGGTGATTCTCTCCCCCCCGATCACGCGACGCGGTCCGGACCCACACGAGCAATTTAGCTTAGCCTAACCTAAATTGAGCTCAGTGGGGCTGGAGTTGCCGCAGCCCGGCCCGGCCTTCCCCGGATGTGGCGACAACAGGATTGTGGGTGTGCCAGGCCGACCTGGTGTGCGGGCCGGCCGGCGAAGCTGAAGCACCGCGAGGCGGGGGAGTTCCGCGAGGTTCCGCTGCCGCGCTCGGTACGGGAGGTGATCGAGCCGTACGAGGAGAAGCACGGCGCTACGCGGGAGGGTTACCTGCTGCGCGGGCCGAGCGGGTACCGCACGGAACCAAGACATGCTGCCCGTGGTGGACGGGCTGGGGATGTACGGCTTCCGACACTACTTCGCCTTCTCGTCGGCCTCACCGCCGACACCGGATCGAGGCATCGCCCATGAACCCTTGCGCGCCGGATGGACCTTCCCCTTCGCCACCCCGGATTTCCCGTGGACGGTCACAGTTCGCGAAGCGCGCCCTGCAGTGCGGTGAAGACCCGTCGGGTGTCATTCTCGGTGGTGCGCCAGTTGCTGAACGCGGCCCGCAGCGCGGGCACACCGTCCAGAACGGTTGGGGTGAGGAAGACGTTGTCGGCGAGTCGACCGGTGAGTGCGGCCAGGCGTTCGGCGGTGGGGTCTTCTGCAAGGGTGAAGCAGACGACGTTCAGGCGGACCGGTGCCAGGAGCCGAAGCTCTGGCGTGCCGTCGATGGCGTCGCCCAGGGTGTGTGCACAGGCGATGCTGCGTTCGACGATCTCTCGGTGGCCGTCGCGCCCGTACGCGCGCAGGGTGAACCAGGCCGTGACGGCCCGCAGGCGGTGGGAGTTCTCCGGGGTGAGGTGGGCCGTGTCAGGGGTGTCGCCGAGAGGGCCGAGGTAGGCGGCCGAGTTCTGGAAGACGGCTGTCTGCAGATCACGTCGGCGGGTGAACTGCACCGCGCTGTCGTACGGCACATTCAGCCATTTGTGCAGGTCGACGCAGATCGAGTCGGCCAGATCGAGGCCGTCGACCAGGTGCGAGTAGCCCGGGCACAGGGCCGCGAAGGCGCCGAAGGCGGCGTCCACGTGCAGCCAGAAACCGTAACGCTCACGCAACGCGGCGATGGCGCGCAGATCATCGAAATCAGCGGTGTTGACGGTACCGGCATTGGCGACGACCACGCATGGGCCATCGGCCTCGTGCTCTTGCAACACACGCTCAAGCGCGGCCGTATCGACGGCCTCCCGGCGGGGGAGAGTCTCCACCGGGACCAGGGCCGTGCGCCCCAGACCGAGAATCGACAGCCCCTTGGACACACTCGAATGCGCGGCCCCCGACAGCACCCGTACCGCGCCGAGGCCGCCCACGCCTTCCTCGGCAGGTGACACGCCCCTGCGCTCGCCGAGCCATTCCCGGGCTGTGGCAAGACCGATGGTGTTGGACATGGTGGCACCGCTGACGAACGTTCCGTGATGGTCGTCGGACAGTCCGAACAGGCCGCGTAGCCAGGCGATCGACTCGCGCTCCAGGTGTTGTCCTGCTCCATCCAGTGAGGAGAAGGCGTTCTGGTCCCAGGTCGCGGTCATCCAGTCGCCGGCCAACGCCGCCGGCGTCACGCCTCCCGTGACGAACCCGAGGTAGCGCGGCCCCGCACTCGCCGACAGCGTCGGTTCCCAGCGGGCGGCGAACTCGTCCAGCGTCGCCTCCAGACCCACACCCTGCGCGGGCAGCGGCGCGGGTGGCGGGGCCGACGCCGCGGGGACGACGTCCCGCTCGTCCACGTCCGCGAGAAGGGCGGCGGCGTGCTGCTGGACGGCTTCCAGCAGCCTCGGCAGCTCATTTCGGTCGGCAGCGAGTTGCAGGTACACGGTGAGCCTCCGCCATCTTGATTTCGGCTGGTCGCGGGCCCTGGCGTGATGGTGGGTGGGGCTGTTCGGGCTGGTGGTGGGGCAGTGTCCAGCATGTA